>NZ_JAAQXA010000003.1:0-326250 GCF_012985775.1 Pseudomonas sp. WS 5011
TTGCGGGTCTGTTTGCGCTTACCGGCATACTCGGCGTCGGCGAAGGTCATCTGCTTCATTGGAAAACTCGGCGGGTGGAATCCGGGCATTTTGCCAAAATCAGGAAGTCTTCTTCAGAGTTTCCTTAACGGCCTGCTGCTGGCGCTGTTCGGCCTTAGCCTGAAGTTCGGCCCACCGCTGATCGAGCGCCTGGCGCGCCTGACCGAGCCGCAGTTGCCGGAGGTTGCCGTGCGCTACACGCGGACTGTTACCCAGGTCTGGGCCGGGTTCTTCCTGGCCAACGGTCTGGTGGTGGTGGCGCTGAATATCTGGGCACCGCTGAGCTGGTGGACGCTGTATACCGGGCTGATTGCCTACGGCCTGATGGGCCTGCTGTTTGCGGGTGAGTGGCTGGTGCGCCAGCGTGTTAGGAGACATGAATGAACTGGCTGTCCCTCGAGCACCTGCTGCTCGACGCCCACCCCGGTCGCGCAGTAAGCGCGGACCTGGATCACCCCCAGCTGCGCCAGCATGCCCTGCAATTGGCGGCTGAGCTGCAAGGCCGTGGCGTAAAACGCCTGGCGCTGTACCTCGACGATGCCGGTGAACTGGCCATCGCCCTGCTGGCCGCCTGGCGCGCCGGGATTGCTGTGCTGTTGCCAGCCGATGCGCAGCCGCAGACCCGCCAACGTATGAGTACGCAGTGCGACCTGTGGCTGGACAATCTTGATGGCCTTCTTAACGCCGACAGCGCTGCGCTGCAGCCAGCCCCACTCGATCTCGACCAGTGCCAGCTGACCCTGTGCACATCCGGCTCCAGCGGCGAAGCCAAGCTGATCGACAAACCCCTGCGCCAGCTGGCCAATGAAGTGACCGCCCTGGAGCAACTGTGGGGCGCGCAACTGGGCAACGCGACCATTCTTGGCAGCGTCGCCACCCAGCATATCTACGGCCTGCTGTTTCGCGTGCTCTGGCCGCTGTGCGCCGGCCGCGTGTTTCTGCGCCGTGCCCAGCCGTTCCCCGAAGACTTGCAACGCGAAAGCCTGGCCAGCGGCAGCGATTTCGCCTGGGTCGCCAGTCCGGCTTTGCTCAAGCGCATGGGCGACAACCTCAATTGGCCAGCGCTAAGTGCAGTGCGCCAGGTGTTCTCCTCCGGTGGCGCGCTACCAGCGGAAACTGCTGCCGAACTGCAGCACCTGCTTGGCCAATGGCCCACGGAAATCTACGGCAGTTCGGAAACCGGCGGCATCGCCTGGCGCCAGGGTGGCGAGCTGTGGACGCCATTCGCCGGCGTCGAACTGGGACAGAACGCCGAAGGTGCGCTGCACCTGACCTCCCCCTACCTGCCCGTCGGCCATCGCGAACAGACCGCCGATGCGGTGGAACTGCAGGCCGACGGCCGCTTTGCCCTGCGCGGCCGCCTGGATCGGATTATCAAACTGGAAGAAAAGCGTATCTCCCTGCCCATGCTCGAACAGGCACTGAGCAGCCACGAATGGCTCAGCGATGCGCGCCTCGGCGTATTGCAGGAAGGCCGTGCCTACCTCGGCGCCCTAGTAGCCTTGAACCCAGCCGGCCTGCATGCGCTGCGCAATGAAGGGCGCAAGACCGTCACCGAAACCCTGCGTCGCCACCTGGCCGGTCATTGCGAAGCCATCGCCCTGCCCCGCCGTTGGCGCCTGCTCGCGCAGCTGCCCTATAACAGTCAGGGCAAGCTGGCCCAGGCCACCGTCGAAGCAATGCTGGCCGAGCCACGGCCAACCCAGGTGGAACCACTGTCGGCCGTGGAGCAGGACGGTGAATGGCAATTGGAGCTGGTGGTGCCGCTGGACCTGGCGCACTTCAGCGGTCACTTCCCGAAAACGCCAGTACTGCCAGGCGTGGTGCAAGTCGATTGGGCGCAGCAACTGGCGCGTCAGTTGATCAAGGACCTGCCACCACGCTTCAGCGGCATGGAAGTGCTGAAATTTCAGCAACTGGTGCGCCCGGGAGATCGCTTACAGCTGAGCCTGCGTTTCGACGCCGCGCGCGGCAAGCTGTACTTCGCCTTCCGCAACGGCGAGGCCGCCTGCTCCTCAGGGCGAATTCTGCTGGGAGCTGCCAGTGCATAACCCCTGTGCGGTGATCCCGGTCTATAACCACGAACACGCGCTGCCCGTGGTGGTCGCCGCGCTGCACGCGGCCGGCCTGCCCTGCGTGCTGGTAGACGATGCCTCCAGCCCAGCCTGCGCGGCGGTGATAGATCAGCTGGCCGTTCAGCCTGACACTCACCTAGTACGGCTGGCGGTGAATCAGGGCAAGGGCGGCGCGGTAATGGCCGGCCTGCGTGAAGCGGCGCGACTGGGTTTCAGTCATGCACTGCAGGTGGATGCTGACGGCCAGCATGACCTCAGTGATCTGCCGCGCTTCATCGACGCCTCGCAAGCCGCTCCTGCGGCGCTGATCTGCGGTTACCCGCAGTACGACGAGAGCGTGCCAAAAGGCCGCCTCTACGCGCGCTACCTGACCCACGTCTGGGTGTGGATCAACACCCTGTCGCTAAGCATCCGCGACTCCATGTGCGGCTTTCGCGTGTACCCGCTGCCGGCCACCTTGGCACTGATTGATTCGGTAACCCTGGGCAAGCGCATGGACTTTGACACCGAAGTACTGGTACGCCTGGCCTGGCGCAATCAGCCGATGCAGTGGTTGCCGACCCAGGTGCATTACCCGCTGGACGGCCTTTCGCACTTTCGCCTGTGGCACGACAACGCGCTGATCTCGAAGATGCACGCCAAGCTGTTCTTCGGCATGTTACTGCGCGCCCCGCAGATCCTCTGGCACAGGTGGCGCGGATGAGCCAGCCACACTGGGCCGGGCAACGTGAGCGCGGCAGCTTTATCCTGATGAAATTCACCGCTTGGCTGGCGCGCCTGCTCGGCCGCCGGCTGATCAGCCCGCTGCTGTACCTGATCGTGCTGTATTTCTACCTGTTCGGCGCCGAAGCGCGACGCAGCATTTATCAATACCAGCGCAACCTGGCCACCTGGAGCGGACGCCGCGAACTGCAACCCAGCCGCCTGTCGGTGCTGCGTCACTTTATGAGTTTCACCGACACCCTGCTGGACAAGCTCGACGTGTGGAACGGCAAGCTCGGCCTGGAACAGGTAACCCTGATCGACCCAAGCAACGCCTGCACCCAGCTGCGCCAGGAAGGCCGTGGACAAATGCTGGTGGCCGCACACCTGGGCAACCTCGAAGTCTGCCGCGCCCTGGCCGAACTCGGCGAGCAGGTGACGATGAACGTGTTGGTGCACACCAAACATGCCGAACAGTTCAACCGCCTGCTCGGTGAGGCCGGGGCCACGCACTTGCGGCTGATTCAAGTCAGCGAGCTGGATGCGGCAATCATGCTGCAATTGTCCGAGCGCCTGGAGCGCGGCGAATGGCTGGCAATTGCCGGTGACCGCGTACCGCTCACCGGGAGCCGCACAGTTAACGTGAACTTCCTCGGCAAGCCCGCCGCGTTCCCACAAGGCCCGTGGCTGCTGGCCGGGCTGCTGCAATGCCCAGTCAATCTGATTCACTGCCTGAAAATCGATAACCGTTACCAGGTGATCATTGAGCCCTTCGCCGAGCGCCTGCAGTGGAAGCGCAGCGAGCGGGACGCGGTGATCCGCCACTGGACCCAGCGCTACGCCGACCAGCTCGCGCAACGCTGTCTGGATGCGCCCCTGCAATGGTTCAATTTCTACCCGTTCTGGAATGAAGATGACGACACATCAGCCTGATCCCATCGTGTTTGGCGAGCGCCCCCTGAGCATCGAGCAGGTTGTCGCCCTGGCCAGCCGCAGCGCAGCGGCGCAGCTGCAAAGCGATGCCGCCTACCGTGAAAAAATCGCCAAGGGCGCGCGTTTCCTCGACAGCCTGCTGGACAAGGAAGGCGTGATTTACGGCGTCACCACCGGCTACGGCGACTCCTGCGTAGTGGCCGTGCCGCTGCACCAGGTCGAAGCGTTGCCGCGTCACCTTTACACCTTCCACGGCTGTGGCCTCGGCAAGCTGCTCGATGAGCCTGCCACCCGTGCCGTCCTGGCTGCACGTTTGCAGTCGCTGTGTCAGGGCGTTTCCGGCGTGCGCGTGGAGCTGCTCGAACGCCTGCAGGCGTTTCTCGAATTTGATGTGCTGCCGCTGATTCCGGAAGAAGGCTCGGTGGGCGCCAGCGGCGACCTCACGCCGCTGTCCTATGTCGCCGCCACCCTCAGCGGTGAACGCGACGTGATGTTCAAAGGTGAGCGCCGCAGCGCCGCCGATGTGCATAAGGAACTCGGCTGGACGCCGCTGACCCTGCGCCCGAAAGAAGCCCTGGCGCTGATGAACGGCACCGCCGTGATGACCGCCTTGGCCTGCCAGGCCTATTCGCGCGCCGATTACCTGCTCAAGCTGGCCACCCGTATCACCGCACTTAACGTGGTGGCGCTGGAGGGCAATCCGGAACACTTCGACGAGCGCCTGTTCGCCGCCAAGCCGCACCCGGGGCAGATGCAAGTCGCCGCCTGGCTGCGCCAGGATCTGGCCATCGACGCGCCGACCGCGCCACTGCACCGCCTGCAGGATCGCTACTCGCTGCGCTGTGCGCCGCACGTACTGGGTGTGCTGGCCGACAGCCTGGGTCTGCTGCGCCAGTTCATCGAAACCGAACTGAACAGCGCCAACGACAACCCGCTGATCGACGCCGAGGCCGAGCGTGTGCTGCACGGCGGGCACTTCTACGGTGGGCATATCGCCTTCGCCATGGACAGCCTGAAAAACCTGGTGGGCAACGTCGCCGACCTGCTTGATCGGCAACTCGCGCTGCTGGTCGACACCCGCTACAACCACGGCCTGCCGAGCAATCTGTCCGGCGCACCGAGCGTCAGCGCGATGATCAACCACGGCTTCAAGGCCGTACAGATCGGCACCAGCGCCTGGACCGCCGAAGCCCTGAAAAACACCATGCCGGCCAGCGTGTTCTCGCGGTCCACCGAGTGCCACAACCAGGACAAGGTGAGCATGGGCACCATCGCCGCCCGCGACGCCCTGCGCAGCCTGGAGCTGACCGAGCAGGTCGCCGCCGCCACCTTGCTGGCCGCCAACCAAGGCGTGTGGCTGCGCCAGCGCGACGGCAAGAACGACATCCCCGCGCCGATCGCCGCCATGCGTGAACAGCTGGCCGTGGACTTCCACCCGGTGATCGAAGACCGCGCCCTGGAAGCCGAACTGCGCCTGTGCCTGGCGCGCATCCGCGCGCAGCATTGGAGGCTCTATGCGTAGCAAGGGCGTATTGCAGGCGGAAATCGAACTGCAGGTGCCGTTCTTCGACGTCGACATGATGGAAGTGGTCTGGCACGGCCACTACGTCAAATACTTCGAAGAAGCGCGCTGCGCCCTGCTCGACAAGCTCGGCCACAACTACATACAGATGCGCGCCGCCGGCTACGCCTGGCCGGTGATCGACCTGCAGCTGCGCTATATCCGTGGCGCGCAGTTTGGTCAGAAGATCATCGTGCGCGCCGATCTGGTGGAATGGGAAAACCGTCTGAAGATCAACTACCTGATCACCGATGCCGCAACCGGCGAGCGCATGACCCGTGGCAGCAGCGTGCAGGTGGCGGTGGAAATCGCCACCCGCGAGATGCAGTTCGCTTCGCCCAAGGTGCTGATCGACGCCGTTGCAAAGGTGCTGGCGTGAAACGCCTGCTGGCAGGCCTCGGCTTCTGGCTGCTGAGCCAGAATGCGCTGGCCTTCGACCTCGACCAGCTCAGCGCCCAGCTGGCCGAGCCTGCTGTGGTGCGCGGCCCGCTGATTCAGGAGAAGCACCTGCGCGCCCTGCCGCAGCCACTGACCAGTCGCGGTCAGTTTGTGTTGAGCCGTGACCTCGGCCTGCTCTGGCGGCTGCAAAGCCCGCTCAAGCAGGATTACCGCATCGACAGCCAGGGCATCGCCAAACGTACGCCAAGCGGCTGGCAACAGCAGCCCGGCCAGGATGTCGCCGCCCAGCAGAGCCGGCTGTTTCTCGCCGTGCTCAAGGGCGACCACAGCGGCCTGGCGCGGGATTTCGAGTTGCAACTAAGCGGCACAGCTGACGCCTGGCAACTGCGCCTGGTGCCGAACTCGGTGTTGCTCAAGCAGATTTTTAGCCGCATCCAGATCGACGGCGGCGCGCTGGTGCAGCGCATCGAGCTGCATGAAACCCAGGGCGACCACAGCGTGCTGCGCTTACCCGAGAGCCAGGCCGGCGATGCACTAAGTGAGCAGGAGCGGCGCGACTTTGCTCAGTGAACGCTGGCTGCCGCGCGGCTTTCTGCTGCTGCTCGCCGCCCTACTGGCGCTCGCCGCCTGGCAATGGCGCAACGGCCCGCCCGTGGCTGCGGATATGCTCGCGTTGTTGCCGGCCGGCAATGGCGATGAACTTGTGCAGCAGGCTGAACAGCGTATGCAGGAGCCGCTCAATCGGGACCTGTTGCTGCTAATCGGTCACCCGCAGCGCGACCAGGCGATTGCCCTGGTACAGCAGGTGGGCAAGCAGTGGCGCGGCAGCGGGCGCTTCGCTCAGGTGCAGTGGAGCGTCGACAACGACCTCGCGGCGCTGCGCGACTACCTGCGCAGCAACCGCCTGAGCCTGCTGCCGACGGCAGATCGCCAGCTGTTGCTGGAGCAGCCGCAACAACTGATCGAACAACGCGCCGCCCAGCTATTCGACACCTTCGCCGGTTTCAGCCTGCTGCCCATCGAGCAGGATTGGCTGGGCCTGGGCTTACGCGCGCAACAGGCGCTGAATCCCGGCAGCCGTATCCAGGCCGACCTGAGCAGCGGCGCACTGCTGCTGGAAGAACCTGGCATGACCTGGGCCCTGCTGCGTGCCAGCGCCCAGGGCAGCGCCTTCGATATGCAGGAACCGCCGCTGATAGCCGCCCAGGTCGCCGCTACCCGCACCCAGATCGAAACCGCCGGCGGCCAACTGCTGGCAGCGGGCGGCGTGTTGTACGCAGCCGCTGGACAAGCCAAGGCGACCCGCGAGATCAGCCTGATTGGCGGCGGCGCCACCCTCGGCACCCTGCTGTTGTTGTTGCTGGCCTTCCGCCGCGTGCGGGTGCTGGTCAGCCTGTTGCCGATTGGTATGGCGCTGTTGGCCGGCTGTACCGCCTGCGTATTGGTATTCGGCCAGATCAACGCGCTGACTCTGGTACTGGGGGCCAGCCTGGTCGGGGTCGCCGCCGACTACCCGCAACACTATTTAAGTAAAAGCTGGAGCAACGCCGAGGGCAGCGAAGGCTGGAGCAGCTGGGGCGCCCTGCGCGCCACCTTGCCAGGCCTGAGCCTGAGCCTGGGCACCAACCTGATCGGCTATCTGGCGCTGGCCTTTACCCCTTTTCCAGCGCTGACCCAGGTCGCACTGTTCTCCGCCGCCGGGCTGATTGCCGCCTACCTCTGTTCGGTATGCCTGCTGCCAGCCTGGCTACGCGGCCTGCAGCTAAGCCCGTCGCCGCAACTGCTGAGCCTTAGCCAACGCCTGCTGGCCGGCCGGGTACGCCTGCTGGCCAAGATCGGCAGCGCGCCGCTGCTGGCGTTGCTACTGCTGTTTTGTGCAGGTGGGCTGTGGCAGCTGCATACACAAAATGACCTGCGCCAGTGGCTGGGCCAGGAGCCGCAACTGTTGGCCGAGGCCCAGCGTATCGCCGAGCTGACCGGGCAACAGCCCACCAGCCAGTTCTTTCTGGTGCGCGCAGCGAATCCGCAGCAATTGCTGGAACGCCAGGCCGCGTTGAGTCAGCGTCTGGATCAGGCAGTGCAAAACGGCCAGCTGCGTGACTACCGCGCCCTCAGCCAACTGGTCGCCCCTGACAGTCAGTTGCAGGAATTGCGCGCTGCGCTGGGCGCACTGCCGCAGCACTGGCAACCGCTGCTCGACCTGGGCATCCCGCCGGCCGCGCTGCATAACGAATTACTGGAGCTGCAACAGAACAACCAGGCCAGCCTTGAACAAGCCCTGGCCAGCCCCCTGGGCGAGGCCTGGCGCCCGCTATGGCTCGGAGCTAATACCGAGGGTGTGGCCGGACTGGTCAGCCTGCAAGGGCTGAGCAACAGTGCCGAGCTCAAACCGCTGATCGAGGACATGCCAGGGGTGCAACTGGTGGACCGGATCAGCGAACTCAACGCACTGTTCAGCGCCACCCAACTTAGCGCCGCCGAATTAAAGTTCATCTCCAGCGTGGCGATCCTCTTGCTGTTGTGCCTGCCCTTCGGCCTCGGCGGCGCGTTGCGGGTGGTCTGCCTGCCGCTGCTGGCGGCACTGGCGGCATTGGCCTGTCTCGGCTGGTTGGGCCAGCCGCTAACGCTGTTCAGCCTGTTCGGCCTGCTGTTGATCACCGCCATCGGCGTCGATTACGCCATTCTGATGCGCGAGAACATCGGCGGCCCGGCGGTCAGTCTGCTCGGCACCCTGCTCTCGGCGCTGACCAGCTGGCTGTCGTTCGGCCTGCTGCTGATCAGCGACACTCCGGCGATTGCCAACTTCGGTTTGGCAATCAGTCTCGGTCTGCTGTTCTGCTTTCTGCTCGCACCCTGGGCGGGCACCCGGCCAGCCACCGATAAGCAGGCGCAGACGCTATGAGCATCGCCCTGGCCTGGCTGGCATTGCTCGCGCTATTTGCCCTGGTGACCTGGCTGGGCAAACGCCTGCGCTTGATCCCGATTGTCAGCCAGTTGCTGCTGGCCACTCTGGGCCTGCCGCTGCTGATGCTGTGGACCACGCCGCTGGGCTTCGGCGCCAGCGAGCTGCTTGCCCCGGTGTGGCTGGAGCCCTTGTATGGCGTAGCCTTCTGTCTGTTGCTCGGGCATATACTCAGTGATGTGGTTGATCTGCAACTGGAACCGGGCAGCCTGCAGATTGCCCTGCCGAGTTTCTTTGTGCCGTTCTTCTGCGGCCTGGCCTGCGCGGTTTGGCTGCTGCCGGAGCAAGGCTTGCTGGCCGATATTGCCGTGGGCCTGCTGTTTGCACTGACCGCCATTCCGGTACTGTTTCTCTATCTGCAGCACCTCGGTTATCCAGTGGGTAAGATCCGCCAGCTGCTGCAGGCGGCGATCATCATGGATTTACTGTGCTGGCTGATCTTCGGCCTTGCCCAGGGCAGCAGCGACCCTGCCACCCTGCTCTGGCCGCTGCTGGCCGCCAGCCTGCCGCTACTGTTAAAGCTGCTGCCGTTGCGCTCCGCGCTCCTCAATGGCAGCTGCTTTCTCACCCTGTTGCTGGTGATGCAGCAACTGCACCTGAATGCCCTGGTGTTCGGCATTGCCTACCTGCTGCTGCTCACCGCCCTGCGCATGCCCTTACGCCTGCCACTGCCCGCCGGAGTGCAGCGCTGGCTGCAAACCTGGCTGGCGGTGCCGCTGATTCTGGCCTTCGGCTTGCTGCAGATCGACTGGCAGGAGGCCTGGCTGGGGTATTCTGCCTGGCAGTTTACGGCGCTGTTGCTGCTGCCGATCATCAGCAAACTGGCCGGTAACTGGCTGGGCCTGAGCTGGGCCGCTGGGCAGCGGCGCGCCTATGCGGGGCAGTGGCGCGAAAGCCTGCTGTTGAATACCCGCGGCCTGACTGAAATCATCTTTCTCAATCTGCTGCTGCAACAGCAGATAATCAGCCCGGCACTGTATTTCGCCCTGATGCTGATGGGCCTGATCTCGACCCTGTTACCGGCCCTGGCCGGTGCTTACCCACACGCCGCCACGCATGAGGCCAGAAGCCGCTATGAAGTCTCTTGAAGTCGAACAACGCCAAGTCGTAGTGATAGGTGCCGGCCCGTCCGGAGCGATTGCCGGGGCGCTGCTCAAGCGCAACGGCCATGACGTGTTAGTGCTGGAGCGCCAGCGCTTCCCACGCTTCTCGATTGGCGAAAGCCTGCTGTCGCATTGTCTGGACTTCGTCGAGGAAGCCGGGATGCTCGACGCCGTACGTGCGGCGGGCTTTCAGACCAAGCATGGCGCGGCCTTTGGCTGGGGTGAGCGTTACACCGAGTTCGATTTCCGCGACACCTTCACCAAGGGTCAGGGCTC
Organism: Pseudomonas sp. WS 5011; assembly: GCF_012985775.1. Classification (NCBI taxonomy): domain Bacteria; kingdom Pseudomonadati; phylum Pseudomonadota; class Gammaproteobacteria; order Pseudomonadales; family Pseudomonadaceae; genus Pseudomonas; species Pseudomonas sp. WS 5011. The sequence continues at coordinate 10,051 of NZ_JAAQXA010000003.1, forward strand.
GACCTATCAGGTGCTGCGTGCCGACTTCGACAAGCTACTGGCCGATCAGGCCGAGCTACAGGGTGTGGAAATCCGTTATGAAGAGGAAATCTTCGCCGTCGATTTCAGCGGCGACTGCCCGCGCCTCTCGGTACGTCGCCTCGCCGATGGCCACGAATACCAGGTGGAATGCGCATTCGTCCTCGACGGCAGCGGCTACGGCCGCGTGCTGCCGCGCCTGCTCGACCTCGACACGCCGTCGAACTTCCCGGTGCGCCAGGCGGTATTTACCCACGTCGAGGACCGCAGCGAAGGTACCGATTTCGACCGCGAGAAGATCCTGATCACCACCCACCCGACCCTGCGCGATGTGTGGTTCTGGACCATCCCGTTTAGCAACGGCCGCTGCTCGGTCGGTGTGGTGGCCGATGCCACCCGCTATCAGGGCCGCCCGGAAGATCTGGACGCCTGCCTCAAGCAATTTATCGAAGAGACCCCCAGCCTGCACAAGGTACTGAAGAATGCCGTGTGGGACACCCCGGCGCGCACCATCGGCGGCTACTCAGCCAACGTGAAAACCCTGCACGGTCCAGGCTTTGCCCTGCTCGGCAACGCGGCGGAGTTCCTCGACCCGGTGTTCAGCTCCGGGGTGACCATCGCCATGCGTTCGGCGAGCATGGCCGCTGGCCTGTTGCACCGCCAGCTCAGCGGCGAGACGGTGGACTGGGAGCAGGACTTTGCCATCCCGCTCAAGCGCGGCGTCGACACCTTCCGCGTGTATGTCGAAGGCTGGTACGACGGCAGCTTCCAGGACGTGATCTATTTCGAGAAGGCGCAGCCGGAAATCCGCCGGATGATCAGCTCGATCCTCGCAGGCTACGCCTGGGACGCGAAAAACCCCTATGTCGCCGAACCGCGCCGCCGCCTGCGGGTGCTGGCCGAACTCTGCGCCAATAACTGAGAACCTATTACGATCAGCTGCGCGTCGGCCCTACTGCGTTAAAAACAGGCTCGGAATGCTCATTTACAGCAGTAAACTCCGCTTCCTCGCCTGTTTTCGCCTTGTATGGCTCTAGCTCGCAAGCTCGTAAAGAGGTTCAACTAAGGACAGTCGATGCCCGAAGCCACCCCTGCTTCACCCACCTACGTCGAGGAAACCCGCTTCGGCTTCTGGTTCTTGCAGAGCCACGTCTGGCAGCACCATGTGCTGCGCGTGGCGATCAATGACCTGCGCGGCCTGTTCGCCGGCCCGCTGCCAGAAGCACCGGTGCTGCTGGATGCCGGCTGCGGCCAGGGCAAATCCTTCGGCCTGCTCGAGGAGGCGTTTGCGCCTGCACGGATAATCGGTCTGGATGCCGACCCGAACAGCCTCGACTGCTCGCGTGCCGAGGCGGAGCGCCTGGGCCTAGATGTGCAATTGATCGCCAGCGACTGCGCCGCGATCGACCTGCCGGATGCCAGCGTCGACCTGCTGTTCTGTCACCAGACCTTCCACCACCTGGTCGAGCAGGAACAGGCCCTGGCCGAATTCTGGCGCGTGCTTAAGCCGGGCGGGCGCTTGCTGTTCGCCGAATCCACTCAGTTCTATATCGATACCTGGGTGATCCGCTGGCTGTTCCGCCACCCGATGCATGTGCAGAAAAGCGCCGAAGGCTATCTGGCTATGTTGCGCGACCAGGGCTTCGAATTTGTCGCCGACAACATCTCCTATCCCTATCTATGGTGGAGTCGCTCCAAGGACTTCGGCTTGCTGGAGCGCTGGGGGCTGATGAAACCCAAGCCGGCCGGCCAACGCAATGAAACCCTGGTCAATGTGGTGGCGCGCAAGCCGCTGGAGGCAACTCCGGCATGAGACGCCTTGTCCTACTCGGCCTAGGCCTGCTACTCAGCGCCTGCGCCGCTCACACGCCGCTGCCGCTAAGCGCGCCGACCTTTGGTGCGCCACTGCCCGCCGCGCTGCGCGTCGAACGCCAGCAAGGCGCGGATCAGCAGACCTGGTGGCTGGTGGTGCAGGCCGAACAATCGGCATTGCGCTGGTCGCTGTTCGATCCACTCGGCGTGCCCCTGGCGCGGCAGTTGCTGGAGAATGGCCAGTGGCGCGCCGATGGCCTGCTGCCGCCCAATAGCGAGGCCCAGGAGCTGTTCGCCGCCCTGCTGTTCGCCCTCACCCCGATCGACAAGCTGCCCGCCAGCTATGCGCCCGACACCTGGCAGCAACTGGCCGACGGTCAGCGCCGGCTTGATCCGCACTGGCTGATCGACTACCACGCGCCGCTGGATTTCACCCTGAGCCAGGGCCAGGTACTGAGTTACCGGGTCTATGCCCTCGCCGACGAAGAGATTCCCTGATGCCGGTCTACCTCAACGCACTAGGCCTTAACTGCGCCCTCGGCCAAGGCAAGCAGGCGGTGGCGACAGCACTGTTTGCCGGCAATAGCAGCGGCATGCAGGCGCAAACCGGCTGGGTAGCCGAGCGCGCGCTGACCGTAGGTGCCGTGCCGGGGAGCCTGCCTGATTTACCCGATTTGCCGGGCCATCCGCCGAGCCGCAATAACCAGCTGCTGCTGGCTGCCGCGCTGGAAATCGAGCCAGAACTGCGCGCCGCTATCAGCCGTTTCGGCGCCGAGCGTATCGCCGTGGTACTCGGCACCAGCACCTCGGGCATTGAGGAAGCCAGCCAGAGCATCGCCACCTATCTCAAAGAGGGCGAGTTGCCGGCGCATTATCACTATGCGCAACAGGAGCTGGCTGAACCGGCGAATTTTCTCAGTGACTGGCTGGGTCTGAGCGGGCCGTGCTTTAGCATTTCCACCGCCTGTACCTCGGGCGCGCGGGCGCTGCTGAGCGCTCAGCGTCTGCTGAACCTCGGGGTGTGCGATGCGGTGATCTGCGGCGGCGTGGACAGCTTGTGTCGCCTGACGCTGAATGGTTTTACCGCCCTGGAAGCGGTCTCGGCAGAGCGCTGCAATCCGTTTTCCGTCAATCGCCATGGCATTAATATCGGCGAAGCGGCGGCGCTGTTCTTAATGACCAGAGAGCCGCTAAGCGGCGCAGCCCGGCGTGCCGTACCAATCACCCTGCTCGGCGGCGGCGCTTGCTCAGATGCTCACCATATTTCCGCACCGCAGCCCGATGGCCTTGGTGCCCAGGCGGCCATGCGCAAAGCACTGGCGGCAACCGGGATCCGCGCTGATCAGGTCGATTACCTGAACCTGCATGGCACCGCCACCACACACAATGACGCAATGGAAAGCCAGGCGGTGCAGGCTATCTTCCCCCATGGTGTGCCCTGCTCATCGAGCAAGTCCATGGTCGGCCACACCCTTGGCGCGGCTGGGGCACTGGAAGCGGCTTTCTGCTGGCTGACCCTGAGCGAATACAACCCGGATCAGCTACTCCCCCCGCACCTGTGGGATGGCCAAGCTGACCCGGCCTTGCCGGCACTGAATCTGGTCCAGCCCGGAACCCGCCTGAGCAACAACCGCCCACGCCGACTGATGAGCAACTCCTTCGCCTTTGGCGGCAACAATATCAGCCTGCTCTTGGGTGAAGAGCACGGCGAAACGCCAGGAGAACATCCATGAGCCAATGGCCAATCGCCGAACTGATTCCCCACGCCGCGGACATGATCCTGATCGATCAGGTGCTGCGCTTTGGCGATGAGGACATCGAAACCCAGCTGACCATCCGCAACGGCGGCCTGTTCAACCTGGAGGACGGCAGCCTGCCGGCCTGGGTCGGCATCGAGCTGATGGCGCAGAGCATCGCCGCCTACGCTGGCTGCCAGGCACGCCTGCGCGGCGAGCCGGTGGAGCTGGGCTTTCTGCTTGGCACGCGCAAGTACGAATGCAATGTCGAGCGCTTCCCGGCCGGAGCCGAGCTGCATATCCATGCCAGCCGCTCGCTGCAGGATGACAACGGCATGGGCGTGTTCGAATGCCAGCTGCGCGGTCCCGGCATCGAGGCCCTGGCGCGGCTTAACGTATTCCGGCCACCTCAGGTGGCCAGCTATCTTCAAGAAGACTTTCAGGAACAACAGCCATGAGCGAAACCATTCTGGTAACCGGCTCCAGCCGTGGCATCGGCCGGGCGATTGCCTTGCGCCTGGCCAAAAGCGGCTATGACATCGTGCTGCATTGCCGCGCCCGCCGCGAGGAAGCCGAAGCGGTGCAGGCGCAGATCATCGAAATGGGCCAGCAGGCGCGCATCCTGCAATTCGACGTGTCCGACCGCGCTGCCTGCCGCACGGCGCTGGAGGCCGATGTCGAACAGCACGGCGCGTATTACGGCGTGGTGTGTAATGCAGGGTTGACCCGCGACGGCGCTTTCCCGGCGCTGAGCGAGGACGACTGGGACATCGTGATGCGCACCAACCTGGACGGTTTCTATAACGTGCTGCACCCGCTGACCATGCCCATGGTGCGGCGGCGCAAGGCCGGGCGTATCGTCTGCATCACCTCGGTGTCCGGGCTGATTGGCAACCGCGGCCAGGTCAACTACAGCGCCTCCAAGGCCGGCATCATCGGCGCGGCCAAGGCCTTGGCCATCGAGCTGGGCAAGCGCAAGATCACGGTCAACTGCGTCGCACCCGGGCTGATCGATACCGAAATCCTCGATGCCGATGTGCCAGTTGAGGAAATTCTCAAGATGGTCCCCGCGCAGCGCATGGGCACCCCGGAAGAAGTGGCCGGCGCGGTGAATTTTCTGATGTCCGAGGAGGCGGCCTACATTACCCGCCAGGTCCTCGCGGTGAATGGTGGGTTGTGCTGATGAGCGGATGCAAACGGGTGGTAGTCACCGGCATGGCCGGCGTGACCTCGCTGGGCAGCGACTGGCCGACGATTGAAGCGAACTTCAGGGCCGGTAAGAGCGGCATCCGCTATATGCACGAGTGGGACCGTTTCAGCGAGCTGAACACCCGCCTCGGCGGCCCGGTGGATGACTTTGTGCAGCCCAAGCACTGGAATCGCAAACAGACCCGCAGCATGGGCCGCGTCTCCAAACTGGTGGTATACGCCGCCGAACGTGCGCTGGAACACGCTGGCCTGCTCGGCGACGAACGCATTCAAGACGGTCGGATGGGCGTGGCCTGCGGCTCGTCCACCGGCAGCACCGACGAGATCAAGGCGTTCGGCAATATGCTGCTCAACTCGGTGGCCGACGGCCTGAATGCCAACTCCTACATCCGCATGATGCCGCACACCACGGCGGCCAATATCAGCATTTTCTTCGGCCTCAAGGGTCGTCTGATCCCCACCTCCAGCGCCTGTACCAGCGGCAGCCAGGGCATCGGCTATGCCTATGAAGCGATCAAGTTCGGCCGCCTGCCGATGATGCTCGCCGGCGGCGCCGAGGAACTCTGCCCCACCGAAGCCATGGTCTTCGACGCGCTCTACGCCACCAGCCTGAAAAACGATGCACCGCACACCTCGCCGCGTCCCTACGACAGTGGCCGCGATGGTCTGGTGATCGGTGAAGGCGCCGGCATTCTGGTACTCGAAGAACTGGAGCACGCCTTGGCCCGTGGTGCGACCATCCATGCAGAAATCGTCGGCTTTGGCTGCAACTCAGACGGCCAGCACGCTACCAAACCGGTGCAGGCGACTATGCGCGGAGCAATGGAGCTGGCGCTGCAGGATGCCGGTTTACAACCCTCCGCCATCGGTTACGTCAACGGCCACGGCACTGCCACCGACCAGGGTGATGTCGCGGAAACCCTGGCGACCCAGGAACTGTTCGGCAGCCAGATGCCGATCAGCTCGCAGAAGAGCTACTTCGGCCACACCCTGGGCGCCTGTGGCGCGCTGGAGTCCTGGTTCAGTATCGAAATGATGAACTCAGACAGCTATGTGCCGACCCTGAATCTGGATGCGGTCGATCCGGCCTGCGGCGAACTGGACTACCTGCGCGGTGAGTTCCGCCAGATGAGCCACCAGTACGTGATGAACAACAACTTCGCTTTTGGCGGAGTGAATACGTCGCTGATCTTCAAACGCTGGAGCTAAAAAGCAGCTGGATTACACTGGCTACGGCAGCAACCTCTTTTTGCGCAACCCAAAGCAGTTCCCAGAAAAACCTCATAAAAAGGAGCGACCCATGAACGCCAAAACCTGGATTCTCGCAGCAGCCTGCATCGGCCTGTTCCCTGCCGTCAGCCAAGCGCGTGACACCACCCACTTTCTGCCATTCGAGACTGTCGTGCAGGAAGCCCTCAACGCTGGCCGCCTCGACGGCAGCGTGAAGTTCTACCTGGCTGGCAACAAACCAGCTGGCGCGGTCAGCGTGGTCAAGTCTGGCGTCACCACCAGCCAGAAGACCAACGCCTTCAACAAGAGCGATGAAGCCGCCTGCAGCTGGGCCCTGCAGTCCGCGTTGATCCGCTTCCAGAACGCGGCCAAAGCGGCCGGTGCCAATGCCGTGGTCGACCTGGCCAGCAACTACAAGAACGTCGAGTACAAGGATAGCCAGAAGTATGAATGCCACGCTGGCGCGATCATGGCGGGCGTCGCCCTCAAAGGAAACCTGGCCAATGTTAAATAAGCCGGCGCTGCTCGGCCTGCTCAGCGCACTAACCCTGATCGGCAGCCTGCCCGCACTTGCCGAAGTGGATGGCCCGCAGCTGTACCGTCAGCACTGCGCCAAATGCCACGCCGAAGACGGCCGCGCCAACACCATGCGCGGCTGGTTGTACTTTGCGCAGAACCTGAGCAAGGCCAAATGGCAGGACAACAACAGCGACAGCGACATCCTCGAAGCCATTCAGGACGGTCCAGGTGCCATGCCCGGCTACGCCGATACGCTCAGCGAAGCCGAACAGCTGGCGCTGGTAAGGGTCGTACGCGATCTGCGTAAGCCCTGAGCAACACGCAGATAAAACAAAGGCCGCATGAGCGGCCTTTGTTTTGTGCAGGGCTTACTGATGGTACTGCCCAGACAGCTCATGCACCGCTTCGAAGAAGGCACGCGCATGCTCAGGATCGACTTCCGGGGTGATGCCGTGGCCAAGGTTGAACACCTGACCACTGCCATGACCATAAGCCGCGAGAATACGCCCGACTTCAGCGCGGATTGCCGCCGGGTTGGCGTACAGCACGCTCGGGTCCATGTTGCCCTGCAGCGCCACCTTGTGGCCGACACGGGCGCGAGCGCTGCCAATATCGCAGGTCCAATCCAGGCCCAGCGCTTCGGCACCGCTATCCGCCATCGACTCCAGCCACAGGCCGCCGCCCTTGGTAAATAGGATTACCGGTACGCGACGACCGTCGTGCTCGCGGATCAGCCCGTCGATGATCTTCTGCATATAGGCCAGGGAGAATTCCTGATACGCCGCCGCCGACAGCGAACCGCCCCAGGAATCGAAAATCTGCACGGCCTGGGCGCCGGCCTTGATCTGCCCATTGAGGTAGGCGGTGACCGACTGCGCCAACTTGTCGAGCAACGCGTGCATGGCCTGCGGGTTGTCGTAGAGCATGGCCTTGGACTTGCGGAAGTCCTTGCTTGAGCCGCCTTCAACCATATAAGTGGCCAGGGTCCAGGGGCTGCCGGTAAAGCCGATCAATGGCACGCGGCCATTCAACTCACGGCGAATGGTGCGCACGGCGTCCATCACATAACCCAGATCCTGCTCTGGATCGGGGATCGGCAGCGCTTCGATATCGGCCATCGAACTGATGACTTTCTTGAAACGCGGGCCTTCGCCGGTTTCAAAATACAGGCCCTGGCCCATGGCGTCGGGGATGGTCAGGATGTCAGAGAACAGAATCGCCGCGTCCAGCTGCGAGTAGCGGTCCAACGGCTGGATGGTGACCTCGCAGGCCAGCTCCGGGTTCTTCATCAGCTTGACGAAGTCACCCGCTTTGGCGCGGGTAGCGCGGTACTCCGGCAGGTAACGACCGGCCTGGCGCATCATCCACACAGGGGTGACGTCGACAGGCTGCTTGAGCAGAGCACGAAGGAAGCGGTCGTTCTTCAGGGCGGTCATGGCAGTTCCCGAGAAAAGTAATCGGTAAAAAAGTGCGGGCATTTTCGCAGAGCGCAAAACAAAAGGCACGGCGAGTGCCGTGCCTTTTATCTATTGCGACGATTTGCCTCGGTCCGTGAGGCCAAGCCAATCACGCAGACGCTTAGACGCCGAGGTAGTCGAGGATGCCTTCGGCGGCGTTCCTACCTTCGAAGATTGCCGTCACCACCAGGTCAGAACCGCGAACCATATCGCCACCAGCGAAGATCTTCGGGTTGCTGGTCTGGTGCTTGAACTGGCTCTGCTCCGGCGCTACGACACGGCCCTGGCTGTCGGTTTCGATCGTGAAATCGCTGAACCAGGCAGCCGGGCTTGGACGGAAACCGAAGGCGATCAGCACGGCTTCCGCCGGGATGATTTCCTCGGAGCCCGGAATCGGCTCAGGGCTGCGACGGCCACGGGCATCCGGCTCGCCGAGACGGGTCTCGACCACTTTCACGCCCTCAACCTTGCCTTCACCAACGATGGCGATGGGCTGACGGTTGAAGAGGAATTTCACCCCTTCTTCCTTGGCGTTCTTCACTTCTTTGCGCGAGCCCGGCATGTTCTCTTCGTCGCGGCGATAGGCGCAGGTAACCGACTTGGCACCCTGGCGAATCGAGGTGCGATTGCAGTCCATCGCGGTGTCGCCGCCGCCGAGAACGACGATGCGCTTGCCCTTCATGTCGATAAAGTCTTCCGCGTTCTTCTCGAAACCGAGGTTGCGGTTGACGTTGGCGATCAGGAAATCCAGCGCATCGGTGACGCCCGGCAGGTCTTCACCGGGGAAGCCGCCCTTCATATAGGTGTAGGTGCCCATGCCCATAAACACGGCATCGTACTCATCCAGCAGCTGCTGCATGGTGATATCTGTGCCGATCTCGGTGTTCAGGCTGAACTCGACGCCCATGCCGGTGAAGACTTCGCGGCGATTGCTCAGCACGCTCTTCTCCAGCTTGAACTCGGGGATACCGAAAGTCAGCAGGCCGCCGATTTCCGGGTTCTTGTCGAATACCACCGGGGTCACACCGTTGCGCACCAGGACGTCGGCGCAGCCCAGGCCAGCAGGACCAGCACCGATCACCGCAACGCGTTTGCCGGTTGGCACCACACGCGACATGTCTGGACGCCAGCCCATGGCGAACGCCGTATCGGTGATGTACTTCTCCACCGAGCCGATGGTCACCGCGCCGAAGCCGTCATTCAGGGTACACGCACCCTCGCACAGACGGTCCTGCGGACACACACGGCCGCAGACTTCCGGCAGGGTGTTGGTCTGGTGCGACAGTTCGGCGGCGGCGAGGATGTTGCCCTCGGACACCAGCTTGAGCCAGTTGGGAATGAAGTTGTGCACCGGGCACTTCCATTCGCAATAGGGGTTACCACAACCCAGACAACGGTGTGCCTGATCGGCCGCTTGCGCAGGCTTGAAGTTGTCGTAGATCTCGACGAACTCTTTCTTACGCTGACGCAACAGTTTCTTCTTCGGGTCTTTGCGCCCGACTTCGATGAACTGGAAGTCGTTATTCAGACGTTCAGTCATTGCAATACCTCATCAAACCACTTCAGGCGCATTCTTATTGCGGGTTGGCACGGGTGCTGGAGAGCAACGACTTCAGGCTTGCCGCCTTCGGTTTGACCAGCCAGAACTTGCGCAGGTAGTCGTCCAGGTTTTCCAGCAGGGTCGCGCCCCACTCACTCGATGTTTCCTGGACGTACTCGGCGAGCACGCGTTCCAGGTGGCTACGGTAAGCCTCCATCGACTCATTGTTGATCCGCTGAATTTCCACCAGCTCGTGGTTAACGCGGTCGTAGAAGCTGTTATCCAGATCCAGCACGTAGGCGAAACCGCCAGTCATGCCGGAGCCGAAGTTGTAGCCGGTTTTGCCCAGTACGCAGACAAAGCCGCCAGTCATGTATTCGCAGCAATGGTCGCCCGTGCCTTCAACCACGGTGTGCGCACCGGAGTTACGTACGGCGAAACGCTCGCCCGCAGTACCGGCTGCGAACAGCTTGCCGCCAGTGGCGCCGTACAGACAGGTGTTGCCGATGATGGCACTGTCCTGGGTCTTGAACGGGCTGCCTTTCGGCGGGGTGATCACCAGCTTGCCGCCGGTCATGCCCTTGCCGACGTAGTCGTTGGCGTCGCCTTCCAGGTACAGATTCAGACCACCGGCGTTCCACACACCGAAGCTCTGGCCCGCAGTGCCCTTGAAGCGGAAGGTGATCGGCGCCTTGGCCATGCCCTGGTTACCGTGTTTGCGGGCGATTTCGCCGGAGACACGGGCACCGATGGAACGGTCACAGTTGCAGATTTCCAGATCAATCTCAGCACCGCTGGCTGCCTCAATCGCCGGTTTGACCAGCTCGACCATCTTCTCGGCCAGCAGACCTTCGTCGAACGGCGGGTTGCGATCAACCAGGCAGAACTGCGGCTTGTCGGCCGGAATGTGGTCGCTACCGAGCAGCGGCGTCAGGTCCAGATGCCCCTGCTTGGCGGTTTCGCCCGGCAGCATTTCCAGCAGATCGGTACGCCCGATCAGCTCTTCCAGGCTACGAACACCCAGCTTGGCCAGCCACTCACGGGTTTCTTCGGCGACATAGGTGAAGAAGTTCATCACCATTTCGACGGTGCCGATGAAGTGATCCTTGCGCAGCTTGTCGTTCTGCGTGGCCACGCCGGTGGCGCAGTTGTTCAGGTGACAGATGCGCAGGTATTTACAGCCCAGAGCGATCATCGGCGCAGTACCGAAGCCGAAGCTTTCGGCGCCGAGGATAGCGGCCTTGATCACGTCGAGGCCGGTTTTCAGGCCGCCGTCGGTCTGTACCCGCACCTTGCCGCGCAGGTCGTTACCGCGCAGGGTCTGGTGGGTTTCGGCCAGGCCGAGTTCCCACGGCGCACCGGCGTACTTGATCGAGGTCAGCGGCGATGCACCGGTACCACCGTCGTAACCGGAGATGGTAATCAGGTCGGCATAGGCCTTGGCCACACCGGCGGCGATGGTGCCGACACCGGCTTCCGCCACCAGCTTGACCGACACCAGAGCGGCCGGGTTGACCTGCTTGAGGTCATAGATCAGCTGCGCCAGGTCTTCGATGGAATAGATGTCATGGTGCGGCGGTGGCGAAATCAGGGTCACGCCCGGCACTGCGTAACGCAGCTTGGCGATCAGACCGTTGACCTTGCCGCCCGGCAGCTGGCCGCCCTCACCGGGCTTGGCGCCCTGAGCAACCTTGATCTGCAGCACTTCGGCGTTGACCAGATATTCCGGGGTTACACCGAAACGGCCGGTTGCCACCTGCTTGATCTTCGAGCTGCGCACGGTGCCGTAACGGGCCGGGTCTTCACCGCCCTCACCGGAGTTGGAGCGCGCGCCCAGACGGTTCATCGCCTCGGCAATGGCTTCGTGCGCCTCAGGCGACAATGCACCCAGCGAGATACCTGCCGAGTCGAAGCGCTTGAGAATCTCGCCCAGCGGCTCAACCTGATCCAGTGCGATTGGCTTGTCGGCCAGCTTCAGTTTCAGCAGGTCGCGCAGCATCGACACCGGACGGGTGTCGACCAGCGTGGTGTATTCCTTGAATTTTTCGTAGCTACCTTGCTGCACCGCTGCCTGCAGGGTGTTGACCACATCCGGGTTGTAGGCGTGATACTCGCCGCCGTAAACGAACTTGAGCAGACCGCCTTGCTGGATGGTCTTGCGCGCGTTCCAGGCTTCGGCCGCGAGCAGCTTCTGCTCGTTTTCGATATCGACGAAGCGTGCGCCCTTGATGCGGCTGGCCACACCTCGGAAGCACAGCTCGGTGACGTCATCGGCCAGGCCGACCGCTTCAAACAGCTGCGCACCACGGTAGGAGGCAACAGTGGAGATGCCCATCTTCGACAGGATCTTCAGCAAGCCTTTGGAGATCCCTTTGCGGTAGTGCTTGAACACTTCATACAGATCACCCAGCACTTCGCCGGTGCGGATCAGGTCGCCCAGCACTTCGTAGGCGAGGAACGGATATACCGCCGACGCGCCGAAGCCGAGCAGCACGGCATAGTGATGCGGATCACGGGCAGTCGCAGTCTCGACCAGGATATTGCAGTCGCAACGCAGACCTTTTTCGGTCAGGCGGTGGTGAATCGCACCGGTGACCAGCGAGGCGTGAGCCGGCAGCTTGCCTGGAGCAATGTGGCGGTCAGACAGAACCAGCAGCACCTTACCGGCACGCACCGCTTCTTCAGCCTGATCGGCCATGTTGCGCACAGCAGCTTCCAGGCCGAGCGACTCGTCGTAGTTCATGTCGATCAGCTGGCGCTCGAAGCCTGGGCGATCCAGGTTCATCAAAGCGCGCCACTTGGCCGGTGAAATCACCGGGCTGCTGAGAATCACACGCGCAGCGTGCTCTGGCGACTCTTCGAAGATATTGCGCTCGGCACCGAGGCAGATCTCCAACGACATGACGATGGCTTCACGCAGCGGGTCGATCGGCGGGTTGGTGACCTGAGCGAACTGCTGGCGGAAGTAGTCGTACGGCGAGCGCACGCGCTGACTGAGCACAGCCATTGGCGTGTCGTCGCCCATGGAGCCGACTGCTTCCTGGCCTTGTTCGCCCAGCGGACGCAGCACCTGATCACGCTCCTCGAAGGTAACCTGGTACATCTTCATGTACTGCTTGAGCTGGTCGACGTCGTAAAACGCCGAACCGTGGTCGCGGTCTTCCAGGGTCGCCTGAATGCGCTGGGCACTCTTGCGCATCCACTGCTTGTAGGGGTGACGCGACTTCAGACGGTTGTCGATGTCGTCGCTGCCGAGGATCTGCCCGGTTTCGGTGTCGACCGCCAGGATCTGCCCAGGGCCAACGCGCCCCTTGGCCAATACGTCCTCGGGTGCGTAGTTCCACACGCCGATTTCCGACGCCAGGGTGATGTAGCCGTTCTTGGTGGTGACCCAACGCGCCGGACGCAGACCGTTACGGTCGAGCAGGCACACGGCATGGCGGCCATCGGTAAGTACTACACCGGCCGGACCATCCCAGGGCTCCATGTGCATGGAGTTGTATTCGTAGAACGCGCGCAGATCGGCGTCCATGGTTTCGACGTTCTGCCACGCAGGCGGAATGATCATGCGCACGCCACGGAACAGGTCGATGCCGCCGGTGACCATCAGCTCAAGCATGTTGTCCATGCTCGAGGAGTCGGAACCCACGCGGTTGACCAGCGGGCCGAGCTCATCCAAATCAAAGATCTGGTCGTTGGCGAACTTCATACGGCGCGCCTGCGCCCAGTTACGGTTGCCGGTGATGGTGTTGATTTCACCGTTGTGCGCCAGGAAGCGGAAGGGCTGAGCCAGCGGCCACTTTGGCAGGGTGTTAGTAGAGAAGCGCTGGTGGAAGACGCAAATGGCGGTCTGCAGACGCTCATCACCCAGGTCCGGGTAGAACTGCTGCAGGTCGGCCGGCATCATCAGACCTTTATAGATGATGGTCTTGTGCGAAAAGCTGCAGATGTAGTGATCGCTGTCTGCGGCGTTGGCCACCGATGAGCGACGACGGGCACTGAACAGCTTGATCGCAAACTCCTGATCGGACAGACCTTCGCCGCCGATAAACACCTGCTCGATCTGTGGCAGACGCTCAAGCGCTAAGCGGCCGAGTACGCTGGTGTCGATTGGCACTTTGCGCCAGCCGACCAGGCTCAGGCCGGCAGCAAGAATCTCGCGATTCATGTTTTCGCGGGCCGCTTCAGCCTTCACTGGATCTTGGTTGAGGAACACCATGCCGACGGCGTACTGCTTAGGCAGCTCGGCGGCAAAGTGCTGCTGGGCCATGGCCCGCAGGAAAGCATCAGGCTTCTGGATCAGCAGACCGCAACCGTCACCGGTCTTACCGTCGGCGTTGATCCCGCCACGGTGGGTCATGCATGTCAGGGCTTCAATCGCGGTCTGCAGCAGGTGATGGCTAGCCTCACCCTGCATATGGGCGATAAGGCCGAAGCCGCAGTTATCCTTGAACTCATCAGGACGGTACAAACCTGCTTTCATAGGGACTCTCACCAGACGGCCTATCACAAGGCAATTACTTTCTAATTCAACCACTTACCATGCGCGCAGGACTAGGCCCCAGCTTTGCGCAGGCGAAAGGGCAGTCATTGTACATACCCACCTAGGCCGTCACAAATCTTAGTGACGATGCCTTGAAAAAATATGTCGCGAAAACGAAGGATAAGACCGGAAGGTCGTGGTAGCGACCGACCGGTCAGCGCAAGCGCTGGAGTGTATCAGCTAGCGCGCCTGGGCAATTTCTTGCTGAATACCAGCAAAGTTACGCGGCCAGGGCTTACCAGCCTGCACTTTTGCAGGCAGGGTACGCAAGGCCGCCTGCGCCGCATCACGTGTGGCAAAACTGCCATAGGTCACTACGTACAGCGGCTTACCCTGATGCTGCTTCTTGAAATAGTGGTAATCCGCGCCATTCGCTTTTACAAAAGCCTGCGCGCCACTTTCCAACCGCGCGCCAAGAATCTGCAGGGTATAACGCGAGCCCGCCTGTGCGGTATACCAATCGCCACCAGCAGCCGGCTTGGCCGCAGGGGGCGGAGCTTTCGGCTTTGCTGGCGACGGTGCCGCTGTGACCACTGGTGCAACCGGTTTGACCACAGGCGCAGCAGGCGGCGCAACCACAGGTGCCACCTTAACCGGCTCAGGCACAACTGGCGCCACCGGAACACTTGCTGACACTACCGGCTCAGGCACGATATCCGCAGCGCCTGTCACACCCGCAGCGTCAGCTTCTTCAGCGCCACTCAAACCGGCGGCCTGCGCCAAAGGCTCACGAATCACCGGCTGCGCTTCGCCCACCAAAGGCAGCGGCAGTGGCTGATTGGCACCCTCAAATTGAATCGCCGGCGCAACCGCCGGAGCAGCTGTCGCACCTGGCTCCGCTACCACGACAGACGGGGGAGTTTCACCGAGTGGCAACTGTGCAATCACCGGCGTATCAATATCCTCAACCACCCGACCTTGCATAAACCAGGCAGCCAGCACGCCGATCGCCACCACACAAAGGGCCAGCAAATGCTTGCGCGGCAAACTGAAGGAAAAACCACCACGACTTGCAGCACCGCGCTGCGCCAACATCGCCTCAACCAGCGACTCGCGCGCAACCTGATTGATTACGCCCGGCCAGCCGGAAGATTGCTCATGAATATCGGCAACCTGGTCATCACTCAACACCTCAATGCCCTGCCCCGCACCCTCAAGACGCTGAGCCAAATACTCGCGCGTCTCATCCTCGCTGTAGGGCTGCAACTCGATGACATGAAAGCACTCATCACCCGCAGCCACACGCTCAAGCCGCGGCAGCAACTGCGAATCAGCAAACAGAAAAACATGCGGACGCCCTTCCGCATTGCCAACCGCCAGACTCAGCAAGCTGGTCAAGGCCGCATCACTGAGATCTTCAGCATCATCCACCAGCACATAGACTTCCTGTCCGGTCAGCGCTAATTGCCCAACCTGCGCAAGAATGGCCGGCAGCTCTGGCCGCTGCACCTGCAACCCCTGCGCGACCTGACGCAAAATGCTCGCGGGATCCGAAGCGCCCTTGGCGGACACAACAACACTCTGCACTGCCTGCTTATTGGTACTCGCTACCAGCGCCTGGCGGAGCAGGGTCTTGCCACTGCCTTCCGGCCCACTGACCACCAACAACAACTGACTGTAACGCGCCAGATGGTGCAACTGACCGAGCACTGGCTTGCGCTGGGCAGGGAAAAACTTGAACCCCGGCACCCTCGAAGCAAAAGGGTCGTGGGTGAAGTGATAATGATCGAGAAACGCCTCGTCAGCATGCAGACTTGTCATGGGACACTCGTTAATTTTTAAGCTGAGCCAGCTGCGCCGCATAGTCTGCGTTCAGCGTGGCATTCAAAATTTCCCGGGGAAAATCACCGGTTACAACCGCCTCACCCAAACCACGCAACAACACCAGACGCAGCTTGCCATCAAGGACTTTCTTGTCGACCGCCATATGCTCCATAAAATCCTCAGGCGTCATATCCCCAGGTGGAACAACCGGCAACCCTGCAGCCATAAACAACCGAACAGCACGCTCGCGCTCGAGCTTGCTAATCCAGCCCAACCGCTCAGACATATCCAACGCCATGACAGTACCCGCCGCCACCGCCTCACCATGCAGCCACGAACCATAGCCTTGGTGCGTCTCGATGGCATGGCCGAAGGTGTGCCCAAGATTCAACGTAGCGCGCACACCTGACTCACGCTCATCCGCCGCAACCACACGGGCTTTGGCCGCGCAGGAATGAGCAATTGCAGCAGTCAGGGCCTCCTGATCTAGCGCGCGCAATGCTGGCATATGCGCCTCAAGCCAGGACAGGAAGGGCTCATCACAGATCAAACCGTACTTAATCACCTCAGCCAAACCGGCTGACAATTCTCGAGCGGGCAAGGTAGCGAGCGTAGCAGTATCGATCAACACAGCTTGCGGCTGGTAAAAGGCACCCACCATATTCTTACCCAACGGGTGGTTGATCCCGGTTTTGCCGCCAACCGACGAATCGACCTGAGACAGCAATGTTGTTGGCACTTGGATGAAATTGACACCGCGCTGGTAACACGACGCTGCAAACCCCGCCATATCACCAATTACGCCGCCCCCAAGAGCAATCACGGTCGTACGCCGGTCATGCCGTGCACCTAGCAACCCGTCAAAAATCAGCTGCAGGGTTTCCCAGGTTTTGTAACTTTCGCCATCAGGCAAAACCACAGAAGTTACGGCAAAACCAGTAAGCGAGCGCTCAAGCGCTGCGAGATATAGGGGAGCAACTGTCTCATTGGTTACGATCGCGACTTGACGCCCAATAATGTGGGCCGCCAACACATCATCATGAGCCAACAGCTCGCCACCGATATAGATCGGGTAGCTGCGCTCACCAAGATCGACATGAAGAGTTTGCATAGAGCCCCCAAGTTTCAAAGGGGCCTAGGATAGCGCAGTTCAGCCTGCGCTTTAACGGGGAGAAAGCGCCTCAAGACGCTCTAGTATCTCTTGTACCACCATACGAGGCGGACGCTCGTCGGTTTCGACTACTACGTCGGCAATTTCACGGTAAAGCGGATCACGAACTGCCAACAGATCAGCCAAAACCTTACCTGGATCCGCCGCCCGCAATAGCGGACGATTTCGATCACGTGAAGTGCGATCCACCTGCTGCTCGACAGACGCATGCAGATAAACCACATGACCACCGCGCCTGAGGGCAATACGGTTTTCAGCACGCATTACCGCACCGCCGCCAGTAGCAAGCACCATACCGTCGACATCGCAAAGGTCTGCGATCACCGCCTGCTCACGCTCACGAAATCCCTGCTCACCTTCAACATCAAAGATCCAAGGAATATCCGCGCCCGTACGCTGCTCGATCTCTTTATCAGAGTCTTTGAACGACAACCGCAATTCTTTGGCAAGAAGGCGTCCGATGGTGCTTTTACCAGCCCCCATCGGGCCTACAAGGATCAAATTACGCACCGAATCAGCGACTCACCGTAATAGCTTGATTGTTCATGATGCGCGGCGTCAGGAATATCAATAGCTCAGACTTTTTATCCTGCACCAGGTCACGCTTGAAAAAACGCCCAATATAAGGAACATCACCAAGGAAGGGAACCTTGTCAACTGACTTAGACTGAGTATTAGTGAACACTCCACCAATAACTATTGTTTCGCCGTCAGAGACAAGAACCTTGGCATTAACTTCATTTTTAGAAATAGAAGGCACACCACCAGTTGAAGCTGCCTGGGAAAAATCAGGAGCATCTTTAGTCACTTTAACCTTAATAATAATTCGATTATCGGGAGTGATCTGCGGCGTAACCTCAAGTGACAGTGCCGCCTCTTTGAATGAAGTACTGGTGGCACCGCTGGAGCTAGCCTCCTGATAAGGAACCTCGGATCCCTTCAATATTTTTGCTGTTTCTTTATCCGCAGTAACAACCTTAGGTTGAGAAACCACCTCACCATTACCGGTCTTCTCCATCGCTGAAAGCTCAAGATCAAGAATAGTATTGTCAGTAATAAAACCAATACCAAATCCAGAAGTTGCACCGGCAGCCCCCATATCCACAAAGTTTCCTAAGGAAGGCGTTGGATTTTGGACATTAGGAATATTCTGACCATATCCCGGAGCACCCACGCGATTACCACCTCGACCGCTTACGACATAGCTTGTATCGCCTACGCTGGCGCCGCGCCAGTTCACACCTAGCGCCTTGTCGTAATCAACGTTTGCTTCAACTATGCGAGCTTCAATCATTACCTGACGAACAGCAACATCTAGCTGAGCAACAATTCGACGCAACTCGTCGAGACGATCCTGCGTTTGATAGGCAATAATGCTATTAGTACGATCATCTACAGTTATAGATCCACGATCATCTGCAGTGCCATCTGCACTGGTTACGGACTGGAATAACTTCGCCATATCCGATGCTTTTGCATAATTAACCTGAATCAACTCCCTGCGCAAAGGTGCCAACTCGGCAATCTGCTTCTGCGCCTCGAGCTCTTGCCGCTCACGAGCAGCAATCTCATCAGCAGGTGCAACCAACAATACGTTGCCAACCTTACGCTTATCTAATCCCTTGGTCTTCAAAACCAAGTCCAACGCCTGATCCCAAGGAACATTCTGCAAACGCAGAGTAATATTGCCTGCTACCGTATCACTAGCTACCAGATTCAAGTCAGTGAAATCTGCAATCAACTGCAACACAGAGCGAACATCAATATCTTGAAAATTCAGCGAAAGCTTTTCACCCGTATAGGCAAAACTTTCACTTTTACGCTTATCCACTTCATCCTGGGTCAAAGGCTTAATACTAAGTGTCAACTTATTATCTGTCTGGTAAGCAAGATAATCATAGCTACCTGTCGGCTCGATAATAATATTGGCTTGCCCATCAGAACCCGCAGCACTCACAAACTGCACAGGCGTTGCAAAGTCCTTAACATCCAGACGAACGCGTAACGCCTCGGGAAGCTGTGTTTTAGAAAAATTCAATCGAATTTTACCACCCTGATCCTGAATATCAGGACTCACAGAAGCATCAGACAATGTAATAACAACATTACCTTCGCCCTGCTCACCGCGCTGGAAATCTATATTGCTAATAGCTCTTTCTTGCGACGCATAAATTTTTGAGGACGCAGCAACAGGAGCAGCTGCCTGCACAGGTGCTGAAGCCGAGGCTTGGGTACCTTCCCCCACTACTACAAAAAGTGTATTACCTTCAGCCCGAGTGCTATACGGCGATAAATTAGTAAGATTAATAATTAAACGAGTGCGATCCTTCGCCTCAACCACAGTAACACTTCGGGCATTGCCCACACCCAGCTCTTTATTCTTCACGCCTAGCTTGTTCGCCACACCTGGCAAATCAAGGGCGATGCGCGCAGGCTGCTCGATTGTATAACCCCGAGGGGCAAGCACTGGCTCGTCAAAAGTCAGCTTCAGCTCCACTCTATCGCCAGGCAAAGCAGCCACATCAAGTGTTTGCAAATCAGCGGCTAAAAGAAAAGGTGAAAATATCACCGCTGAAAGAGAAAGGCTAAGACGCGAAAAAGAGCTATTCATTAGGAGGTTCCGTTGGGCAGACCGATTATTATTCATAATAGCTAACTCGCTCAATTAAGAGCGCTCCTTAAGGGAGAGGCTGCGCGGACGCTCCAACCAACCGCCCTCACCATCTGGGACAATCTCAACAACATCAATTTTTGCTTCGTCAATGGCCAAAATACGCCCGTGATTACGACCTAGATAGTCGCCGACACGCACCCGATGAACGCCACTCGAACCACTAATCAACGCAAAGGTTCCACTATCATTAGCTAACGTTCCAACCATCTGGAACGTTTCTATATTAAAGTCCTCGAGAAACTGTTTGACCCTTGATTCATCCGGCTTGACATCGGTTGACCCTTTCTGTCGACTAGCCAAGTCAATTTTTACTGGCGGCTGAAAAGGACTGCGCAAAGAAGCCGCACCATAAGTAAAGCTTTCATATGGCTGGAATTTTGGCAATGGTTCGATTGAACCCTTGGGACGCGTACGAACTTCATCCATATAAGTTTGTAGATCGGAAAAATCTCGACTAACACCACAGCCGCTAATCAACACAAAAAAACAGAACACAAAGGGTAGATATAATCTCATTTTGCCCCCCCTTTATCGTTGTAGCGATAGGTTTTCGCCAAGATGCTCATTCTCAGAGTCGCAACACCGTCAATTTCAACAGGAACTAGATCGAAGTCGTGCAAGGTTACAATCCTAGGTAAGCTAGCAACACCACTTACAAACGTAGCAAGATCATGATAAGCACCTACAACTTTAATCTGAATCGGTAACTCTATGTAAAACTGCTGCGTAGCTTCGGGCAGAAGCTTTATTTCCTCAAACTCCAGACCACTTCCTAACCCTGTGCGCGTGATATCTTCTAATAGCCCCGGAACCTCAGTATCACTCGGTAGCTGCTTTAATAAAGCTCCAAATGAAACCTCCATTTCCTGCATCTGCTCCTTATAAGCATCCAGATTGGCTGCTTGATAAGCTTTACTCGAGAACTGCTCTTTAAGAGAAAGCTCCTGACTCTGCTGTAGCTCCAACTCAGCTTGGAGATCTTTCAAATGAAAATTGTACCCAAGCGCTACAATAGCTATAAACAGGACTAGGCCAGCAATAAATTTTACTGCGGCAGGCCAAGATCCTACATTATTAAAATCGAGGTCACTAAAATCAATTTTTCGCAAATTCTCTAGCGAATCATTAAGGCTCATTGCTTAGCCTCCTCTGCCGCTAACCCAGGCTGAGTTTGCTGGACACTCAATTTAAATACATTAGCCTGATCAACAGCGCCAGCAGTTACTGACTTAACTTCAGTCAGATTTGGTGCGGTTAGCCAATCCGAAGCATCTAAATTACGCATCAGATTGGATACGCGGTTGTTAGACTCAGCTGCACCAACAATATCAATATTCTTCGCTGTCATTTTCACACCAGTGAAATGGACGCCATCCGGCAATGTGCGAACCAGCTGATCGAAGACACGACCAATAATCGGCCGATTACCCTGTAAATCCTGAATAATTTTCATACGTTCAAGAAGCTGCTCTCGCCGAGTTTTCAGCTCACTAATTTCTTTAATGCGTGCATCTAGAACAGCAATTTCCTTACGCACAAATTCATTTCGTGCATTTTGCTGCTCAATCGCACCGCTCAAATATTGATCACCAAGAAATACAGCGCCTGCTGCTACGATAAGCACACCAGCAAGTGTTGCTAGAAAGCGCTGCTTGCGCTCTTCGCGCAGCTGCTCGCGCCAAGGTAAAAGGTTAATCCGCGCCATTAGTCGAAACTCCTCATTGCCAGACCACAGGCAATCATCAAGGCTGGCGCATCACTGGCGAGCGCGCCAGCGTTGACCTTTCCACTCAACGCCATTTCGGCGAATGGGTTAGCGACCAATGTCTGAGTACCAATTTTTTGCTGAATCAAACGGTCAAGGTCTGGAATCGAGGCAGTACCGCCTGCCAGCAGGATGAAGTCGACATCATTGAATTGACCTGCAGCGAAAAAGAACTGCAGCGATCGAGCGACTTGTTGCACCACGGCTTCTTTAAAAGGCTGTAACACTTCGCTGTCGTAGTCATCCGGTAAGCCGCCTTGCTTCTTGGCAAGGCCTGCCTCTTCAACTGACAAGCCGTAACGGCGCTGAATCTCTTCGGTCAACTGCTTGCCACCAAACAGTTGCTCGCGGGTGTAGATGGTGCGGCCGTTGTGGAGAACACTGAGCGTGGTCATGGTGGCGCCAATGTCGACAACCGCTACGGTCAGCTCATCCCGACCACCACCCAATTGGTCAATCAACAAACCGTAGGCGCGTTCCAGGGCATAAGCCTCAACATCAACCACTTTGGCGGTGAGACCAGCAAGCGCAAGAGCGGCCTCACGAACCTCGACGTTCTCTTTGCGACATGCTGCGAGCAGCACCTCAACTCGATCGGCATTACGCGGGGATGTGCCCTGCACCTCGAAATCGATGGCAACTTCTTCTAAGGGATAGGGGATGTACTGGTCGGCTTCGATCTTCAGTTGGTTTTCAAGCTCATCATCAGAAAGCCCGGCTTCCATTTCGATGGTCTTGGTAATAACTGCAGACCCGGCAACCGCGACGGCGACGGTTTTTACACCGCTCTTAGCCTTCGCCAGCACACGTGAAAGGGCCTGACCCACACCTTCCAGCTCGGCGATGTTTTTCTCGACCACCGCGTTTGGCGGGAGCGGTTCGACTGCGTAAGCCTCTACCTTGTAGCGGCTTCCGGAGCGGCTCAATTCGAGGAGCTTGACGGAGGTCGAACTGATATCGATCCCGAGTAGCGTATTCGCTTTCTTATTGAAGAGCCCTAGCACGACCGATTTCCTATTGGCATCCGCGACTTACGGACTATTTATGTTTTTTCACATTAAATAACAGTCTTGACAGAAGCGCAAATGGCTACCCGGCAAAAAAACCGCTTATAATGTGATCAGTTTTTCTCTTTTAACCTTGTGTTTCGCTTAACCCGTTCTTTTATCTGGAAATCCAAAAATCTTGATGCGTCTTTTGCGTTTTTTTTGCTGGTCTAGCCTCGCCGCTTTTTGTGGTCTGGTACTCAGTTTCAGCGGGGCCTTTCTCTATCTTAGCCCCAGCCTTCCATCCGTCGAATCATTGCGCAGTATTCAGCTGCAGATTCCTCTGCGCGTTTACAGCAGCGACGCCAAGCTGATTGCCGAATTCGGTGAAATGCGCCGCTCGCCCATCGCCTTCGAAGACATTCCCCAAGACTTCATCAGCGCGCTGCTGGCAGCCGAAGACGACAACTTTGCCAATCATTATGGCGTCGACCTGACCAGCCTGATGCGCGCTGCGACGCAAATCTTAAAAAGCGGGCAAATCCAGAGTGGTGGCAGCACCATCACCATGCAGGTGGCGAAGAACTTTTTCCTGACCAGTGAAAGAAGTTTCTCACGCAAGATCAACGAGATACTTCTAGCTCTGCAAATTGAGAGAGAGCTTAGTAAGAACGAAATTCTTGAACTTTATGTGAATAAGATTTACCTCGGTAATCGCGCCTACGGTATCGAAGCAGCCGCTCAGGTGTATTACGGTAAGTCCATTCGCGATGTCACTCTTTCACAGATGGCCATGATTGCCGGACTGCCTAAAGCGCCTTCGCGCTTCAACCCTCTAGTCAACCCGACACGCGCCCTTGAGCGCCGCGACTGGATTCTCGGGCGCATGTTCAGCCTGGGTCGCATTGACCAGCAGCGCTACAAAGAGGCGCTCGCCGAGCCGATCAATGTCAGTTACCACGTGCCAACGCCCGAGCTGGTAGCGCCTTACATAGCCGAAATGGCGCGAGCTGAGATGGTCGGGCGCTACGGCAGCGAGGCCTACACCGAAGGCTTTAATGTCACCACCACGGTACCGAGCGATCTGCAGCTGGCGGCCAATACGGCCGTACGCGAAGGCTTGATCACATACGACCAGCGCCACGGCTATCGCGGACCAGAAAGCCGACTACCCGGCATGACCAAAGAAAATTGGTTAACCGAACTGAGCAAGCAGACCTCTCTCGGCGGCCTGGAACCGGCCATTGTTACCGGCGTAGAGAAAAGCGGAATTATGGTCCTGCTGCGTAACGGCGAAGAACAGGCCGTGGCTTGGGACAGCATGAAGTGGGCGCGACCATTCCTTAACACCAACAGCCTTGGTCCACGCCCACAACAGCCTGCCGATGTGAGCCAGATAGGCGACCTGATTCGTGTGCAGCCTCAGGACGATGGAAGCCTGCGCTTCGTTCAGTTGCCCGCAGCACAAAGCGCTCTTGTTTCCCTGGATCCGAACAACGGTGCCATTCGCGCCTTGGTGGGCGGATTCTCTTTTGAGCAGAGCAACTACAACCGTGCCGCCCAGGCCAAGCGCCAACCCGGCTCGAGCTTCAAACCCTTCGTGTACAGCGCCGCGCTGGATAAAGGCTACACCGCCGCCACCCTGGTGAATGACGCGCCAATTGTGTTCACCGATGACGCGCTGTCGCAGGTTTGGCGACCGAAGAATGACAACAACACCTTCCTGGGTCCGATCCGCCTACGCGAAGCCTTGTACCGCTCGCGCAACCTCGTATCGATTCGCCTGCTGCAAGACCTCGGCATTGCCAGCACCTTGAGCTATATCGAGCGTTTTGGTTTTGACAAAAAGGACCTGCCGCCCAACCTGTCATTGGCGCTTGGCACCGCAAGCCTGACCCCAATGGAAATCGCCGAAGGCTGGAGCGTGTTTGCCAGCGGCGGCTACAAGACCGAGCCCTACCTGATCGAACGGATTGAGGATCGCACTGGCAAACAGCTGTTCAACGCCAACCCAGCGCAAACACCTACTGGCATCGCTCAGCGCGCAGAACAAAACAGCACGATACAACTCAGCACAGGCGACCAACCTCTGCCGCCTGAGCCGGTACTTGCCGAGCAGATAATTGATGGGCGCACCGCCTACATCATGACCAGCATGCTTCAAGATGTGATCAAACGCGGCACGGGGCGCCGCGCCATGGCCTTGGGCCGTGATGACCTGGCAGGCAAAACTGGCACCACTAACGAATCAAAAGACAGCTGGTTCTCTGGTTATAACGCCGACTACATCACCACGGTCTGGGGCGGCTTTGATCAACCGGAAAGCCTGGGTCGCAATGAGTATGGCGGCACTGTAGCCCTGCCGATCTGGATGAGCTACATGGCTGCTGCCCTGAAGGACAAGCCAAGCCATCTACTGGCCGAACCCGAAGGTTTGCTGACCCTGCGTATCGATCCCCACAGCGGTCGCGCCGCTACACCGGATACACCGGAAGCCTATTTCGAACTGTTCAAAAGTGAGGACTCACCACCGCCCATGGGTGAGTTTGAGCCGGGCACCTACATCCCGGGTAGCCCGCTACCCGCTGACGAATCGGCGCCGATCGACCTGTTCTAAGCCACTCGGCACCTTAAGCAGCGGCTTAGCAAACCGGAAATCGCGCCAATAAAAAACCCGCCTTAGCGGGTTTTTTATTGCTCTTGAGCTAAGCCATTAGCCGTTGAACACGTCGTTTACCGACTGCAGCGGGTAATGCTTCGGATACGGCAGAGTCGCCACACCGCTTTCAATCGCGGCCTTGGCCACAGCATCGCAGACCACAGTGATCAGGCGCGGGTCCATCGGCTTCGGAATGATGTACTCGCGACCGAACGACAGGGCAATGCCGCCGTAAGCGTCACAGACTTCCTGGGGCACCGGCAGCTTGGCCAGATCACGCAACGCCAGGGCTGCGGCGATCTTCATTTCCTCGTTGATACGGGTCGCGCGAACGTCCAGCGCACCGCGGAAGATGAACGGGAAGCCCAGTACGTTGTTGACCTGGTTCGGGTAGTCGGAACGACCGGTAGCCATGATCACATCGCTGCGCACTTCGCGCGCCAGCTCCGGTTTGATTTCCGGGTCAGGGTTGGAGCAAGCGAACACAATCGGATTAGGCGCCATGCGCTTGAGGTCTTCAGCCGCCAGCAGGTTGGCACCCGACAGGCCGACGAAGACATCGGCACCGTCCAGGGCATCAGCCATGGTGCGCTTGGTGGTTTCGCTGGCGAACACAGCTTTGTACTGATTGAGGTCATCGCGGCCAGCGTGGATCACGCCTTTGCGGTCGATCATAAAGATGTTCTCGACCTTGGCGCCCATGCTCACCAGCAGCTTCATGCAGGAGATTGCGGCTGCGCCAGCACCCAGGCACACAATTTTGGCCTCTGGCAGTGTTTTACCTGCGATTTCCAGGGCGTTGAGCATGCCGGCCGCAGTCACGATCGCGGTGCCGTGCTGGTCATCGTGGAACACTGGAATGTCGCACTGTTCGATCAGCGTGCGTTCAATTTCAAAGCACTCGGGGGCCTTGATGTCTTCTAGGTTGATGCCACCGAAGGTGATCGAGATGCGGCGTACGGTGTCGATAAATGCCTGCGGGCTTTCAGACTCGACTTCGATATCGAATACATCGATGCCGGCAAAACGCTTGAACAGCACGCCCTTACCTTCCATCACCGGCTTGGAAGCCAGCGGGCCCAGGTCGCCCAGGCCGAGAATAGCGGTGCCGTCGGAAATCACTGCCACCAGGTTGCCTTTGCCGGTGTAGCGGTACGCCAGCTCCGGGTCACGCGCGATTTCGCGCACAGGCTCAGCGACACCTGGGCTATAGGCCAGGGACAGATCGCGCGCAGTTGCGGTGGGCTTGGTGAGCTCGACACTCAGCTTACCCGGACGAGGATTCGCATGGTATTCGAGAGCGGCTGTTTTCAAATCAGACATGTTGGCATTTCCGCTTTGGGCTGTTGAACAGGCAGGCGGCGAGGATACGCAAGTTGTATACAGCTGCACAAGACTGACGAGTCCGGATGGACACGCCAGCCCTAGCGCACGACCTTCAGCCAGTCGCCAGCACGCGGCTGCCCTGATGGGTAGAGGTTATTCAGCAGGCGCAGGGTCTTCAGCGCATCCCCCGGCAATTTGCTGCCTTTGGCCAGCGCCTCGATGGTTTGTCCCGGCTTGACCTTGACCATCTGCAAGCGCAGCGGCTGCGCCTGCTGGAACTCGGAGCTAGTCATCGGCCGAAAGCTTTTGATCACGCTGAGAAACTGCTCATCCTGAGTTTCCAGCGAGGCGCGACCACGTACCGCTCCGACAAACAGGTAAACCCGCGCACCATGCTGGATAACCGCCACGCGCTTGGCGGCAGTGCCTGGAATCACCGCGCTATAGCCCTTGAGACCAGCCTGCTGCAACTCGACGCCTGCCACCAACCGCTGACCGCCGACGCGCTGGCGCAACAGTTCAGCCGGCGTCAGTTGCTGCGGGTTATCTTCCAGGGTCATGGCGATAAACGCCTGCTGGTCGGCGGTGTGACCGATCAGCGCATCCGGGCGATTGAGCAGGCTCCAGCCATTGGGGAACGCCAGGGTGAAGTTCAGATCGGCATGGTAGAAGCGCTGGCCGCGACGCACACCGGTTTCGGCGGAGTCTCCAAAGGGCAGACCTTCAAGGCGTTTGAGAAAGGCCTCGCGATTGACCTCCTGCTGACCGGTAGCCAAGGCCCGCGCCGGGCCCAGCACCTGCTGCAAACGCCGGTCGTTATCCGGATGGGTATCGAACAGCCCGTGGTAGCCACCCGCAGGTTGCGCCTCACCGCGCGCGTTAGCTTGGTCGCGGGCAAAGTCTTCCTGATTTTTCAGCACCTTGACCACTTCGATCATCGCCTGCGGGTCATAACCGCTGCGCGCCAGGTACTGCGCACCCAGACCATCGGCCTCCAACTCCATGTCGCGGCCATAACCACGGACAACGGCACTGCCCAGCACGCCGGTGACATCGGCAGCGGCACCCACGCCAGTGCCAATCGCCACGGCCTGGCCGAGCAAGCCCCAGGCAGTGGACTGGCTTTGCTGCTGCACACTGTGCCGCGCGGTGACGTGGCCGACCTCATGACCTAGCACGGCGGCCAGTTCGGCTTCCGAGCTGAGATAGGCCAGCAGCCCGCGATGGATATAGATGTA
The DNA here is from genome assembly GCF_012985775.1 of Pseudomonas sp. WS 5011. Taxonomy (NCBI): domain Bacteria; kingdom Pseudomonadati; phylum Pseudomonadota; class Gammaproteobacteria; order Pseudomonadales; family Pseudomonadaceae; genus Pseudomonas; species Pseudomonas sp. WS 5011. The sequence continues at coordinate 37,698 of NZ_JAAQXA010000003.1, forward strand.
GCCGCCCGGCAGGGCAAAGGCGTTGATATCCGGGCTGTCGACCACAGTGAACTGATAGGCCAGCTGGTTGCGGTGGCTATTCTTCGCCACCCGCTCACCGACCTGCTGCACGTAGGCCTGCAGCTTCTCATCGGCGTAGCGCGGGTTTTCTTTGAGGATTTCCTGGTTGTAGCGGCGCCCGAGGTCGAGTTCCTGCTGCTCGCTCATCATCACGAAATCGCTGCGGCCAGTGGCCGGATTGACCGCACAGCCGGCCAACTGTACCAACAGGACAGAGAGCGTCAGTACACGCACGATCATGGCAGGGCCTCCAACATAGCCTTATCAGTCAATGGCAGCATCCAGCGAGCCTGCCCCGCGCGCAAGCCGCCACGCCTTGAACGGTCGATCACCCAGCCACGAGCCTCGACCTGGCGGCCTTCAAGGCTTTCGACCGCGCGCAAATCAAAATTGCCCAACGCCTTGGGCGCGATCTGCAGCACCAGCGAATCGCCCATTTCCAGCCACAGACCGCCGCCATTGCGTTCGATACGCTGCACCTGCCCACGGAGCAAGGCAAAGCCGCCACGGCTCAACTGCTTAGGCGCTAGCACTGGAGAATGCTGCCAGAGCCCGGCACGTGCCTGCCGCGCACTGCGCTCGGCGGCTTGCTGGCACTGCACCAGCGCCAGGTTAGGTGCAACCGCCACCTGATAGCCCAAGCCCTCGGCGAGTAGCTGCGCTTCCAGATTATTACCACGGTCGTCATAGGCATGGGCCAGGGTGCGCCCGTAGTGGTCTTTGGCCTGTCGACCAAGCTGCAGGGCCACCCGACCATCACTGGCCGCCACCAGCGCCTGCAGGCGTTGGCGCGCAGCCTCGGCAAACGGCTCGGCGGAACGCCCCTGCCGGCCCATCTCCGGGCTGTTCAAGCCAATCAACCGCACTGTGCGGCCATCGACCAGGCGCAGGGTGTCGCCATCCACCACCCGCTGCACCTTGGTACTGGGCAGGTTGTCCGGCGCCGGACAGAACGCCAGGACACCGCCTGCATAAACGCCGAAAACGAAAAAGGCGCCCACAAGGGACGCCTTTTTCAGTAGCGAGGTGAAACCCATGTGGGTCTGCGTCGCTGTGCGCAAGCTTACTGCTTGGCGCCGAACATGCCGAAACGCTGCTTGAAGCGATCAACACGGCCGCCGGTATCCAGCATTTTCTGCTTGCCGGTGTAGAACGGGTGGCACTCGTTGCACACGTCCAGGCTCAACGGCTTGGCCAGGGTGGAGCGAGTTTCGATCACGTTGCCACAGCTGCAGGTGGCGGTGACGGCTACATAGTTCGGGTGGATATCGGCTTTCATGATGATTCCTCAGGGCTGTCGTGCCGCCACCAGACACTATTGTCAGGTACCGCACGGAAATAGGCCGGTGATAATACCAGAGCACCGCCGCGACGCAAGGCCGGCCGTCGACTGGCAGCATGCTAAGATCGCGCCCTGCAACCAGGAGCCCACCGCTTGCCCGACGTCATATTGCGCCTCGCATTGCCCTCGCCGCTGCGCCGCCTGTTCGACTACCGTGCCCCGCCCGGTGTGCCGCGCAGTGCTTTGCAGCCGGGTGCGCGGCTGCGCGTACCATTTGGCCGGCGCGAAATGATCGGCATCCTGATCGAAGTCACCGAGCACAGCGACGTGCCGGCCGACAAGCTCAAGCCCGCCCTGCAATTACTGGACGCCCAATCGCCACTGCCGCCCGCACTGTTCAAGCTGTGCCTGTGGACCGCGCAGTATTACCAGCACAGCCTGGGCGACACCCTGAGCTGGGCGCTACCAGTGCTGCTGCGCCAGGGCGAGCCGGCGGAAGTACGCCAACAGCGCTTCTGGTCGGTCACCGCCGGCGCGCAGTTGGACGACCCCCGCCTGAGCCGCGCACCGCGTCAGCGCGACGCCCTGAAAACCCTGGCCCAGCACCCCCACGGTGTTGCCCATGCACTGCTGAGCAAACTGCAGCTGAACAAGGACAGCCTCGACCTGCTGCTGGAAAAGGGTCTGGTGCAGATTGACGTGCGCCGTCATGCGCCGAGCGAACGCCACGCCAACTGGTTGGCGCAGCCGGAGCTACCGCTGAATGCTGAGCAGCGCGCGGCCAGCGAGGCGATCCGCTCAGGTTTCGGCAGCTTCAACGCCTTTCTTCTCGCCGGGGTCACCGGCAGCGGCAAGACCGAGGTCTACCTGCAGCTGATCCGCGAAACCCTGGAGGCCGGCAAGCAGGCTCTGGTGCTGATCCCGGAGATCAACCTCGGTCCGCAAACCCTGGCGCGTTTCGAGCAGCGCTTCAACGCGCGCATCGCCCTGCTGCACTCGGCAGTGAATGACCGTGAACGCCTGGACGCCTGGCTGGCGGCGCGCGATGGCGAGGCGGACATCATCATCGGCACCCGCTCGGCGCTGTTCACCCCCATGCAGCGGCCGGGGCTGATCATCATCGACGAGGAGCACGACGCCTCCTATAAACAGCAGGAAGGTCTGCGTTACCACGCCCGCGACCTGGCGGTGGTACGTGCCCATCAGGAGAACATCCCGATCGTGCTGGGCTCGGCCACGCCCTCGCTGGAAAGCCTGCACAACGCCCACAGTGGCCGCTACGCCCTGCTGCACCTGCGTGAGCGCGCCGGCGGCGCTAAGCAGCCGCGTTTTCTGCGCCTGGATGTGAAAAGCCGACCGCTGGATTCCGGCATCTCCGGCCCCATGCAGCAGGCCATCGCACAAACCTTGCAGGCCGGCCAGCAAGTATTGGTGTTCCTCAACCGTCGCGGTTTCGCTCCGACCCTACTCTGCCACGACTGCGGCTGGTTGTCCGAGTGCCCGCGCTGCGACGCACGCATGACCGTGCACCAGCGCTCACGCGAGCTGCGTTGCCACCACTGCGGCCACGTCGAACGCCAGCCAAGTAACTGCCCGAAGTGCAACAACGTCGACCTGCGACCGGTCGGCGCCGGCACCGAGCGCGCCGAAGAACGTCTGGAGATTCTCTTCCCCGACGTGCCGGTCTTGCGCGTCGACCGCGACAGCACCTCGCGCAAGGAGGCCATGACCACCCTGTTCAACACCGTGCAAAAAGGTGAGCCGTGCATTTTGGTCGGCACACAGATGCTCGCCAAAGGCCACCACTTCCCGCGCGTCACTCTGGTGGCGATTCTCGATGCCGATGGCGGACTGTTCTCGGCGGATTTTCGCGCCAGCGAACGCATGGCACAGCTGATCGTGCAGGTCGCCGGTCGTGCTGGGCGCGCCGAAGAACCGGGTAAGGTGATTATCCAAAGTCATCTGGCCGACCATCCTTTATTGGTGCAGCTGACCGAACAGGGCTACTTCGCCTTCGCCGAACAGGCTTTAAGTGAACGGAGAGGTGCTGGCCTGCCGCCGTTCTGCCACCTCGCGCTACTGCGTGCCGAGGCACACAAGCCCGGCCAGGCTGAGGGATTTCTCGATGATGCCTGCACGGAAGCCGAGCTGTTGCTGAACGAGCTGAAACTCAGCGGCATCGAACTGCTCGGGCCGGTACCCGCGCCAATGGAGCGTCGCGCCGGCCGCTACCGCGCCCAGCTGCTGGTGCAGGCTAACGCCCGCGCGCCGCTGCATCGCTTACTCAACACTTGGATGCATGCACTGGAACAGATGCCCAGCGGCCGTGCGGTGCGCTGGTCATTGGACGTAGACCCCATCGATCTGTTCTAAGACAGGCCGCCGCGCTCAGCCTGTTACACTGCACGCCATTTCGTTTAGCAGGCCTGTACCGTGACCCACACCGCTTTCTCATCTCTGCCGCTTTCCGCCGCCATGCTGGCGAACCTCGAGTCGCTCGGTTACACCGAGATGACCCCGATTCAGGCGCAGAGCCTGCCGGTAATGCTCAAGGGCATGGACCTGATTGCCCAGGCCAAGACCGGCAGCGGCAAGACCGCCGCCTTCGGCATCGGCCTGCTCAACCCGCTCAATCCGCGCTACTTCGGCTGTCAGGCACTGGTGATCTGCCCAACCCGCGAGCTGGCCGATCAGGTCGCCAAGGAACTGCGTCGCCTGGCGCGCTCGGCTGACAACATCAAAATTCTGACGCTGTGCGGCGGCGTGCCGTTTGGCCCGCAGATCGGCTCCCTGGAACATGGCGCGCAGATCATCGTCGGCACCCCGGGGCGCATCCAGCAGCACCTGAGCAAGGGCACGCTGAAACTCGACGGTCTGAACACCCTGGTGCTCGACGAAGCCGACCGCATGCTCGACATGGGCTTCTACGACAGCATCGCCGAGATCATCAGCCAGACCCCGACACGCCGACAGACCCTGCTGTTCTCCGCCACCTACCCGGCCGGGATCAAGCAGCTGTCCGCGACGTTTATGCGCGATCCACAACAGGTCAAAGCGGACGCCCTGCACGACGACACACAGATCGAGCAGCGTTTCTACGAAATCGCGCCAGAAGAGCGCATGGACGCGGTGGTCAAGCTGCTCAACAGCTATCGCCCGCAGTCCTGTGTGGCCTTCTGCTTTACCAAGCAGCAATGCCAGGAAGTGGTCGACCACCTGACCGCCAAGGGCATCTCGGCTGCAGCGCTTCACGGTGATTTGGAACAGCGCGACCGTGATCAAGTGCTGGCGATGTTTGCCAACCGCAGCTTGTCGGTGCTGGTGGCCACCGATGTGGCCGCCCGCGGCCTGGATATCGACGCCCTGGACATGGTGATCAACGTCGAACTGGCACGTGATTCGGAAATTCACATTCACCGCGTCGGCCGTACCGGCCGTGCCGGTGAAAAGGGCCTGGCCATGAGCCTGGTGGCCCCGGCCGAAGGCCACCGTGCTCAAGCCATCGAAACCCTGCAAAAGGCCCCGCTCAACTGGCACCCACTGAGCAGCCTGAAGCACCAGGGCGGCGCGCCATTACAGCCACCGATGATCACCCTGTGCATCGGCGCGGGCCGAAAAGATAAACTGCGCCCCGGCGATATTCTCGGCGCACTGACAGGCGCGGCGGGCATCCCTGGCGCGCAGGTCGGCAAGATCGCGATCTTCGACTTCCAGGCCTATGTCGCCGTTGAACGGGTCGTGGCCATGCAGGCACTCAAGTGCCTGAGTGAAGGCAAAATCAAGGGCCGCTCGCTGCGTATCCGTACCCTATAGTTGCCATAAGCGCTAAACAGACGGTCGCCGTGACACGACCGGCGACAGAGGAGTAGCACCCTTGCGCAATATTCTGGTGATCGAAGACAGCCCATTGGTGCTGAAAATTCTCGAGCATCTGTTTCGCAAGGAGACTGGCTTCCAACCGATCTTCTGTGCGTCCCCGGGCGAAGCCCAGGTGATGCTGGAGACCTCGGCGGAGCTGTTCTTTGCCGCGATCGTCGACCTCAACCTGCCGGACGCACCGGACGGTGAAATCGTCGACGTGGTAATGGGCTATCACCTGCCTTGCATCGTGCTCAGCGGCACCTACAACGAACAGCGCCGCGACCAGATGCTGCTCAAGGGCGTGGTCGATTACGTCCTCAAGGAAAGCCAGCACTCCTATGAGTACGCCTTCCGCCTGCTGCACCGCCTGGAAAGCAACAGCACCGTGAAGATCCTCATTGCCGAGGACTCCGATGCCACACGCCACTACATCCGCCACGTGCTGACCCCGCATCGCTACCAGATTATTGAGGCCTGCGACGGCGATGAAGCCCTGAGGATCCTCAAGGAACAGCCGGACATCGACCTGCTGGTGGTCGACCACAGCATGCCGGGACTCAGCGGTTTTGACCTCGTCAAACTGCTGCGGCAGAAGATGAAACGCCACGAGCTGATCATTCTTGGCCTGTCCGCCGACACCAAGGGCTCGCTCAGCGCCAAGTTTATCAAGCACGGTGCCGATGACTTTTTGCGTAAACCGTTCTGCTCGGAAGAGCTCAACTGCCGAGTGATGTCGACCCTGGAGCGCCGCGACCTGCTGCGCGCGTTAAAACAAGCGGCTCAGTACGACGCCCTCACCGGCCTGAATAATCGCCGTGCGTTTTATGAACATGGCCAACAGCTGTTCCAGCAGGCCCGCTCCGGTGGCCGTGACCTGAGTGTGGCGATGCTCGATCTGGACTTTTTCAAACGGATCAACGATGACCACGGTCACGCCAGTGGTGATGCAGCACTCATCGGCTTTGCTCGGGCGTTTTCCGCCACCTTCCCAGACGCTTTGCTCGGTCGCTTGGGCGGGGAAGAATTTGCCATGGTCAGCCAGCAGGACGCCGCCACCCTCAGCGACACCCTCGACCAGCTGCGCACGCACTGCGCCAGCTTGAAGTACGCCATCGGCGCACCTGCACTGTCATTCAGTGCTGGCATCTATCATGGCGCCCCTGATGACCTGGAAAGCCTGCTGCACCAGGCCGACCTGCGTCTGTATCAGGCCAAGAGCCAAGGCCGCGGGCGCAACTGCTGGCAGTAGTGCATGCGGTCTGCTAGCGATGCAGCATTAGCTCCTAGAGCCCATGGCGCAGAAAGATCTGCGCATAGCTGCCATCGGCGCGCATGTCCTCAATCGCCTTATTGAAAGCATCGGCAATTTGCTGATGCTGCGGATGCTTGCGGCTAACCAGAATGTGCAAACCGTTTTCGCTCAACGGCTGCGGCAGAAACTCCAACTGATCGCGAATCCCGGCAAGGCTGCGACTCAGGTGAAAGCGCGCCACCAGCTCATCCTCCAAGGTCAGCTGCACCCGCCGGGCCTGCAACATCCGCGCGCCCACCTCGAAGCCCACCACTCCCACTTTGGTCAAACGACTGTCCAGATCAAACTCACTGGAGTAGGCATACCCGCGCACCACAGCGATGCTGTAGGGGTACAGATCCGGCAACGTACGGAAGTTGATATGACTGTCCTTCCGTTGCAGAAAACGAATGCGGTTAATCAGGTAGGGCTGTGAGTAATGGCCAAAAACCGCGCGCTCGTCGGTATACCAAGCGTTGATCAGGACATCGTAGATTTCTTGCTGCAACCCCCGCACCGCACGCTCCCACGGCACCTGAACATAACTGGTGGTATAGCCGGCGCGGGCCAGGGCGGTGGTCACCAGGTCAGAGGCCACCCCGTTGTTCAGCAGCGTCTGGTCATTGAATGGCGGCCAAGGGTCCGCCACCAACCGCAAGGTCTCTGCAGCATGGCCATACAGAGGCGCCAACAGCAGCCACGACAGCAGGCAGGCACGCAGTCCATTCATCAACGGCGATTCCAGAGAAAGCAGAGCACTAATCCTAGTCGATCACTGGCTCAGCCACACCCTACTGGCCATGCGCTAATATGCGCGCTGTTTTGCGCCAGCCTTGGCGCGTGTCGCAGGTTGAGGAAATGGCTGTGCTTACCCCCCAGGTCGTGATTATCGGAGCCGGTGCCGCCGGGCTTATGTGTGCATTGACGGCCGCTGCGCGCGGACGCCAGGTGTTGCTGCTGGATCACGCCAACAAAGCCGGCAAGAAGATCCTGATGTCCGGTGGCGGGCGCTGCAATTTCACCAATATGTACTGTGAACCGAGCAATTTTCTTTCGGAAAATCCGCACTTCTGCAAATCGGCCCTGGCGCGCTACACCCAGTGGGACTTTATCGGCCTAGTGGCCAAGCATGGCGTGCCGTACCACGAGAAGAAACTCGGCCAGCTGTTCTGCGACAACAAGGCCAGCGACATCCTCGGCCTGCTGCTGAGCGAGTGCGATGAAGCCGGCGTCGAGCTGCGCCTGGACACCTCGGTCAGCGAGATCAGCAAGCGGGACAGTGGTTATCAGCTGCAGACCAGCGCCGGCCTGGTACGCTGCGAATCGCTGGTGATCGCCACTGGCGGTCTATCGATTCCAACCCTTGGCGCCAGCGGCTTTGGCTATCAGGTGGCCAAGCAGTTCGGCCACGAGCTGCTGCCGACCCGCGCCGGCCTGGTGCCATTTACCCTCACGGACCCGCAGCTTAAAGCGCTGTGCACCGAGCTGTCCGGCACCTCAGTCGAGGATTGTGTGGTGAGCTGCAACGGCCAGAGCTTCAAGGAAAATATTCTGTTCACCCACCGTGGCCTGTCCGGTCCGGCGATTCTGCAGATTTCCTCATTCTGGCAACCCGGCGATGCCGTGAGTATCAACCTGCTGCCGCATATCGACCTGCCAGAGTGGCTGGATCAGCAACAACGCGAACGCCCCAATAGCGAACTGAAAACCCTGCTCGCCGAGCTGTTTACCAAAAAGATGGCCGGGTTGCTGGCCGACAACTGGTTCGCCTCCAAACCAATGAAGCAGTACACCCACGCCGAACTCAAGACGATTGCCGAGCATCTCGGCGACTGGCAACTGGTGCCGGCCGGTACCGAAGGTTATCGCACCGCCGAGGTTACCCTGGGCGGCGTCGATACCCGCGAGGTGTCGTCTAAGACTATGGAGTCGCTGAAGTCACCGGGGCTGTATTTTGTCGGCGAAGTGCTGGATGTAACGGGGCATCTGGGCGGTTTCAACTTCCAGTGGGCCTGGGCCTCCGGCTACGCGGCAGCCCAGTACGTCTGACCTTTCAGGGCGCCGGGGCAGGCTCAAGCGGCGGCAACGGCTCACCCGGCAACCACTTCTGGTGGATCGCGGTAAAGCTGCCATCCCTCTTCATCGCGTCGAGTTCACGCTGCCAGCGGCTGATCAACGCATCATCCGTCTGCAGGGAAAAAGCGATGTAGCTGTCGCTGTGCATGAAGTCGAACAACAACTGCACTTCATCCGCCTGGATATCGCCCTGTGCCAGCAGGGCATTGATGCTCAGGTTATCCAGCACCATCAGCTTGACCCGACCGAGCTTGAGCATACTTACCACCTGCGCCGGCCCGGTTACCGGGGTGAGGTTGCTGAAGCCCTCGGCCAGCAGCTGCTGGTGGCTGTACCAGTCGCGCGGCACGGCAATTTCGCCGTACTCGCGTGCTTCTTCTAAACGGCTGATCGATAAGAAAGAGCGGCGCAGGGCGTAAAAACTGGTGATGTTGCGGGTAATCGGCCCAACCCACTTGAACAGCTGTTCACGCTCACGGGTGCGCATGGTCACAAACAAGCCCGTGTTCGGTCGGGTTAAGGCCTCCTGATACCCACGCGCCCAAGGCACCACGCTGATCGGTGCGCTCTGCCCGGTGCGCTGCAGAATGGCTTGCACCACTTCAGTGGCTAGCCCTTTGGGTTCGCCGTTCTCGCTGAAATTGATGGGCGGGTATTCTTCGGTGTAGAAGCGCAGCGGCTGAGCCTGTAAAACCCTGCACGACAAGCAGACAAGCAGCAACACGAGCAATCCACGCACACAGGTGTACAACACGGCAGATGCCTCGCGAATGGCGGATAGTTTAAGCGTAGCCCGGCCGCCGTGATTCACACCAACCCATCGATCGGCGCCACATTTTAATTGGTAGCAACACGGCTTACGGCTGCCAAGTCGACACAGACTCCGTTAGGCTGCTACCTGTTACGGTTGATCAAGGTCGGGCCATGCCGTCCACTGCGCTGCGCCATTCGTTTCGTCGCCTCTGGGCCCAGGATAAATTCAGCTACAGCCTGCGGGTGTTTATCGCCCTGAGCGGGGCGTTGCTGCTGTGCTGGTCGCAGGGCTGGATGCATGCGCTGATACCGTTGTTTCTCGGGATAATCGCCAGCGCCCTGGCGGAAACCGATGACAGCTGGCAGGGCCGGGTGGTGGCGCTACTGGTCACCCTCGGCTGCTTCAGCGTGGCGGCCTATGCGGTGGAATTTCTGTTCCCCTACCCCTGGCTGTTCGTCTGCGCTCTGGCGCTGTCGAGCTTTGCCCTGACCATGCTCGGCGCGCTGGGCGAACGCTACGCCACCCTCGGCGCGGCCACGCTGATTCTCGCGGTGTACAGCATGATCGGCTTGGAGCAGCGCGGCGGCGCGGCGGGCCTCTGGCAGGAGCCATTACTGCTGGTGGCGGGCGCAGCCTGGTATGGCCTGCTGTCGGTGCTGTGGAATGCGCTGTTCGCCAACCAGCCGGTGCAGCACAGCCTGGCGCGGCTGTTTCGCGAGCTGGGCCAGTACCTCACGCTCAAGGCCGCGCTGTTCGAACCGCTGCGTCAGCTGGATGTGGAAGAGCGCCGCCTGGCCCTGGCCAAACAGAACGGTCGAGTGGTGGCGGCGCTGAATGCAGCCAAGGAAATCATCCTGCACCGGGTCGGCAATGGCCGGCCCGGGCCGAAGGTCAGCCGTTACCTGAAACTGTATTTTCTCGCTCAGGATATCCACGAGCGCGCCAGCTCTTCGCACTACCCTTATAACGAACTGGCCGAGGCGTTCTTCCACAGCGATGTGCTGTTCCGCTGCCAACGTTTACTGCGTCTACACGGCGAAGCCTGCCAGCGCCTGGCCCAAGCAATCGAGCTACGCCAGCCGTTTGAATACCGCGAGCTGTGCCACCAGGCGCTGGACGACTTGCACGACTCCCTCGAACACCTGCGCGTGCAGAGCAACCCGGCCTGGCATCATCTGCTGCGCTCGCTCGGCGCGCTAGCCGGCAACCTGCGCAGCCTGGATACGCTACTGGGCAACGCCAGTAACCCCGACGCCATGGCGGAACAACAGGACAGCAGCCTGCTCGACCGCGAACCGCACTCGCTCAAGGATGTTTGGGAACGCCTGCGCCTGCAGCTGACGCCGACCTCATTGCTGTTCCGCCACGCCTTACGCTTGTCCCTGGCACTGGCGGCCGGTTACGGCGTGCTGCACTGGATTCACCCGACCCAGGGCTACTGGATACTGCTGACCACGCTGTTCGTCTGCCAGCCGAACTACGGCGCAACCCGGCTCAAGCTGGTGCAGCGTATCAGCGGCACGGTGCTCGGCCTGCTACTCGGCTGGGCGCTGTTTGACCTATTCCCCAACCCGCTGGTACAGGCGCTGTTTGCGGTGGTCGCCGGGGTGGTGTTCTTTGCCCTGCGCAGCAGCCGCTACACCCTGGCCACCGCCGCCATCACCCTGTTGGTGCTGTTCTGCTTCAACCAGGTCGGCGACGGCTACGGGCTGTTTATCCCGCGCCTGGTCGACACCCTGCTCGGCAGCCTGATCGCCGGACTGGCGGTGCTGCTGATCCTGCCGGACTGGCAGGGCCGCCGCCTGAATCGCCTGCTGGCCAGCACCCTGAGCTGCAACAGCCGCTACCTGCAGCAAATCATCGCTCAGTACGCCAACGGAAAACGTGACGACCTGGCCTACCGCCTGGCGCGGCGCAACGCACACAACGCCGACGCCACGCTGTCGACCACGCTGGGCAACATGCTGATGGAGCCAGGGCATTTCCGTAAGGAGGCGGATATCGGCTTTCGCTTTCTGGTGCTCTCGCACACGCTCTTGAGCTACCTCTCGGGCCTTGGCGCGCACCGCGGCGAAACCAGCCTGAGCGGCAACGACAACCCGCTGCTGGCCAGCGCCAGTCGCTTGGCCGCTAGCCTGGACGAGATTGCCAGCTGCCTAAGTGATGACCGCACAGTGGCCATTTACAGTGACTCTGAAGAACAGCTGGCCAGCGCGCTGGAAACACTCAGCGAAGACCTGGATGACCAACAACGACTGGTGCAAACCCAACTGGCGCTGATCTGCCGTCAACTCGGACCATTACGTACCCTGGCCTCACACCTGCAAAAACGCCAACCTGAGGCTTAACCTCAGGCTATACGGCGTAGCCAGCCACTATTGGCTAGCGCTTAGAGCAGGCTTTCTGCCAGTATGCCAGCGCACGCATACCACTCTGGTCGCTCTATGCTCACCGCCAGGAACATCGCTAATCGATCGCTACCGATCAGCCTAAGCAGCCTGGTCCTAGCGTTCTGCCTGCTGCTGGTAATGCCCCTGAGCCAGGCAGAAATACGCCTCGATGACCATACACCCGCGCAAAACCTCAATGATCTGGCCGATTACCTGGCGGACCCCGGCGGCACACTGACCCTGAAAGATATACGGCAGGTCGACGCCGACTTTCGTCATCGCAAGGATCTCAGCTTCGGCTACACCCGCGGGCCGGTCTGGCTGCGCCTGCAGCTGCGTTCACACACCCTGCAAGCGCGTACCTGGCGCTTAGAACTGGACTACCCCTCGCTGGATGAGGTACGCCTGTACGATGTCGGATCAGATGGTATACGCACATCACGCGCTGGCGATACCGTGCCCTACTAAGAGCGCAGCGTCGGCCACCGCACGCCCGTATTCGACATCCCCCTGCAACCTGGCGAGCAACGCACCCTGTACCTGCGCGTCGAATCGGCTGGCAGCATGACGCTGAGCGGCAGCCTGATGTCGCTCAGCGACTTCGAGCAGCACAGCCAACGCGGCTACATGGTGCATGCCACCTACTGCGGCGTACTGATTGCCCTGGGCCTATACAACCTTCTGCTGTTTCTCGCGCTACGCGAGCGCCCCTTTCTCAACTATGTGCTGTTTATGTGCGCCTTTGCCCTCAGCGTACTGTCGCTCAACGGTCTCGGCGCGCAATACCTATGGCCGCAGGCTGCTCCCTGGAGCAACCGCATGCTGCCCGTCAGCCTGACATTGGCTGCCCTCTTCTCGGCGATATTTGCCCGCAGCTTCCTCGACACACGTCAGTGGCTACCACGCTGGGATCGTGTACTGGTCGTGCTCTGCTTCGCGACAGCACTGGCCGTTCTGGCCACCTTGCTGTTACCAGTGCAGCGTGCCTTGCAGACCATGTCGCTGACCGGGCTGACGGTCACGGTCATGCTCCTGCTCACCAGCTTCGTCTGCGTCGGCTACCGCGTGCCAGGTGCACGCTTATTTGCCCTAGCCTGGATGATGTTACTGACCGGCGCAGTGCTGCTGGCACTGCGTAACTTCGCCATCATCCCATCGAATTTTCTGACGCTCTATTCCATGCAAATTGGCTCAAGCCTGGAAATGATCCTGCTGTCTTTCGCCCTTGCAGCGCGTTTCAATGAGCTGAAACGGCAGCGAGAGGCTGCGCTGCAAAACAACGAACGGGTACTCGAACAGCGGGTGGCCGAGCGTACCCAGGCACTTGAGGAGGCCAACCAGCGCCTTAGCGAGCAAGCCATGCGCGACCCACTAACGGGCCTTGCCAACCGTACTGCACTGCAGCAGCACCTGAGCCAGGCATTAAGCCGCAACCAGCGCCGCCAAGAGCTACTGGCCGTGATGCTGATTGATCTGGACGGTTTCAAACCCATCAACGACCTATATGGTCACGGCTTTGGTGACCTGGTACTGGCTGAAGTCGCCCAGCGCCTCAACCTGCAAATGCGCGAGAGTGATTTGGCGGCACGTTTGGGTGGCGATGAATTCGTGATGGTCTGCGAAAGCGTGCAGTCAGCCGAGGCCGTCCAGCAGCTTGCCGAACGGCTGCTCGACCGCCTGAATCAGCCGATGACCCTCGAAGGACACACCGTGCATGTCGCGGCCAGTATCGGCATTGCCCTGAGCCATGACGAAGACGACACCAAAACTCTGATTCGCCGGGCCGACGCGGCGATGTATCAAGCCAAAGCGGCAGGCCGTAACCGCACCCAGTTTGGCTGAGGCCACGCTAAAGGCATTCAGCGCCAGCCTGTCAGCTAGCTAATGCAGCACCCGCACGACCTTGAGGGAGCACACCTGTAGCTGCCCGCCCTAATGCTTTTCCGCTACCCTGCACGCCTGCCCAGAAAGTGCCCGCCATGAACAAGACCGAACTGCTGAAACAGGTAATCGCCCGCCTCGAAGATGACCTGCTGCAGGCTCAACAGGCGGCGCTCACCGCCTATGAAACGGCGACCCATGAAGAAAATATCGCTGAAAACAAATACGACACCCTAGGTCTGGAGGCGTCTTATCTAGCCACCGGGCAGGCGCGCCGTGCGGCCGCCATTCGTCAGACCCTAGCGAACTGGAAGCTCCTGGTGTTACGCGCGTTTGACCCTCTACTGGGCATCCAGCTCGGCGCACTGATTGAGTTGAGCGACGATGAAGATCGCCGCCAATGCCTGTTCCTAGGCCCGGACGGCGCAGCGATGAAACTGCAGCAGGACGGCCAGTCAATACAGGTAATCGGCCCGCAAGCCCCCTTGGGCTGATCCTTATTGGCAAGACCGTTGGCGACGAAGTGACCCTGCAAGTGGCCAGTGGTGTGCAACTGTTGGAGATTCTGTCGGTCGACTAAAGAGCTATCAGCCGATAGCGTTAAAGGGAGACCGCTATGCAAGCCAACGTCCAAGAGCTCGAAACACTGTTCCAGCAACTGGGGCTCGAGCATGACCAGATCAGCATCGACCTCTTTATCAAACGCCACTCCCCCTTGCCGGAAGACTGCCGCCTGGCCGATGCACCGTTCTGGGACCCAGCCCAGGCCGACTTTCTGCGCCAACAGTTTTTAGCCGACGCTGAATGGGCCGAGGTGGTGGATCAGCTCAACCTGCTGCTACGTGGCTGACAGCACGCCTGCTGTTCCTGGCAGTTCCCGCCAGGTCAGGTAAACACGCAGGTCGAACTCCAGCTGGTGGTAGCCCGGCAGCATGTATTCGCAGAGTTTATAGAAGGCCTTGTTGTGCTCAGCCTCTTTCAGGTGCGCCAGCTCATGCACCACGATCATCTGCAAAAACTCCGGCGCGGCCTCGCGGAACAATGAGGCCACGCGAATTTCCTTCTTCGCCTTGAGCTTGCCGCCCTGCACCCGCGAGATTGCCGTGTGCAAACCGAGAGCACGGTGGGTCAGGTCGAGGCGATTGTCGTAGAGCACCTTGTCGATGGCCGGGGCATTGCGCAGGTGCTCCTGCTTGAGACCTTGGATATAGGCGTACAGCGCCTTGTCGCTTTGAACCGCATGTTTGCCGCTGTAAGAGCGCGCCAGATAATCGCCCAGGCGCTCCTCGTCAATCAGCTGACGGATCTTGTCTTGCAGCGGGGCCGGGTAGCCTTGCAGGTATTTGAGCGGAGTCATGGTCAAAATGGCGTATGCACGGTAAAGCCGAGGATTATGCCGCAAGCCGCACGCAACCAGGGCGGCTTTTGGCACCCCAGCTACTGGCTCGGTACAACCCGCAGCAACCGACCATCTGCACTGTCAGTGAGCAGGTACAACGCACCATCTGGACCGACACGCACATCGCGAATACGCTCTTCCAGCTCCTCGAACAGCACGTCCTCACCGGCCAACTTGCCGTCCTGCAGACGAATGCGCCGCACACTGCGCTCGGCCAAGGTCGAAGCAAACAGATCGCCCTGCCATTCTGGGAATAGTGCCCCGCGGTAAATCGTCAGGCTGGAAGGAGCGACCGACGGTGTCCAGTGCAGTAAGGGTTGCTGCAGGCCGGGCAGTTCGGTGTAGGGCGAAATCTGCGCACCGGTGTAGTCAATGCCGTAGGTGATCAACGGCCAGCCATAGTTATTGCCGGGCTCGATGAGGTTCAGCTCGTCGCCTCCGCGTGGGCCGTGCTCGTGGCTGTAGAGGCGCTGCAGCTGATTGTCATAGACGATGCCCTGCACGTTACGATGGCCCAGGCTGTAGATCTCCGCCGCCGCGCCGGCCTGGCCCACCAGCGGGTTGTCCTTCGGCGCACTGCCGTCACGGTTCAGGCGCACGATCTTGCCAAGGTGGTTGCTGGTGTTCTGGGCCTGCTCGCGCCAGTCGAAACCATCGCCCAGGGTCAGTACCAGGGTGTTATCCGGCAGCCAGGCCATGCGCCCACCGTAATGCGCAGCACCGGACTTAGCTGGCTGTGCGGTAAACAGCACCTGCACATCCTGCAGCTGACCATCGACCAGCCGCGCCTTGCTCAGACGGGTGTTGTTAGCCTGGGTCGTGCCGTATGCATAGCTCAGATACAGCTGCTGATTACTGGCGAACTCCGGGTCAAGGATCACCTCCATCAGCCCGGCCTGGGCGGCGACAAACCCCTCAGGCACGCCGCCAACCGGTTGCGGATTAAGGCTGCCGTCCTGCTCGATGATGCGCAGGCGGCCGACGCGCTCGGTTACCAGCATGCGGCCATCCGGCAGGAAGGCCAGCGACCAGGGATGCTCCAGGCCTTCAGTCACGGTTTCGATGCGGTAATCCATGGCGTGCGCCAGGCTGCTGCCAAGCAGACCAAACAACAACAGAGCGCGGGACGTATTCAGCATGATTCGGGCCTTTTGCTTGCAGAGGGATAAATCAGGATTGCACCGGCGATGAGCGCCGCATCAGTCCGGCAAATAACAGCGCGCCCAGGCTGCCGCAGGCCATCAGCCCGAGGGTGCCGGCAAACGTGCGGTTGGCGCCAATCAGCGTTGGCATCGGCAGCAATGCATTGGCCAGCGCCATCGCCGCTAGCACCGCCAACGCACCGGCCAGGGTAAACAGCAGCCAGCGGCCCATTGGCCAGAGGCGCGCCAGCCAGCTTGCTACTGGCAGGGCAAAGATAAAACCGAGAAGAACCAGCACCGCGAAGGTCGGGCTAAAGCCCAACAGGTCCAGGCAGGTGGTCTGCACCCGCACACCAAGCGGCATGGGCGCGCCAAGCGCCTGCAGGTTAGCCAGATTGAACTGGGTCTGCAGCACAGTGCCCATTACACTCGCCAGCAGCACAGCCAGAAAGAAGTACAACAGAGTGCGCAATTTGCTTGGCATGCAGACAGATATCCAGAGACGACGGTGGCCCGAGTATGGACCAGCGCGCCGCGCTGCACGTGCCCGGTGTTTTACATGGTTTTACCAAGCCCACAAATGGGCGATAGGCGCAGCCACAGCGCTGTAGCAGAATGCCAGCAGCCATCCTGCCGACAACAACTCACACAAGAACCGCACGATGAAAAAAGCCCTACCCCTCTGTGCGCTGATTCTCGCGCTGCTTGCCGTGGCGTTCAGCCTCGGTCCCGTGCCACCCGTCGACACCCAACTGACAGCGATCCAGCTGCCGGCCGACCTCGACCGCTACCTGACCGAGACAGAAGCACCTTACCCGGACATCACGCCCGGCGCGGAAAAGACCATCGTCTGGGCCCATCCAGACCAACGCCAGACCGACCTGGCGATCATCTACCTGCATGGTTACTCGGCCACTCGCCAGGAAACCGCACCGCTGAGCGATCAACTGGCCCGGCAACTGGGCGCCAACCTGTTCTACACCCGCCTGAGCGGTCATGGCCGAAGCGGCGCCGCGATGGCCGAGGCCAACGTGCAAGACTGGCTGCAGGACAGCCAGGAGGCCCTGCAGATCGGTCAGCGTTTGGGTAAACAGGTGCTGGTGATCGGTACCTCGACCGGCGCCACCCTAGCCACTTGGCTGGCGCTGCAGGGCGATAACCCGCAGGTGCTGGCCTATATCATGGTGTCGCCTAACTTTGCCCCCAAAGACCCGGCCGCGACCGTGCTCACCTGGCCCTGGGCGACGCACTTTGTGCCCTTGCTGCTGGGCCCGGAACATCAATGGCAACCGCGCAACGCCGAACAAGCGCGCTACTGGAGCCACCGCTACCCGGTACAGGCGCTGCTGCCTATGATGGCGCTGGTGAAATACGTGCGTGAGCAGCCGCTGGAGCAGATCAGCGCACCGATTCTCATACTCTATTCGCAGGACGATCAGGTGGTCAGCGCACCCGCCATCGAAACGGCCTTTGCCCGCTTTGGCTCGCCGCACAAGCAGCTGATCGCCCTCAAGGACACGCAGGACCCGTCACACCATGTGCTGGCCGGCGACATCCTCTCGCCGCAGGACACGCCTCGGGTGCAGGCGGCAATTCTGGCGTTTCTCGCCGCTCTGCCTACTCAAAACGGCACAGCGCCGCAGTAAAAGCACAAGGCTGATCCGCCAGGTAGCTGCGGTAAATCTGCAACAGCTGCTCCACCGTCAGCCGACACGCCTGCGCCCGGCATTGTCCGTTAAACGCAAACGCACTGTGCTCGGCCTCGGCCAGACGAAGATAGAGCGCCGGCCAATCACTGCCCGGTGTATCGGCCGGGGTAAACAACAGGCGCCCTTCACGCTGCACCAGCGGCGCGCCGGCAGCGGCGTAGTCGTAGACAAACAGCAACGTACGCGCAGTCTTGGTCGTGCACTCGACGCGGGTGGCGCACTGCTGCGGATCGCTCGCCACCGCCACATTAACGGGCGGCCCGCTCACTGGTGGCTGATGGGCACAGCCGGCCAATGCAGCGAGTACACCGAACAGCCCGATCAACCTCTTCATAAGACTCCTCCGAATAACAAAAAGCCCCGCATCGGCGGGGCTTTCAGTACAGCAACAGGCTCAGTTGACCTTGGCGGCCAGCTCACCCTTGGCATAACGCTGGAACATGCCTTCGAGGGAGATCGGTTTGATCTTCGAGGCATTGCCGGCGGTGCCGAAGGCTTCGTAGCGAGCGATGCAGATGTCACGCATAGCGGTGACGGTGGCACCGAAGAATTTGCGCGGGTCGAACTCGCTCGGATTCTCGGCCATCAGGCGGCGCATGGCACCGGTGGAGGCCAGACGCAGGTCGGTGTCGATATTGACCTTGCGCACGCCGTACTTGATGCCTTCAACGATTTCTTCAACCGGCACGCCGTAGGTTTCTTTGATGTCGCCGCCGTACTGGTTGATGATCGCCAGCCACTCTTGCGGCACCGACGAGGAACCGTGCATCACCAGGTGGGTGTTGGGGATGCGCTTGTGGATTTCCTTGATGCGGTCGATGGCGAGGATGTCACCGGTGGGCGGCTTGGTGAACTTGTAGGCGCCGTGGCTGGTGCCGATGGCGATGGCCAGGGCATCGACCTGGGTGCGCTTGACGAAGTCGGCGGCTTCTTCCGGGTCGGTCAGCATCTGGCTGTGGTCGAGCACGCCTTCCGCGCCAACGCCGTCTTCTTCACCGGCCATGCCGGTTTCCAGGCTGCCCAGGCAACCCAGTTCACCTTCAACGGACACGCCGCAGGCGTGGGCAAAAGCCACGGTCTGCTGGGTGACACGGACGTTGTAGTCGTAGTCGGCCGGGGTCTTGCCATCTTCTTTCAGCGAGCCGTCCATCATTACCGAGCTGAAGCCCAGCTGGATCGAGCGCTGGCAGACGTCAGGGCTGGTGCCGTGGTCCTGATGCATGCACACCGGGATGTGCGGGAATTCTTCGATAGCAGCCAGGATCAGGTGACGCAGGAACGGCGCGCCAGCGTATTTACGCGCACCGGCGGAAGCCTGAACGATCACCGGGGAATCGGTCTTGTCGGCCGCTTCCATGATTGCGCGCATCTGCTCGAGGTTATTGACGTTAAAAGCCGGCACGCCGTAACCGAATTCGGCGGCGTGGTCGAGCATCTGGCGCATGCTGATAAGTGCCATGGTGTTCTTTCTCCCGGTGGGGCTCGTTAATCGTGCAAGCCTGCCGCAGGGGCAGGCGCTATTCAAGTCATTCAGACCGGGAGTGAACCCGGCCTGTATTCAAGTCATTGTCAGGGTGCCTTGCAGCCACGGCCGATCAGGTCATCCTTGGCCGTCCAGTAGACCAGTCCTTCCTCGCCTTTGGTGTGAAAAGACAACATCCCGTCACTGTACAGCGCACCCGAGCCAGCGGGCTCCTGCTGCAAGCGATAAACGATATCACCGCCGCCGAGGCGCACATCGACGGACTCTGCACTGCTGTCGGCGAAACGCCAGAGCACTTCGGTCTGGCTGTCGCACACCCAGCGCGTCCAGTTATCCGACGGTGCAGGCTGACTGACGCAGGCGCCAAGCAGGCTGAGCAATGCCAGCAGGGTAATCCGTTTCATTATCGGGACTCGCTCCATGATCAGGCTGTTTATGCGTTAGCGCGTTGTTCCAGCACTTCAACCGCCGGCAATACCTTGCCCTCGACAAACTCGAGGAACGCGCCGCCACCGGTGGAGATATAGCTGATCTGCGCGCCAACGCCGTATTTGTCGATGGCCGCCAGGGTGTCGCCGCCACCGGCAATGGAGAAAGCCGGGCTTTCGGCGATGGCCTGGGCCAGCACCTTGGTGCCGTTGCCGAACTGGTCGAACTCGAACACCCCGACCGGGCCGTTCCACAGGATGGTTTTCGAGGATTTCAGCAACTCGGCAAACTGCGCGGCAGTTTGCGGGCCGATATCCAGAATCATGTCGTCTGCAGCCACATCAGCCACCAGTTTGACGGTGGCTTCGGCGTCTTCGGCGAAGGCTTTGGCGACGACCACATCGACCGGTAACGGCACGCTGACCTTGGCCGCGATGGCCTTGGCAGTCTCAACCAGATCGGCCTCGTACAGCGATTTGCCCACTGGGAAACCGGCTGCGGCTAGGAAGGTATTGGCGATGCCACCGCCGACGATCAGCTGGTCGCAGATCTGGCTCAGGCTGTTGAGCACGTCAAGCTTGGTCGAGACCTTGGAGCCGGCAACGATAGCGGCCATTGGCTTGGCCGGATTACCCAGCGCCTTGCCCAGGGCTTCCAACTCGGCCGCCAGCAGCGGGCCGGCGCAGGCGACCTTGGCGAACTTGGCCGCGCCATGGGTCGAACCCTCAGCGCGGTGAGCGGTACCGAAGGCGTCCATGACGAACACGTCACACAGCGCAGCGTACTGCTGAGCCAGTTCATCGGCGTTTTTCTTCTCGCCCTTGTTGAAGCGCACGTTCTCGAACAGCACGATCTCACCAGCCTTGAGTTCAACGCCGCCGAGGTAATCTTTTACCAGCGGTACGTCGCGGCCCAGGGCTTTGCTCAGGTAGTCCGCAACCGGCGCCAGGCTGTTCTCTTCGCTGAATTCGCCTTCGGTCGGACGACCCAGGTGCGAGCAGACCATGACCGCTGCGCCCTTCTCCAGCGCCAGCTTGATGGTCGGCAGGGAGGCGAGGATGCGCGCGTCGCTCTTCACCGCGCCGTCTTTTACCGGCACGTTGAGGTCTTCGCGGATCAGCACGCGCTTACCGGCGAGGTCGAGGTCGGTCATCTTCAGAACGGTCATATATCAGTCCTTCACGGGGGCTGGAGTAGTCAGGGAGAGAAAGTGTTCAGCAACATCGAGCATGCGGTTGGCAAACCCCCACTCGTTGTCGAACCAAGCCAGCAGGTTGACCAGACGCGGCCCGGAGACGCGAGTCTGGCTGCCATCGACAATGGCCGAGTGCGGGTCATGATTGAAGTCGCAACTGGCGTGCGGCAGTTCGGTGTAGGCCAGCAAGCCTTTGAGCGGGCCGCTTTCCGCTGCCTGGCGCAACACGCGGTTGATCTCATCAGTGGAGGTGTCACGAGCGGTCTGCAGGGTGATGTCCAGGCACGATACGTTCACCGTCGGCACACGAATGGCTTTGGCCTGGATACGTCCGCTGAGTTCCGGCAGCAGGCGCTCGATACCACGGGCCAGACCAGTGGATACCGGAATCACTGACTGAAAGGCCGAGCGCGTGCGGCGCAGGTCTTCGTGGTGGTAGGCATCGATCACCGGCTGGTCGTTCATCGCCGAGTGGATGGTGGTGATCGACACGTATTCGATACCCACCGTCTCATTCAGCAGTTTGAGCAGCGGCACACCACAGTTGGTGGTGCAGGAGGCGTTGGACACCAGCTGCTCGGCGCCGCTCAGGCAATCCTGATTGACCCCGTAGACCACCGTGGCGTCGATATCTGCCTCACTGGCCATCGGTTGCGACAGCAATACGCGCGGCGCGCCAGCATCGATAAAGCGCTGCGCCTCGCTGCGGCTGGTGTACTGACCGGAGCATTCGAGTAGCAGATCAATGTCCAGCGCGGCCCAGTCGATGGCTTCTGGACTGGCCTGGCGCAGCACCTTCACACAGTCGCCATTGATATGCAGGCAATCGCCGTCGACCTTCACCTCACCGGGGAAACGCCCGTGGGTGGAGTCGAAACGCGTCAGGTATTCAATGCTGGCCTGGTCGGCCAGGTCATTCAGCGCGACGATTTCCAGCTGTGCCCCGGCGCCCCGCTCATGCAGCGCACGCAGCACGCAGCGGCCGATACGGCCATAACCGTTGAGGGCAATTCGATAGGGACGCTTGGGCATGGTGATCTCGATAGGGAACCGTAGGATGGGTGAGCCGCAACGCGGCATCACCCATCATTCGCCGGATCAGGCGTCCAGCAGCTCGGCGGCGGTTTCCAGGATGTTTTCGACGGTGAAGCCGAATTCCTCGAACAGCGCCGGCGCGGGGGCAGACTCACCGAAGGTGGTCATGCCGATGATGCGACCTTCCAGACCCACGTATTTGTACCAGTAGTCGGCATGCGAGGCTTCGATGGCGATCCGCGCACCGACTTGCACCGGCAACACGGCCTGCTTGTAGCCGGCGTCCTGCTGGTCGAACACGCTGGTGGACGGCATCGAGACGACGCGCACCTGACGGCCCTGCTCTTCCAGCTTGGCAGCCGCCTGCATGGCCAGGCCGATTTCCGAGCCGGTGGCGATCAGGATCAGTTCCGGCTCACCCGCGCAGTCTTTCAGCACATAACCACCACGAGCGACATCAGCCAGCTGCTGGGCATCGCGGCTCTGGTGCGGCAGGTTCTGACGGCTGAAGATCAGTGCGGACGGGCCGTCGTTGCGCTCGATGGCGTATTTCCACGCCACGGCGGACTCAACGGCGTCGCATGGGCGCCAAGTGTCGAGGTTCGGCGTGCCACGCAGGCTGGCCAGCTGCTCGATTGGCTGATGGGTCGGGCCGTCTTCACCGAGGCCGATGGAGTCGTGGGTAAACACGAACAGCACACGCTGCTTCATCAGTGCGGCCATGCGCACCGCGTTGCGTGCGTATTCCATAAAGATCAGGAAGGTCGCGCCGTAGGGCACGAAGCCGCCGTGCAGGGCCACGCCGTTCATGATCGCGCTCATGCCGAACTCGCGCACGCCGTAGAACATGTAGTTGCCAGACGCGTCGTCTGCCGACACACCTTTGCAGCCTTTCCACAGGGTCAGGTTGGAGCCGGCCAGGTCCGCCGAGCCGCCGAGGAATTCCGGCAGCAGCGGGCCGAAAGCATTCAGGGTGTTCTGGCTGGCCTTGCGGCTGGCGATGGTTTCGCCTTTGGCGGCCACTTCTTGAATATAAGCAGCGGTCTTCTCAGCGAAGTCAGCGGGCAATTCGCCGGCGACGCGGCGCATGAACTCGCTAGCCAGCTCAGGGAAGGCGGCGGCGTAGGCAGCAAAGCGCTCGTTCCACTCGGCCTCGGCGGCCGCACCGGCGGCCTTGGCGTCCCACTCGGCATAGATGTCGGCCGGGATTTCGAACGGGCCATGGTTCCAGCCCAGGGTGGCGCGGGTCAGGGCGATTTCATCGTTACCCAGCGGCGCGCCGTGGCACTCTTCCTTGCCCTGCTTGTTCGGCGAGCCGAAGCCGATGGTGGTTTTGCAGCAGATCAGGGTCGGACGGTCGCTGGTCTTGCGCGCGGTCTCGATGGCCATCTTGATTTCGTCGGCGTCGTGACCGTCGACATTGCGGATCACCTGCCAGCCGTAGGCTTCGAAGCGCGCCGGGGTGTCATCGGTGAACCAGCCTTCGACTTCACCGTCGATGGAAATGCCGTTGTCGTCATAGAACGCCACCAGCTTGCCCAGGCCCAAGGTGCCGGCCAGGGAGCAGACTTCATGGCTGATGCCTTCCATCATGCAGCCGTCGCCGAGGAAGGCGTAGGTGAAGTGGTCAACGATCTGGTGGCCGTCACGGTTGAACTGCGCGCCCAGCACCTTCTCGGCAATGGCGAAACCAACGGCGTTGGCGATGCCCTGGCCGAGCGGGCCAGTGGTGGTCTCTACACCTGGGGTGTAGCCGTATTCCGGGTGACCCGGCGTGCGGCTGTGCAGTTGACGGAAGTTTTTCAGGTCTTCGATGCCCAGGTCGTAGCCAGTCAGGTGCAGCAGCGAATAGATCAGCATCGAGCCGTGGCCGTTGGACAGCACAAAGCGGTCACGGTCGGCGAATTTCGGGTTGCTCGGGTTGTGCTTGAGGAAGTCACGCCACAGGACTTCGGCGATATCCGCCATGCCCATCGGGGCACCGGGGTGGCCGCTGTTGGCTTTCTGCACGGCATCCATGCTGAGGGCACGAATGGCATTGGCTCGCTCACGACGGCTGGGCATCACTGAATCTCCTGCGGGGGCTGCTTGGGCAACTGGGGGTCGAAAAAGGCGGCCATTTTCGCCCAGCGGCGCCATGGGGGCAATCACAGATGGTCGTTAACCCCGGACAATCGGCAATTAGCCCCCGTCAGCCGCCTCAAATCGACGCTTGCGTGGCCAGACAGGGGGCGCGAAACAGCTCTCCGTGCCACAAGCCTTGCAGCGTACGACGCATCACCAGCAACCAGACCAGCACCAGCTTGGCCGCCAGCAGCAGGCCCACCCACATAAAGAACGCCAAACCGGTCATCTGCTGCAGAGCAAAGGTGGCCAGGGTGAACACCCCAAGCGGGAAGGTGAACCCCCACCAACCCAGGTTGAAGGGCAGCTCACGGCGCATGTAATGCTGGGTAAACAGACTGGCCGCGACCAACCACCACAAACCCGCACCCCACAGCGCCAACCCACCGACCAGACCCAGCTGCTGCGCCATTTCGGACGCGCCCTGCAACGCAGTGCCCTGCCAGGCTTGAGGCGCCGCCTGCCCCAGACTGATCAAGCCCAGGCAACCGGTAGCCAGCGGCCCCAGTGGCAGCCAGCTGCTGGCGGCAAAATCCATATCCGGCAACTTGTGCAGAGCCAGGCGCAGCAGCACCAAGGCAATCAGTGCAAACGCCAAGCTCAGCGACAAGCCCCACAGCACATAGCCCAGACTGAGCAGCAGTTGCGCCGACTCAGCCGCCAAATGCGGCGCCAGTGCCGCCGCGCCGCTTGCCACCACTTCGGGTGCGACAATCGGCAGCAGCCAAACCCCGGTGAGGGTTTCCAGCACATGTTTTTGCCGGGTAAACATCAAATACGGCACACCGAGTGCCGCGCCCAGAGCCAAGACCAGCGCCAGCCACCACAAACCATGAGCCAGCGCCACGAGGGAGGCGCCATGCACCGGCGCGGCAAACAACAGCAAACCGTTGATCACCTGCACCAGCCCCATGGGGATCGCCCCCAGAAACATCGACTGCACCGGGTGATCGAGCATCGGCCACAGGGTGTCGCGAAACAGCAGCAGGCGCGCGGCAAACAGCAGGCTGAACAGCGTGAACAACAACACCGTCAGCCACCATAGGCCTTCGGCCAGCAGCAGCTGCCCAGGGAAAGACAGCGGCAGCTTGGCCACCACCTGCGCCAGCACGCCGGTGCCCATGGTCATGGCGAACCAGTTGGGGGTGAATTGACGAACAAAAGCCAGCGGCTCATGCAAACGGGTAAAGGGGCGCAACATCAAGGCATTCCTCATAGACAATCGCCAATGGCGATCCATGACTGGGAGGTTAGGTACAGCCGTGCTATAGGTAAAATACATATAAAAGATATAAGGCATACCTTCTATTTATGAATCTGCATCACCTCAAGGTGTTCCTCGCCATCGCCCAGACCGGCAGCATCAGCGCGGGAGCCGCCCGCCTGTTTATCAGCCAGCCGGCGGTGACCCGTGAGATCCGCGAGCTGGAAGCACGCCTGCGCTTGCCGCTGTTTGACCGACAAAGCCGTGGCGTCACCCTGACCGCTGCCGGACAACGCCTGCTGCCCTACGCCGAGCGCATCTTTGCTCTGGAGCAGGCCGCCGAACGTGACTTGCAGGCCTTCGCCAACCTCGGCTGCGGCGAGCTGCACCTGGGTGCCAGCGCTACTCTGGGCAGCTACCTGCTACCAGCGCTGATTGCGGCCTTTCATCAGCAGTACCCCGACCTGCAGCTGAGCCTGCAGATCGACAACACCGCGACCTGCCTGCAACAGCTGGAAAACAACGCCATCACCCTGGCCTTTATTGAAGGGCCGTTCGCCCCGGAACAATTCAATCACCGTCACCTTGGCACGGATGCGTTACTGCCTGTCGCCAGCCCCAAGCATCCGCTGGCGAGGCAGGCGACCGTCAGCCCTGGGGAACTGGCCGACGCCGCCCTGCTGATACGCGAACCGGGCTCTGGCACCCGCGCTAGTCTGGAGCAGGCCTATCAGACGCTCGGCCTGCAACCACGTATCGCCATGGCCCTGGGCAATAACGAGGCGCTAAAACGCAGCTTGTTGACCGGACAAGCCGTGGCCTGGATTTCCGAACTGGCGGTGCAGGAGGAGCTGCGCAGCGGACAGCTGTGCCAGCTGCCCGTTCGCGACTTACAGATCAGCCGCGATCTGCATGCCGTCTGGCGCCGTGAACACAGCCTGAGCCCCGCGGCGGCCGCGCTGCTGGAACAGGTAGAACAGGCACTGAACACCAGTAAGAGCAATATCAAAACTTTTTGATATTGCTCTTGCTGGATAAAAAGTGACCGACTAGACTGCCCAGCCTATGAATATGCGCGCCTCCAATTTGGCCTTCGAGCCGGTCGATGCCCTCGCCGCCCTGTGCAAGGCCAGCGGTGACGCGTTGCGCCTGAACATTCTGCGCGCCCTGGCCAACGACTCGTTCGGTGTATTGGAGTTGGCGCAGATCTTCGCCACCGGTCAATCCGGCATCAGCCACCATCTCAAGGTGCTGGCCCAGGCTGGCCTGGTGGCCACCCGCCGCGAAGGCAATGCGATTTTCTACCGCCGCGCCCTGGCTCAGGGTGAACAGCTGGGCAGTCGCCTGCATAGCGCGCTGCTTGATGAAATCGATCAGCTACAGCTGCCCGCCGAGGTACAGCAACGCATCGCCCAAGTGCACGGCCAACGCGCCGCCGCCAGCCAGGAGTTCTTCGCCCGCAGCGCGGCCAGCTTCCAGGCGCAGCAGGACTTGATCGCAGGCCTGCCGCAGTACCGCGACAGCGTGCTGGCCCTGCTCGACTCACTGGGTTTTGGCCGTGATGCCAGCGCCGTGGAAATCGGCCCTGGCGATGGCGGCTTTCTCCCGGAATTGGCGCAACGCTTCCAGCAGGTACTGGCCCTGGATAACAGCGCGGCGATGCTTGAACTGGCCCGTCAACGTTGCACCGAGGAAGGCCTGGGCAATGTACAACTGCAGCTGGCCGATGCCCTGCAGGACGACTACCCGGCTGCCGACTGCCTGGTGCTGAACATGGTGCTGCACCACTTCGCCGCCCCGGCCGATGCGCTCAAGCAGCTGGCGCAGCGCGTGAAACCTGGCGGCAGCCTGCTGATCACCGAATTATGCAGCCACAACCAGAGCTGGGCCCGCGAAGCCTGCGGCGACCTGTGGCTAGGCTTCGAACAGGACGACCTGGCGCGCTGGGCCGCCGCTGCCGGCCTCAACACCTGCGAAAGCCTCTATATAGGCCTGCGCAACGGCTTTCAGATTCAGGTTAGGCACTTTGCCAAACCGTCACTCACTCATGGCCTACGGGCTGCAACTACCGGTCACTAACAGGAACCCGCACGATGAGCGAATACTCCCTCTTTACCTCCGAGTCCGTCTCCGAAGGCCATCCCGACAAAATCGCCGACCAAATTTCCGACGCGGTGCTGGACGCCATCATCGCCCAGGACAAACACGCCCGCGTGGCCGTGGAAACCCTGGTCAAGACCGGTGTGGCCATCGTTGCCGGTGAAGTCACCACCAGCGCCTGGGTCGACCTGGAACAGATCGTCCGCGACGTGATCTGTGACATCGGCTACACCAACTCTGACGTCGGCTTCGACGGCGCCACCTGCGGCGTGCTGAACATCATTGGCAAGCAGTCCCCGGACATCAACCAGGGCGTCGACCGCGCCAAGCCGGAAGACCAGGGTGCCGGCGACCAGGGCCTAATGTTCGGCTACGCCAGCAACGAAACCGACGTGCTGATGCCCGCACCGATCTGCTTCAGCCACCGCCTGGTCGAGCGTCAGGCCGAAGCCCGCAAGTCCGGCTTACTGCCATGGCTGCGCCCGGATGCGAAATCCCAGGTCACCTGCCAATACGAAAATGGCAAGGTAGTCGGCATCGATGCGGTGGTGCTGTCCACTCAGCACAACCCGGAAGTGTCGCTGGCTGACCTGCGTGAAGGCGTGATGGAGCTGATCATCAAGCACGCCCTGCCGGCCGAACTGCTGCACAAAGGCACCCAGTTCCACATCAATCCGACCGGCAACTTCGTGATCGGCGGCCCAGTGGGTGACTGCGGTCTGACCGGGCGCAAGATCATCGTCGACTCCTACGGCGGCATGGCCCGTCACGGTGGTGGCGCGTTCTCCGGCAAGGACCCATCCAAGGTTGACCGCTCAGCGGCCTACGCCGGTCGTTACGTGGCGAAGAATATCGTCGCTGCCGGCCTGGCCGAGCGTTGCGAGATTCAGGTGTCCTACGCCATCGGCGTGGCTCAGCCGACCTCGATCTCGATCAACACCTTCGGCACCAACAAGGTGGCAGACGATTTGATCATCAAGCTGGTGCGCGAAGTCTTCGACCTGCGTCCGTACGCCATCACCAAGATGCTCGACCTGCTGCACCCGATGTACCAGGAAACCGCAGCCTACGGTCACTTCGGCCGCACCCCGCAGCAGAAGACCGTTGGCGACGACACCTTCAGCACCTTTACCTGGGAGAAGACCGACAAGGTCGCCGACCTGCGCGCCGCTGCCGGTCTGTAAGCTCAGCGCAACAGCCGAAGCCCCGCCTTGTGCGGGGCTTTTTCTTGCCTGCAATTCGGCCCGCCGAGGCAAAAGCGACTAGGCTGAGTGGGCCATCTGCCGAGCAAGGACGCTCACGATGAACGCCCGCATTGCCTGCCTGCTGTTGTTCTGCAACCCTCTCTGGGCCACCTGCCCCGACTGGTCCGCCCCGCGCGCCGAACGCGAATTGAATGCCCTGAGCCGACAAGTGGCCGAATGGGACGATGCCTACCATCGTCTGGGGCAAAGCCCGGTCGCGGACGAGCTGTATGACCAGGCCAGCGTCACCCTGCAACACTGGCGCAGCTGCTTCCCGCAACCCCATAGCGCGGCAGTTAATTCGCTGGCCAGCAGCACCGGCCCGCAACCGCACCCGGTGGTTCATACAGGCCTGCGTAAGTTGCCGGACAAGCGCGCCATTGCGCAGTGGATGGCTAACCGGGAAGAGCTTTGGATTCAGCCCAAGGTCGATGGCGTGGCCGTCAGCCTGGTGTATCACCAAGGGCACCTGCAGCAACTGATCAGTCGCGGCGACGGCCGTCAGGGGCAGGACTGGACCCAGCTGGCCCACCAGCTGCCAGCAATTCCCGCAGAGCTGCCTTCGGCGCTGAACCTGACCCTTCAAGGCGAGTTGTACTGGCGCAGACCTGGGCATATCCAGCGGCAAGATGGCGGCCAAGGTGCACGCAGTAAGGTAGCCGGCCTGATGAGCCGCAAGGCGTTGAGCCATGAGGACGCAGCCGGTGTTGGCCTGTTTATCTGGGATTGGCCCGATGGCCCAGCCAGCATGCTAGAGCGCCTGCAGCAGCTGAGTGCGCTGGGCTTCACCGACAGCGCCACGTTCAGCCATCCCCTTCGCAGCGTGGCCGACGCCAGCCACTGGCGCGAGCAGTGGTACAGCAGCGCCCTACCCTTCGCCACCGATGGCGTGGTGCTGCGTCAGGCCCAGCGCCCGCAGGCCGCACGCTGGCAAGCAGAACCGCCGCACTGGGCAATGGCCTGGAAGTACCCGGTCGGCCAGGCTCTGGCCGTGGTGCAGGCCGTGGACTTTCGCATCGGCCGCAGCGGGCGCATCACCCCGGTGCTGCGCGTGCAGCCGGTAAAATTGGATGACCGGCGCATCGAATACGTCAGCGCCAACTCACTGCAACGCTGGCAGGCGCTGGATATACGCCCCGGCGACCAGGTGGTGATCCGGCTTTCCGGGCTTACCATCCCGGTGCTCGACAGCGTGTTCTGGCACACCCAAGAGCGCGCTGAATTGCCGGTGCCAGATGCCCGCGCTTACCACACCCTGAGCTGCTGGCAAGCCAGCGCCGCTTGCGCCAGCCAGTTCCGTGCACGCCTGGCATGGCTCAGCGGCAAACAAGGTTTATCTCTGCCGGGGGTGGGCCCGGGCACGTGGGAAACGCTGCTGCGGGCGGGAATGATCAACGGCCTGCTCGACTGGCTGGAGTTAACCCCGGAGCAGTTGAGCCGTGTACCCGGCCTCGGGCCGCGAAGCGCAGCGGCCTTGCAGCAGAGTTTTCAATTGGCCCGCCAACGTCCGCAGCAAGCTTGGCTGCGTGCCCTCGGAGTTCCGTCTCAGGTGCCATTAAACGCGGACTGGGACACGTTGGCGCGGCGCAGCTCGGCTGACTGGCAGCGCCAACCCGGCATCGGCCCGCAACGCGCGGCGCAGCTAACGGCTTTCTTCCAGCACCCAGAGGTGAAAGCCCTGCAGGCGCAGTTGCGTGCCGCGCAGATCGCCGGATTTTGAGGACTTTAGAACGCGCGAAACTCTTCATGACAAGCTTTGCAGCTGTCTTCAACACGCTGCATCGGCGCAACCAGTGTATCGGGTTTTAACGGCTTTGCCGCCGTCGCAGCGACTAGCGCAGCGGTGCTGGTTTCCATGGCGCGAGCCAGCTCCTGAAAACGCGCCTGGCGCTGCCAGACGTCATCCTTGGCACGACTTTCCTCACCGTCATCACGCACCTGCGGAAAGTGCTGCCAGGGCGTGCGGGTCAGTTGATCGAGCTTGGCGGCGCCGTCAACAAATGCCTGTTCCTTGAACGCCAACCGCCCGCGCAGCATGCCGCCAAGGTCTTCACTGACCTTGAGCATCTGCTTGAAAATGCTCTGACGCTGGCCTTGCGGCGAATTGGGATCGACACCGCCGCAGCCGCTTAGAGCCAGCGCCAATACAACCAAAGACAGGGTTTTAAGCTTCATAACACCTTCAAATGCCAACAACCGGGTGGATAACGGGTGACAGTATCGCCACCCAGTACCCACCGGCCAAGCGTGGTGTTTTGCCGCAGAGGACTGAACAGTCCGGCTGCAATCAAGCCGATACGACAAACAGGCTGATGATCAGCCCCATGTTGACGAACCACACCAGTGAACGCACCGGCGCCCAGTCAGCCAGGTAACAGATGAAATAGACAATACGGCTGACGACAAACGCGATCGCCAACTGATCAAGCAATGCCTGCTCAGCACCGCCTGCCAGGTGGGCAATGATCACCGCGGCCGAAAAAGCCGGGGTCACTTCAAAACTGTTGAGCTGGGCGTTGTTGGCCCGCCGCCCGACGCCGCTGAGGCTGTTGAGCAACGCCCGCGGGTCATGGTTATGACGCGGGCTAAAACCACCGCTGACGGCCTTGGCGGTAACCGTCGACAGGTAAGGCAGAAACAGGGCAATCAATACACACCAGTAAGCAATCGTCATGGCAGCTCCGCGTTGAGGGAATAAACATCTGCAGCCTGTATCAGCGCTAACGCAAACACCATGACTGAAGCAGCCAAAAGCGATGGCGCAACAGCCAATTCGCCCGACAGAAAGCCTTGGGCTTATGCGCCAGGCTGGCTATACTTCTCCAGCTTCATGTGGCCGGCACAGCTCCGGTCGCACCCGCCACCTGTCCGAGGGGCGCTGCAGCAAACTCTGGCCACCAGAGATTTGTCAGGCTCGGACAGGGCGTTAACCATACGCATCAACGGCGCCCATTCGCAGACAACGAATGGAGAGCTTTTATGAGCGCCGCTTTTAACGATTTTAAAGTCGCTGACATTTCCCTGGCTGCCTGGGGCCGTCGCGAAACCATCATCGCCGAATCTGAAATGCCTGCTTTGATGGGCCTGCGCCGCAAATACGCCGGCGAGCAGCCGCTCAAGGGCGCGAAGATCATCGGCTGCATCCACATGACCATCCAGACCGCCGTGCTGATCGAAACCCTGACTGCTCTGGGTGCCGAAGTACGCTGGTCGTCGTGCAACATCTTCTCTACTCAGGACCAGGCCGCGGCTGCCATTGCTGCCGCCGGCATCCCGGTATTCGCCTGGAAGGGCGAAACCGAAGAAGAGTACGAGTGGTGCATCGAGCAAACCATCCTCAAGGACGGTAAGCCATGGGACGCCAACATGATCCTCGACGATGGCGGCGACCTGACCGAGACCCTGCACAAGAAATACCCGCAGATGCTGGAGCGCATCCACGGCGTCACCGAAGAGACCACCACCGGCGTGCACCGTCTGCTGGACATGCTGGCCAAGGGCGAGCTGAAGATCCCGGCGATCAACGTCAATGACTCGGTGACCAAGAGCAAAAACGACAACAAATACGGCTGCCGTCACAGCCTGAGCGACGCCATCAAGCGCGGCACCGACCACCTATTGTCCGGCAAGCAAGCGCTGGTTATCGGTTACGGCGACGTGGGCAAGGGCTCCGCGCAGTCGCTGCGTCAGGAAGGCATGATCGTACGCGTGACCGAAGTGGACCCGATCTGCGCCATGCAGGCCTGCATGGACGGCTATGAAGTGGTTTCGCCGTTCATCGACGGCATCAACGACGGCACCGCTGCAAGCATCGACACCGCCCTGCTGAGCAAAATTGACCTGCTGGTGACCACCACCGGTAACGTCAACGTGTGCGACGCCAACATGCTCAAAGCCCTGAAAAAGCGCGCTGTGGTGTGCAACATCGGTCACTTCGACAATGAAATCGACACCGCTTTCATGCGCAAGAACTGGGCATGGGAAGAAGTGAAGCCACAAGTGCACAAGATCCACCGCACCGGCAGCGGCAGCTTCGACCCGCACAACGATGACTACCTGATCCTGCTGGCCGAAGGCCGTCTGGTGAACCTGGGCAACGCCACCGGCCACCCGAGCCGGATCATGGACGGCTCCTTCGCCAACCAGGTACTGGCGCAGATCTTCCTGTTCGAACAGAAGTTTGCTGACTTGTCCGCCGACAAGAAAGCCGAGCGTCTGACCGTGGAAGTGCTGCCTAAGAA
Organism: Pseudomonas sp. WS 5011; assembly: GCF_012985775.1. NCBI lineage: Bacteria > Pseudomonadati > Pseudomonadota > Gammaproteobacteria > Pseudomonadales > Pseudomonadaceae > Pseudomonas > Pseudomonas sp. WS 5011. Next base: position 70,598 of record NZ_JAAQXA010000003.1, read on the forward strand.
GCTCGACGAAGAAGTGGCCCTGGAAATGGTCAAAGGCTTCGGCGGCGTGGTGACCCAACTGACCAGCAAGCAAGCCGAATACATCGGCGTGCCGCAGGAAGGCCCGTTCAAGCCACACGCTTACCGCTACTAATTCGTAGGGTGGATAAGCCTCTGGCTTATCCACCGCCGACTTCCCGCAAGGTGGATGGAACAACGCCCTCCACCTTTCGTCTCCAAGGCTAGACACCCTATGAGCCAAGAACGCCGTTACAGCTTCGAGTTCTTTCCCACCAAAACCGAAGCCGGGCACGAAAAACTGATGAATGTGGCGCGCCAGCTGGCGACCTACAAACCCGATTTCTTCTCCTGCACCTATGGTGCCGGTGGCTCCACCCGCGACCGTACGCTCAACACCGTGCTGCAACTCGACGGCGACGTGAAGGTGCCCACCGCACCGCACCTGTCCTGTGTGGGCGACAGTAAGGCCGAGCTGCGCGAGTTGCTGAACCTGTACAAGAGTTCCGGAATCAAACGCATTGTTGCGCTGCGTGGCGACCTGCCGTCGGGCATGGGCATGGCCAGCGGCGAACTGCGCTACGCCAACGACCTGGTCAGCTTTATTCGCGAAGAAACAGGTGATCACTTCCATATCGAAGTGGCCGCCTACCCGGAAATGCACCCGCAGGCACGCAATTTCGAGGACGACATCGCCAACTTCGTGCGTAAGGCCAAAGCCGGCGCAGACAGCGCGATTACCCAGTACTTCTTCAACGCCGACTGCTACTTCTACTTTGTCGACCGTGTGCGCAAGCTGGGTGTAGATATTCCAGTGGTACCGGGCATCATGCCGATCACCAACTACAGCAAGCTGGCGCGCTTCTCCGACGCCTGCGGTGCGGAAATCCCGCGCTGGGTGCGCAAACAACTGGAAGCCTACGGTGACGACACCAACAGCATCCAGGCGTATGGCGAGCAGGTCATCACTGAAATGTGCGAGCGCCTGCTGCAAGGCGGCGCCCCAGGCCTGCACTTCTACAGCATGAACCAGGCTGAACCCAGCCTGGCGATCTGGAACAACCTCAAGCTGCCACGCTGAGGGGCGATACCGCGTCCATGGCCACTGCACGCGCCATGGACGCTATCCCGCGACACACACCACAGTTTGTGACTTCCCCCAAGTCGGCTGCCTCAGACATATCCTGCCGTGACTCATCACCCACACCGACTTGACCTCAAGGTCAACCCTGCATAGCTTGAAGCTCAAGACCTCCATGGAGTTGCTCAATGGTCAGCAGAAAAACCATCAATGCCTCAGTCACCCCCAAAGGCAGCCTGGAAACCCTCTCGCAGCGTGAAGTGCAACAACTGCGCGAAACCGGTTCCGGCAGCGTCTATGCGCTGTTCCGCCAATGCGCCTTGGCGATCCTCAACACCGGATCGCATAGCGATAACGCCAAGACCATTTTGGAAGCCTACCCAGACTTCGAGATCAATATCCTGCAGCAAGACCGCGGCATCCGCCTGGAGCTGTTCAACGCCCCGGCTGATGCCTTTGTCGATGGCGAAATGATCGCCAGCACCCGTGAAATGCTGTTCAGCGCCCTGCGCGACATCGTCTACACGCAGAGCGAACTGGAAAATCAGCGCATCGATTTTGGCAGCTCTCAAGGCATCACCGATTACGTCTTCCACCTGTTGCGCAACGCCCACACCCTTCGCGCCGGCGCCGAGCCGAAGATTGTGGTGTGCTGGGGTGGCCATTCGATCAGCACCGAAGAATACAAATACACCAAGAAAGTCGGCCACGAACTGGGCCTGCGCGGTCTGGACATCTGCACCGGCTGCGGCCCTGGCGTGATGAAGGGACCGATGAAAGGCGCGACCATCTCCCACGCCAAACAACGCAACGTACATGGCCGCTACCTGGGCCTAACCGAACCCGGGATCATCGCCGCCGAAGCGCCCAACCCGATCGTCAATGAGCTGGTGATCCTGCCGGACATCGAGAAGCGCCTGGAGGCCTTCGTCCGCGTCGGCCACGGCATCATCATCTTCCCCGGCGGCGCGGGCACAGCCGAGGAGTTGCTGTATTTCCTCGGCATCCTCATGCACCCGGATAACCAGAACATCCCCTTCCCGCTCATCATGACCGGGCCACGCAGCGCCGCCGCCTACCTGGAGCAGCTGCATGAGTTTATCGGCGCGACCCTGGGTGAAGCGGCGCAGCAGCGCTATCGCATCATCATCGACAACCCTGAGCAGGTCGCCCGGGAAATGGCTGAAGGGATCAAGGCCGTCAAACAGTTCCGCCGCGAACACAACGACGCCTTCCACTTCAACTGGCTGCTGAAGATCGATGAGAGCTTCCAGCACCCATTCGAGCCAACCCACGCCAACATGGCCAGCCTCAAACTGACTCGCGAGCAACCGGTGCATGAACTGGCCGCCAACCTGCGCCGGGCGTTTTCCGGGATTGTCGCGGGTAATGTCAAGGACAAGGGCATTCGCCTGATCGAGCAGCATGGCCCTTATGAAATTCGCGGTGAACGCGAAATCATGCGCCAGCTCGACCAACTGCTGCAGGCCTTCGTGGATCAACACCGGATGAAACTGCCGGGCAACAGCGCCTATGTACCCTGCTATAAGTTGATCACCTGAGCGTACATGCACACATGTTTATAGGTCATGGGCGGCCGACACACGCAGATAGCAGCTACAGTGAGACAGGGTATCTGCAATGAAGTCTGCGAGGTCACCGCACCATGGTCAGGTTGTATGCACTGCTTTTCCTGCTGTCTTGCAGCGTCACCAGTTTCGCCCAGCCCCTGAAAGTCTGTACCAATGAATGGCCACCCTACACTCTCCTAGAAGACGGTCAGGTGCGCGGAATTGATGCTGATCTTCTGCACCTGGTACTGACAAACCTGAATATCAGTTACGACATTACGCTGGAACCATGGCGGCGCTGCTTGCGCAAGATGAGCGATGGCAAACTGGATATTCTGCTCGATGCGTTCTACAGCGACGAACGCGCCAAAGGCATGATTTTCCCCAATGAAGCCATGGCCGACAGCGCAATGGTGCTGTTCCACGCACGAGCACGCCCTCACCTGATCAACTCGGTGGACGATCTTACCGGCTTGCGGGTTGGCACAGAGCCCGGCTACGCCTACAGCAACCAAGCCTTCGCTAAGGGCACTCACTTTGTGCGTGAGGACGCCCCAACGCTGGACGCCAATATTGGCAAACTCCTGCTGGGGCGCATTGATCTGGTGATAACTGACCGGGCCGTCGGCCTTTACACCGCCAAGACAATGGGCGCCGAAAATGCCATCGCCTACAGTCCGCAACCGCTGTACAGCGACCGGGTGTATGCCGCCTTCAGCAAACGGCCTGCCGTGGCAGCACTGGTGCCTCGCTTCGAGAGCGAATTGCGACGCCTCAAAAGCAGCCCCGAGTACGCAGCAATACTGCGGCGTTATCACCAAGAAGTACCGTCTCAGACCGCCGAGCAGACCGACGCTCGCGCTAACTAGCGGCTCTGTTATACTCGGGCCTTCCCGCCAGGCTTGCGCCCGGATGCTAGCCCCCAGAGGCCAGTAGTACCGGACGGGATTACGCCACCCAAGCGTGATTCAAGCCAGGCAATACACCCCATAGGGCTGCGCCCTCACTAGACAGGATTACACATGTCCTTTGCCTCCCTCGGTCTCTCCGAGGCTTTAGTCCGTGCGGTCGAATCCGCCGGCTACACCCAACCCACTCCGGTGCAACAGCGGGCCATCCCCGCCGCGTTGCAAGGCCGCGACCTGATGGTTGCAGCCCAGACGGGTACAGGTAAGACAGGCGGTTTTGCCCTGCCGATCCTTGAGCGACTGTTCCCCAACGGTCACCCGGATCGCGAACAGCGTCACGGCCCAAAGCAGCCGCGCGTCCTGGTACTGACACCGACCCGCGAACTGGCCGCCCAGGTGCATGACAGCTTCAAGCTGTATGCCCGCGATTTGAAATTCGTCAGCGCCTGCATCTTTGGCGGCGTTGGTATGAACCCGCAGGTCCAGGCCCTGGCCAAGGGCGTCGACGTCCTGGTGGCCTGCCCCGGTCGCCTGCTCGACCTGGCCAACCAGCGCGCCATCGACCTCTCGCACGTGGAAATCCTCGTCCTCGACGAAGCCGACCGCATGCTCGATATGGGCTTTATCCATGACGTGAAGAAGGTCCTCGCCAAGCTGCCAGCCAAGCGCCAGAACCTGCTGTTCTCGGCGACCTTCTCGAAAGACATCACGGATCTGGCCGGCAAGTTGCTGCACAACCCGGAGCGCATCGAGGTCACGCCGCCGAACACCACGGTCGAGCGCATCGAACAGCGTGTATTCCGCGTCCAGGCCAGCCACAAGCGCGCCCTGCTCGCTCACCTGATCACCGCTGGCGCCTGGGAACAGGTACTGGTGTTTACCCGTACCAAGCACGGCGCCAACCGCCTGGCCGAGTACCTGGATAAACACGGCCTGCCAGCTGTGGCGATCCACGGCAACAAGAGCCAGAACGCCCGCACCAAAGCCCTCGCTGACTTCAAGGCCGGCAAGGTACGCATTCTGGTAGCCACTGATATCGCCGCCCGCGGCCTGGATATCGATCAACTGCCGCACGTGGTCAACTTCGAGCTGCCGAATATCGAAGAAGATTACGTGCACCGCATCGGCCGTACCGGCCGTGCCGGGCGCAGCGGTGAGGCGATCTCCCTGGTCGCACCGGATGAAGAGAAGCTGCTCAAGGGCATTGAGCGCATGACCAAGCAGAAGATCGGTGACGGCGATCTGCTGGGTTTTGATGCCAGCACCGTTGAGGCTGAGCGTCCGGAAGTGCGCGAGCCGCAGAAGCCACGTCAACCACGCGGCGCCAAGCCAGAAGGCGAGCGCCATGGCGGTGGCCGCAAGGACAAGGGTAAGGACAGCGGTCGCGACAACAACCGCAGCAAGCCACAGGGCGGCCGCAGCCAACAGCCGCGTGGCGCATCATCAAGCCGCGCCGCCGCACCAGCCGTACCCGCACTCCCTCCGGACCGCGCGCCGGACGAGTTCCGCGACGATGAAATCGATAATTTCGGCAACCGTGCCGACTATGTAAGCCCGAACCAGAACAAGCAGCAGAACCGTGGCCGTCGGCCCGGTGCGCCTGCAGCGCCAAGTGGCCCAAGCGCCAGCAATGGCGTTGGTCTGGGCGCTCGCCCGGCCAAACCACCGCGTAGCAATGGCGGTGGTGCCAATGCTGGCGGTCAAGGCCGTCGTCAGGGCACAGGCTCTGGTGGCCAAGGCGGTCAGGGCCGTAATGGTTCCGGCCGTGCACGTCCGCCGCGTGATACCCGCACCACATCGCTGAACCGCGATGAGCTGCCACGCCAGGAAGCGGCGGTGAAAAGCCCACGCGACAAGCAACCAGTGATCGTGCACAAGGGCTCACGCCTGGACCGCTTCCCGACACCGGAGCAACTTGACGAACTGGCGAGCGCACGTCCGCGCGGCGAAAAGCCGGCCCTGCTGACACGTAACCGCGAAGAGTCATAGTCCGCCAGCCGCACACAAAAACGCCGCCCAATGGGCGGCGTTTTTGTTGGCAGGTCTAATCTCAGGCGGGGTATGCCCCGCCTAGCAGGCTTACTTGCGCACGCCTTCCACCGAGATGATCAGTTCAACGTCCTGAGACGCAGGGCCGAGGTCTTTCTGGATATCGAAGTCTTTCAGCTTCAGCTTGGTGCTGCCTTCGAAGCCAGCACGGTAGCCACCCCATGGGTCCTTACCTTCGCCGATGAACTTGGCGGCAATAACCACCGGCTTGGTCACGCCATTGAGGGTGAGGTCGCCAGTAATGTCGGCAGTGCCTTCACCGGTTGATTTGACCGAGGTTGACGCGAAGGTCGCGGTTGGGTGCTTGCTGACGTTGAGGAAGTCACCGCTGCGGATGTGCTTGTCGCGCTCAGCGTGGTTGGTGTCGACGCTGGTGGTGTTCAGGGTGACATTGACCTTGCTGTCCTGCGGCTTGGCAGCGTCAAAGCTGAAGCTGCCGTCGAAGTCTTTGAACGTGCCGTACAGCCAGCTGTAACCCAAGTGGCTGATCTTGAAATTGACGAAGGCGTGTTGGCCTTGCTTGTCGATGGCGTAATCGGCCGCCATCGCCTGACCAGCGCCGATCAATGCGCCACCCAGTGCCAGGGCTACGAGGGTTTTCTTCAACATGGGTATGCTCCTTGTGAGTGTGAGATGGGGCCAGTCCAGCCCCGGAAACAGCAAACGCAACTAGCGACCGAACATCCGCGTGAGCGTACAGTCACGATCAATAAAGTGGTGTTTCAACGCTGCAAGCGCATGAATGCCGGCAAAAATCACCAGCGTCCACGCCAGGTACTCATGCACCAGCCCAGCGACATCTTCCTGATCAGGAATGCTGGTCAAACTGGCTGGCACTTCAAACAGACCGAATACCGGAATGCCGCGACCGTCTGCCGTGGAAATCAGGTAGCCGGAAATCATCAGCACAAACAGCCCCAGATAGAGAAAGATGTGGCCCAGCTTGCTGGCCATACGCGTCATCCGCCCATGGTTAGGCAGACTCGCCGGGGGCGGACTGAACCAGCGCCACAGCACCCGCGCCAGCATCACGGCAAACAGCACCAGGCCGATGCTCTTGTGCAGGTCCGGAGCCGTCTGACGCCAGCTGCTGTAGTAATCCAGCCCGACCATCCAGTAACCCAGGCCAAACAGACCGAAGACCACCACGGCGACCAGCCAGTGCATAAAGATGCTGACCAGCCCGTAGTGAGAAGAACTATTGCGCCATTGCATTACACACTTTCCGGAGAGAAGGACTAGAACCGCGAGTGGAGCAAGACTAGCAACAAACCTATCGACTAAAAGCGGAATTTTTCGCTTTGAAATATCGGGAAATACGATGCGTAGCCCTAATGCTTTAACTCAGCACGATTAGTCTAGCGGCACACTGCAAAGTTCAGCGCAAGGGCTACAGAAGGCAGAATAGAGCGGACCAGCGGGCGACCAGAGTCATCGTTTAGGGTTGTGCTGCCCATCCACTGCAATGCTTCTGATAGGCTGGGGGCAGATGAGTGTGAGCCGAGGAAGAAGTAAAGCGATGAGCCTGAATGACCAGTGGATGCAGCGTGACCTGAAGGTGCTCTGGCACCCTTGCACGCAAATGAAGGACCACGAACAGCTGCCGCTGATACCGATCAAACGTGGGGAAGGCGTGTGGCTCGAGGACTTCGATGGCAAGCGCTACCTCGACGCGGTCAGCTCCTGGTGGGTCAACGTGTTTGGCCACGCCAACCCGCGGATCAATCAGCGCATCAAAGATCAGGTCGATCAGCTGGAGCATGTGATTCTCGCCGGCTTCAGCCATCAGCCGGTGATCGAATTGTCCGAGCGCTTGGTCAAGATGACACCTGCCGGCCTGGACCGAGTGTTCTACGCCGACAACGGCTCATCCTGCATCGAAGTCGCGCTGAAAATGAGCTTTCACTACTGGCTCAACGTCGGCAAACCGGCGAAGAAGCGCTTCGTTACCCTCTCCAACAGCTACCACGGCGAAACCATCGCGGCCATGTCCGTGGGCGATGTCGCGCTGTTTACCGACACCTACAAGGCGCTGCTACTCGACACCGTCAAGGTGCCCAGTCCGGATTGCTATCACCGCCCCGACGGCATGAGTTGGGAAGAACATTCGAGCAATATGTTCCTGGCCATGGAACAAACCCTGGCCGAGAACCACGGTACCGTCGCTGCGGTAATCGTCGAGCCCCTGATCCAGGGCGCTGGCGGCATGCGCATGTATCACCCGATCTACCTCAAGCTGCTGCGCGAGGCCTGCGACCGCTATGGCGTGCACCTGATTCATGACGAGATCGCCGTTGGCTTCGGCCGCACCGGGACGATGTTCGCCTGCGAACAGGCCGGCATCCGCCCGGACTTCCTCTGCCTCTCGAAAGCCCTAACCGGCGGTTATCTGCCGCTGGCCGCCTGCCTGACCACCAACGAGGTGTATCAGGCGTTCTACGACGACTACTCGACCCTGCGCGCCTTCCTCCACTCACACAGCTACACCGGCAACCCGCTGGCCTGCGCGGCGGCCCTGGCAACCCTAGATATCTTCGAGCAGGACAATGTGATCGAGGCCAACAAGGCCCTGGCCGATCGGATGGCCAGCGCCACCGCACACCTGGCCGATCACCCGCATGTCGCCGAAGTGCGCCAGACTGGCATGGCCCTGGCCATCGAGATGGTGCAGGACAAAGCCAGCAAAACCGCCTACCCCTGGCAGGAACGTCGCGGCCTCAAGGTGTTCCAGCACGCGTTGGAGCGCGGCGCGCTGCTAAGGCCACTGGGCAGCGTGGTGTATTTCCTGCCGCCTTACGTGATCACCCCGGAGCAGATCGACTTTCTCGCCGAGGTGGCCAGCGAAGGCATCGATATCGCCACCCGTACCTCGGTCAGCGTGGCGCAAGGTAATGCCAACTACCCCGGCTTTCGCGATCCGGGCTAAGGCATTCACCCTCAGCCGGCTGTATGCGGCACGCCTGAGGCGTTAAGCTTGCCGCCTCAACTGTGCCGCTGCAGCGATCAATCCATGCGCCTTTCTCGTTTCTTTATCGACGCCCCCCTCTTCATCGGCCAACACGAGCTGCCCGAAGCCCAGGCCCACTATATCGGCCGCGTGCTGCGCCATACCGTGGGCGATGCGGTGCAATTGTTCGATGGCAGCGGCCAGGAATACCGGGGCGAGCTGATCGAGGTGGGCAAGAAAAGCGTGCGCGTCGAGTTGCGCGAAGCCTTTGCCGGCCAGGCAGAATCACCGCTGCATATTCATCTGGGCCAAGGTCTGTCGCGCGGCGAACGAATGGATTGGGCGATTCAAAAGGCCACCGAACTGGGCGCCAATGAAATCAGCCTGATCGTCAGCGAGCGCTGCGAAGTGCGCCTCAAGGATGAACGCGCCGACAAGCGCATGGCGCACTGGCGCCAAGTGGCGATCAGCGCCTGCGAGCAATGCGGTCGCTCGGTGTTGCCGATCATTCATCCGCCGATCAGCCTGAATGACTGGCTGGGGCAGGTAACCGCCGAACTCAAGTTGGTGCTGCACCCGGTCGCTGAGCCTTGGGCCAGCCATCCGCAGCCTCAGTCGCTGGCCTTTCTGATTGGCCCGGAAGGCGGTCTGAACGACAGCGAAGTTGCCTTGGCCAAGACCCAGGGCTTCCACGCCGCCCGCCTCGGCCCGCGCGTGCTACGCACGGAGACTGCGCCGGTGGTGGCGTTAAGCGTGGCGCAGCAGTTGTGGGGCGATTTCTAAGCGCTACATAACATCATAAAAAAGCCCGCTAACGCGGGCTTTTTTGTTTACCGTCAATCAGATCAACCCGGCATCCGCCAGCTTCTGTTCCAGCCCAATCAGGTCCGGAATCTTCAGCACGGCTTCGCCAAATTGAACCGCATCCAGCTCCAGCGGCGACAGGGCGACATCGGCGCGCACCAGATCGGCACCGACCTTGATCGAGCGCGGAATACCCTGCACCAGCACAGCAATAAACTTGACGTTCGGCCGTCCACCCAAAGCGTTGATCACCGCTACGCGCGAGCCGGGGCTGACGCTGACCTGGCCATCCGATGCCGCTTCGAACGACAACAGCGGCAGGCGTAGATCACGCCAGGAAATCTGCCCGAGGAACCAGCCGGGCATGCCTTCACTGGTCTGTGGCGCGCGATAAGGGATCAACTCGGCCACTGCCACGTTGGGCAACAGCAGAGTACGGTCAGTCAGCGGCATCAACAGGCCGGTCAGGCTGTTGGCACTGTTCTGCGTGGCGACGGCTTGGCTCATGAAAATTTCCTGTACAGGGCACAGCCCCAGATTAACGGCACTGCTCGGCCAGGTGATTGACCAAAGCTTCGGCCAGCTCACGCGGATCACCGCTGTGGCTGCTGTAGCCGGCTTCACGCAGGCTGTCCGGCATGCTTGGGCAGGCGCAGCTGTCTGCACGCTGGGTCCAGATCAAGCCACCCTGACGGCGCACATAAGCCGCCGCGGCACTGCCGTCACTGCCCATGCCACTGAACGCAATGACGCCACTCATGGCGCCGAAATGCTGGGCCAGGTTAAGCATCATCTGGTCGATGGACGGGCTATAGGGTTCCGGCCAGCCACGCTCAGATATCTGCATCAGGGCATCATCACTGAAGCCCAGTTCGTGGCTGATTGGTACCACCACCACTTCACCGCAACGCACCGCGTCGCCATGTCGAGCCGGGTTCACATGCCACTGGCTGTGGCGCCCCACAGCTTGCGGTAGCGTGCTCTCGAAACTGGCATCAATATGCTGAGCGTATACAAAGCCCACCGGCAACCCGCCGGGCAAGGCATCGAGAAAGGCTTTTACCGCCGCAGGACCACCCAAAGAGGCAGCCAGCAACCACACTTGACGCGCCGGCTCGCCGGCCACCAGCGGGGTATCGGCCAGAGCAGCCGGCAGATCCAGGCGTGATGGACGTTGCGCTTCAGCCAGCAGGGCTTCCAGGCTTGGGCCGACGGCCTGAGACGGATCGCCCACCAGCTTCTTCAATTTGCCGAACAGACGGCGCTCCCAGCGCGGGTAGTTCTCCGAATGACGCTCGGGGGCGTGGCCTTCGCCAAACAGCACCGGAGCCGAGGCGCTTTCCATCAGGCTGTCGACCAGCGGCAAATCTTCCGACTGCGCCAGATCAACCAGCCACAGGTCAGTTTCGCAGGCGTTCAGGGTTTCCTGATCAAGACGCGCCGGGTCGCTGTTCATCACCACCTGGTAGCCGCTGCCGGTCAACGCTTGCTGCAGCACGTGGCGCTGCAGCGAGGTATCGGCAATCACCGCAATGCGGGCTGCAGTTTTCTCAGTCATTGCGGTTTACCGGGTGGCGACCCACCAGTTGCTGAATGGTTTCAAGCAACAAGGACTCCTGGTAAGGCTTACCAAGGTACTCGTTGACGCCGATGCTCATGGCCCGCTCACGGTGTTTTTCACCGGTACGCGAGGTGATCATAATGATCGGCAAGTCTTTCAAGCCATCATCGTGGCGCACCAGGGTGGCCACTTCGAAGCCGTCCATGCGGGGCATTTCGATGTCCAGCAGCATGATGTCGGGCTTGCGTTCCTGCAGCTGCGAAATGGCATCGACACCGTCCTTGGCGGTCAGTACGTTCATGCCGTTACGCTCAAGCAGGCGGCTGGTAACTTTACGCACCGTGACCGAATCGTCGACCACCATGACCAGCGTCGGCCGATCCGCTTCGATCTCCGCTGCTGTCGCTGACTGCCTGAGCTGGCGTGGCTGCAGCTGAGTGAGCAAATGCGCATGCAGCACGCGGATAGTCGCCAACAGGTCGAGAATCACTACCACGCGGCCGTCACCAAGGATGGTCGCACCGGAAATCCCGTGTACGCCAGCAAACTGCGGACCGAGGCTCTTCACCACGATCTCGCGCGAACCAGCCAGGGAGTCGACCTGCACGGCCACGGCGTGCTCCTTGGAGCGCACCAGAATCACCGGCAGCGGCAGGCTCTGCCCCACCAGTTTGGGCTGCTGACCGTTGTTCAGCAGGTCGCCCAGGTAGCGCAGCTCATAGCTCTGCCCGGCGTACTCGAAGCGCGGTGCATCGGGCGCGTAGTAGGCTTCCAGCTCGTACGGCGAGACCCGCACAATACCTTCGATGGTGTTCAGCGGAATGGCGTAGAGGTCTTCACCCGACAACACCATCAACGCACGGTTGACCGACACGGTGAACGGCAACCGAATGGTGAACGTGGTACCCGTGCCTGGGATCGACTCGATGCTCATCGAGCCACCGAGCTGCTTGACCTCGGAGTGGACCACGTCCATACCCACGCCACGCCCCGATATCTGCGTGACCTTCTCGGCGGTAGAGAACCCGGCCTCGAGGATAAACTGCAGCACTTCGTAGTCGGTCAGATCCGAGTCGGCGTCCATCAGACCGCGCTCGATAGCTTTCCGCTTGACCGCTTCCAGACGAATGCCACCGCCGTCATCGGCCAGGGTCAGGACGATGTCGCCACCCTCACGGCCCAGCGCCAGGCGAATGGTGCCCTGCTCCGGCTTGCCCGCAGCCCGACGCACGTCGGCGGCTTCGATGCCGTGGTCGACGGCGTTACGCAGCATGTGCTCCAGCGGCGCGACGATACGTTCGAGTACGGTACGGTCCATCTCGCCATCGGCGTTGCCAACAACAAACTCGACCTGCTTGCCCAACTCACCGGAAATCTGCCGCACGATACGGCGTAGGCGTGGTACCAGACGGTCGAACGGCACCATGCGCGTACGCATCAGGCCTTCCTGCAGCTCGGAGTTGACCCGCGCTTGTTGCAGCAGCAGGGTCTCCGCATCGCGGTTACGCGCGGCCAGGGTTTCTTTCAGGTCGAGCAAGTCGGATGCGGACTCGAACAGTGCGCGCGACAGCTGCTGCAGCTGAGAGTGGCGGTCCATTTCCAGTGGGTCGAAATCCTCATAGCCCATACGCTCGGCTTCAGCCTCAATACGGCTGAGGATCTGCGCCTGGGTTTCGGTATCGAGGCGGCGCAACTGGTCACGTACGCGGTCGATGGTGGCTTCCATCTCACTCAGGGTGAAACCAAAGTCGCTGACCTGCTGCTCAACACGGCCACGGAAAATCGAGGTTTCACCGGCCAGGTTAACCAGACCTTCAAGCAGTTCGGCCGGCACTTTGACCAGTTCCTGCGGGGCACGACGCGAAGCGGCTTCCTGAGCGGCCTCTTCAGCGCGGCGCACGAACGGTAGCACCTTGGCCACCAGTTCCTGCGCAGGCATGGCACTGGCCGCAACAATAGGAGCGCTCAATTCCGGCATACGCGCCGCTTGCTCGACCGCGGGCTCAGGCGCTTGCGGGCTCGCGGAATCAGCCACCAGGCTATCATTCAGGCGCTGACGCAGCGCGTCGAGTTCCTGCTGCAAGCCTTCAAAACCCGACTGCACATCAACAAACAGACTCTGCGGCCACGGCGCGCCCTGGGCTTGCGCTTCGGTCAGGTGTTGCTCGAGGCTGTGAGTGAGGTCGCCCAGGCGCTTCTGTCCAGCCAGGCGTGCACCACCTTTGAGGGTGTGCAGGATGCGCAGCATATCGTCGATGGCGGCGCCGTCTTCACGGTCAGCCTCCCAACGGCCGATGGCAACTTCCATGGCTTCCAACAGGTCGTCACCTTCCTCAAGGAAGATGTCGAGGATGTCCGATTCGGCATCGTCATCCTCTTCGGCCTCAGCGGCCTTAAGGGCCACCGCGGACGGCATGCTGAGTTGCTCATCCGGATTGCTACGGAAACGCTTGATGGTTTCGATCAGCGCCTCGCCACTTGGTACACCGCGCTTGCCGCGTACGGCTTCAAGCATCTCAGCCAGGCTGTCGTGACAGGCCTGAAGCAGCGTGAACAGGTCCTGGCTGGCGCGCAAACGCCCTTGGCCAAGGCCTTCGTAGAGGAATTCCAGCTCGTGGGCCAGATCACCGATTTCACGGATTTCAGCCATGCGTGCACCACCCTTGAGGGTGTGCAGATCACGCTGCAGCGACTCCAATTCCAGGCTGTTGTTGACGTCGCCCATCCAGCGTTGCAACGCCGCACCGGCGCTGTCGATGATGTCGAAACCTTCTTCGAGGAAGATTTCCACCAGTTCAGGATCACGCTCGTCATCCAATACAGCAGGCGCAGCAATAGCAACCGGTGCTGGCTCTAGCTCGGGAGCAGTGTCGAGAAGCTCGGCAGACTCGACTTCGCTTTCAACAGCAGAGTCGACCCATGGCAGCTCATCGAGCTCTACAACGGGCAATTCGAACGCGTTTATCTCCGACGTTGCGGTGTCCTGCGGATCGCTATCCGCCGGCTCCAGCGGGGCGTCGGCGAGGATACCGAAGTCGATCTCTTCTTCAATCTCTGGCAGCTCAGCAGGCTCAGGCTCTGCCAGATCAAACGACTCGATCATCGGCAGGGCTTCGGCTTCGGCTTCGGCTTCGGCTTCGGCTTCGGCTTCGGCTTCGGCAACAGGCTCAGAGGTAATAGGAGGCACTGGCAAGCTTTGCCCGCCACTCTGGCGGAAGCTGCGAATGGCCTCGATCGGCTCCAGCGGCGACGGCATGGCGACGCGCGCCTGCAGCTGCTCCAGCAGCTGTGCCAGGGAGTCATGGCTCTGCTGAAGCAGGTTCGCTAGTGGTTGCGAGAAGCTGTAGCGGCGATCAACCAGACCTTCGTACAAGGATTCGAGTTCATGGGCGAGATCGCCAATCGGGCGAATCTCGGCCATGCGTGCACCACCCTTGAGGGTGTGCAAGTCACGTTGCAGCGAGGACAACGCCGCCTTGTTGTCCGTATCGGCCAACCAGCGCTCCAGCGCCTGGCCGGCGCTCTCGAGGATATCGACTGCTTCTTCGAGGAAGATCGACACCATTTCCTCGTCGAGCGACTCGTACAGCGAAGCGACTGGTGCGTCGGCCAACAGCTCACAGGCGTCCTCGGTAACAGGTGCCGCCAGTTGTTCAACGTCCGGCAGATCAAGCGGCTCGGCCAATTCGTCCGGCGCGTCCTGAATGAGTGCTTCCAGCGTAGCCGTGGCGTCGGCAAGCTCGACGATCTCGATACCGGTGTCACCATTGTTGGACAGGAGTGCCAGGGTATTAGGGTCCAGCGCTTCCAGCAGCAGGTTGCGCAGGGCCATTACGCGCTCGGGAGCACCGCTGACCTGCAGGCCAGCAGCTACCTGATCCATCATGCCAATCAGCGCTTCGTGGGCTTGTTCGGCTTCGCTAAAGAAGCGCTCACTGACCGCCAGACGACCTTCCTCGACCGCACCATAGAGGTCAAGCAGGGCTTCGCAGAGTTCATCAATTTGCGGCAACTCGGCCATCTCGGCGCCGCGTCCCAGGGTGGTCAGTTCGTCCAGCAGGGAGGTCAACTCCTGACGCTCGGACGGGTGCTCGCGCCATTTGCGCAGCAAGTCTTCAGCATCCAGCAGGATGTCCATGCCTTCGGCGAGGAAGATGCTGATCATCTGCGGGTCGCGTTTCACACCTTGATCGGTCTGCCGGCTATTTTCGGCGTGCTCGAGACGGTCACTGTGCAACTTTTGTACGCGCTCAAGGAACTCGGCCGCACCCGGCAAAACGGCCAGAGGCTGGCTTTCCAGCTGTTCAAGACCAAGGCGGAAGAGTTTCTCTGCGCTGCTCAGCAGCTCCGCTTCGGCCAGGTCCATTGGGATCAAGTTGGCTTTGAATTCTTTGACCAGTTTTTCCAGCGGCGAAGCAATCTCGGCCACCGGTTGAATACCGGCCATCGAGGCGCTGCCCTTGAGGGTGTGCAGAGCACGCTGCAAGTCATCAGTGACTGGCTGCGGCAGTTCCTGAGCACAGTCAGCCAAGAAGCCGACCAGTGTATCGAGGTGCATTTCCGCTTCGTTACGGAAAATCTCCAGCAACTGCGGATCGAGCCCGTCCTCATCCTCAATAATTTCGCTGGTAGCTACTGGGCCGCCCTCGGGCTCCGCTACCAGCTCAACCGGGGCTTGAGGTTTTGGGAGGCTTCGACCTTTGGCCAGGGCATGTGCCGTTGCAGCCAGGTGGTCAACATCGTCACGCTGACGTTGCGCTTTATTGGCAAATTCATCGACCAGAGACGGCATCAGCGCGACCACATCGGCGATGACCTGCTGTACGTCGGCACCCGGCTGAATGCTGCGATCAAGCACACGGTTGAGCAGGTTCTCAATCGCCCAACCCAACTCACCAATAACCAGGGCGCGGACCATACGACCACTGCCTTTGAGGGTGTGGAACGCGCGACGGATCTCGGTCAGGGCATCCTTGTTTTCAGTGTCAGCACACCACTGCGGGAAAAACTCGCTAATGGTCTCCAGCACTTCACCGACTTCTTCGATAAAGACTTCCAGCAATTCTTCATCAATTGGCTCTTCATCAGCCGGTGGCGGCAGCAGGCTGGGCGGCACATCATGAGCCGGCGGATTAATCGCCTGCACTGGAGCAGCCATCACATCAGCCATCGACAGCGCTTTTTCAGCCACAACAGGTTCTGCTTCTTCACTCACCAGAGCGCTGGGCAGCTCAACTTCGGGCAACTCGAGTGCAGCCAGTTCAGCTTCATTC
The DNA here is from genome assembly GCF_012985775.1 of Pseudomonas sp. WS 5011. Lineage (NCBI taxonomy): Bacteria > Pseudomonadati > Pseudomonadota > Gammaproteobacteria > Pseudomonadales > Pseudomonadaceae > Pseudomonas > Pseudomonas sp. WS 5011. Next base: position 86,789 of record NZ_JAAQXA010000003.1, read on the forward strand.
CAGTTGGCCGGGCTGTCGCTTTCGTCCAGCTCAAAACTGCCGAGTTGCAGCTCTTCACCGGCGAAGGGTTGCTCCGGCTGAGACTCAGCCAGCGGCAGGGGGTCGGCATCGGGTAGGTCGATACTGAAATCAATCAGTTCAAGCTCGGCACTCGGCGCTTCAGACGCCCATTTGGCATCGCTGGATGACGCGTCAATCGCCGTCGAATCCAGGCCAGCAAACTCCGCACTGAAATCGTCGGTCAGCTCCAAGCTCAACGGTTCTTCTGCAACCGGCTCTAAGTTGAGCTCAACTTCTACAGGCGCCTCAGGCTCGGCGCTGAGCACCTCCATATCGTCCAACGGATCAGCCAATGGAGCAAAGGACTCTATCGGCGGCTCGACTCGATCGAGAATCGACGGTTTTTCTTTCAGCGGATAACCCAAGCTTTCCAGGCTTTCCTCGGCCACGTCGAGAATCAGATCGCCTTGGGTCGCATGGTCTTCTGCCAAACGCTCAAGGTAGTACTCAACGCTGGTAATGGCGTCCGCCAGGGTGTCGAGGTTCTGCCAGTTGGGTACGGCCTTGCGCGCCAACAGCTGTTCCTGGATATAGCGGTTGCAGGCATTCAGCAGGTCGGCAGCACGCTGCAGCGGAATCATCGCCAGGCCACCACGCACCTGAGTCAGCAACTCAGGCACGCGGGCCAGGTGTTCGTGGTTCCACTGCGAGGCAATAAATTCGATGATCGCGTCTTTGGCCTGCTCCAGGCCATTGCGCGCTTCCTTGATCACCAGCTGGTGAATCTGCGCCACGTCGGTGGTTGGCAGATGGCTTTCTTCGCGGCCGCTATCCTGTGATGGACCGACCATACCGGCCAAGGTGGCTTCGACGTACAGCAGCGCCCCAGCCACGTCCATCAATACGGCATCGCTCGGCTCGCCTTGCCCCCTGGCAAGGCCACTGACAACATCAAGCTGATCGGCAATGACTTTGCGCGGCTGCCCAAAGCCCAAAACCGCGAGGGTGTCGGCAATTTGCTTGAGTGGTGCTGCAAGGGCATCCAGGTCGGTGACCTGAGTGCGGTCGCTGCGCACAAATAGATCGAGACTATCCTTGACCCGCACCAGCTCTTCACACAATGCAGCCACCACCGAACGCATCGCATCGCGATCCGGACCGGCTAGGCGGGCACGCTCTTCGTCGACAACATCGTTGTCCGGCAGCGCATCGTCGAGGCGATATTGCTCTTTGAGGTTGCGCACGCGCGGCGACTGCGCCGACGACTTGGCCACATAGAACAGCAGGTTCTTGCTTAGTTCGTCAGGAGCGGCCTGGTTAAGACCATCGGCGCCCTGCTCGAGCAGACGCTTGAGTTCCTTATCAACCTGACGCAACAAGGTGCGAATCGAGGTGCCATTGGCCACGCTGCCGTTGGCCAGACCTTCGACCACGCCCGAGGCGATCTGCCATAGCGGGCCGAGCGGCGAGTCCTTGCAGAGGTTTTCCAGGCGCGCGAAAACCCGTGCCATATAGCCCAGATTGGTCGGCAGGTCCTGGTTACGGATTACCCCAACCAGAGCCATTTGCAGCATTTGCCGCAGCTTGCGCAGCAACACTGGCAGTTCGGCGGTACGCAGCTGGTCGATAGTTTCATGGGGCAGCGCGGGTGTGCGGCCGGACATATCCGGGGCAAACAGGCTGGTTTCCGAGAGTAGTTTTTCCCCACGCGCAGCGCGCAGGTCGTTGAGGAGTGGCAACACGACCATCGGCAGGTCGCGGCGGGCAGTCTGGATACGATCAAGGTACACCGGCAGCTGCAGAATCGACTGCATCAGCACTTCCAGGGCTTCACCCTGGTTGGTCACCCGGCCATCGATCAAAGCACCGGCCAGCTGTTCCATTTCCTCAGCCAGTAGCGCCGCGCCGAAAAACTCGACCATTTGCAAGGTGCCGAGCACCTGATGCACATAGGTCTGGCAGAAACGCATGCGCGTGGCGTCCTGGGGGTTCTCGACGAACGCCTCCAGCGCCTGACGCGCCTGCTTCAGGGTTTCCGCGATCTCGCCCTTAACCCATTCCAGGGCGACATAATCGTGCCGATCACCCATAGCCACTCCACTCATATACTTGGCTCTTCTGCCTTATCAAGCTGCTGAAAAACTACCTGCGTTGCCATAGCTGCGTTAAAAGCAGGCTCGAACTGCTCATTTACAGCTCGTAAACTCCGCGTTCTCGCCTGCTTTTGCCTTGCACTGGCTGCCTCGCTTACGTTTTTCAACAGCCTGTTATCCCTTGCGGGTAAACGCCAGCACTCGCTCGTCGGCTACCGGGATCAACTCCGGATGCTGCCAACCTGCTACTTCGCCCACTCCCACCACCAGCAACCCCCCGGGCACCAGGCGCTCGGCCAGGCGGTTGAGGATCTCGCGGCGGCGCCAGCGACGAAAATAGATCAACAAGTTCTGACAAAAAATAACGTCCATTCCGGACATCGGTGCCTTGGCCAGCTCCAGCACATTGAGCCGGGCGCAACACACGCGCGCGGCCAAATTCGGCACTACTTTGAAACGTCCATCGTCCTGGGCCAGAAAATAGCGCTGGCACAGATCGGCATCCAACTGCTCCAGACGGCGCGCACCATATTGACCATCGCGCGCCTTGCTCAGGGCATTCAGGCTGATGTCAGTACCTGTTACCCCGAAATGATCCGGGTGTTCACTTTCACGCAACACTTCAGCCGCACTGATGGCCAGCGAGTAAGGCTCTTCGCCGCTGGCACAGCCAACACTCCAAAGTTCCCATGGCTGCGTCACGCCCTGCTGCAAACGCTCACGCAAATAGCTTTCGAGCACTTCAAAGGAAGGACGATGACGAAAGAAACGGGTTTCCTGCACAGTCAGCCGATCCAGCAGGGTCGACCATTCCACCGCACCGCGAGGACCATCAGTGACTTGCCGGTAATACGTGGCGTAGTCCATAACGCCCAGCTCGCGCATACGCGCACTCAGATTGGTCTGCAAAAACGCCCGCCGCCGTTCATTGAGAACGACCCCGGTACGCTCCTCAAGCAGCGTCTGCCAGTCACGAAACTCCGTGGCTGTCATGTCTGCCAGAGGCTGCAAGGCCCAGACGCCTGACTGCATGTCGTGCCCCTCGCTCACGGCCATAGTCCTTGTGCGACAGGCCTTTCAGCCTGCCGCGCAGCACCTGATTACGCCTGCTCCCCACCCGGCAAGGTAAAGCCGGATACCGACTTACGCATCTCACTGGCCATCTTGGCCAGGTTACCAATGCTCTTGGCAGTGGCAGTGGTACCGGAGGAGGTTTGCGAGGTGATTTCCTGAATCACGTTCATCGTATTGGAAATGTGGCCAGCCGACGATGCTTGCTGGCGAGCAGCGTTGGAGATGTTCTGAATCAAGGCCGCGAGGGTCTTGGAAACCTTCTCGATCTCTTCCAGTGCAACCCCGGCGTCCTGCGCCAGACGAGCACCGCGCACCACTTCAGAAGTCGTTTGCTCCATCGAGATAACGGCTTCGTTGGTGTCGGTCTGAATCGTCTTAACCAGCGCTTCGATCTGCTTGGTTGCCGCAGAGGAACGTTCTGCGAGGCGTTGTACTTCGTCCGCTACCACGGCGAAGCCTCGACCCGCGTCACCCGCCATGGATGCCTGGATCGCGGCGTTCAGTGCGAGGATGTTGGTCTGGTCAGCAATGTCGTTAATCAGGCTAACGATGTCACCGATCTCCTGGGACGATTCACCGAGGCGCTTAATACGCTTGGAGGTGTCCTGGATCTGCTCACGGATGTTATCCATGCCGGTGATGGTGTTGTGCACCACTTCGTTGCCCTTGTTGGCGATGGCTACGGAACGCTCTGCTACCGCGGAGGATTCCGAGGCGTTTGCCGATACCTGGTCAATCGACACGGCCATTTCGTTGATCGCCGCAGAGGCACCAGCAATTTCCTGTGCTTGGTGCTCGGAAGCCTCGGCCAGGTGCATCGCCGTGGCCTGGGTTTCCTGGGCTGCACCGGCTACCTGAACGGCGGTCAGGTTGATCGTGGCTACCAGGTCGCGCAGCTGGTCGATGGAGTAGTTGATGGAGTCAGCGATGGCACCGGTGAAGTCTTCGGTTACCGTCGCGGCTACTGTCAGGTCACCGTCTGCGAGGTCAGCAATTTCGTCGAGCAGTCGCAGAATCGCTGCCTGGTTCCGTTCGTTCTTCTCAGCGGTGGACGCCAGACGACGGTTGGTTTCCCGCACCATCACCAGGCCAATCAGGATAATCGAACCGAGCGCCAAAGCACCCAGCACGTAACCAATCAGGGTGTTGATGGCACGACCTGTAGCCAGGTCATCAAAACCGACGGCCAGGTCGGAAGCTTTGTCCAACAGGGTCTGCGAGACAGTGAAAATCACGTTCGCCGACTCGCGCACCTGGAACAGTTCAGGCGAGGTTTCGAGAATCTCGTCTACAGAACCCGATACAAACTCGAACAGCTCGGAAATTTCCGCCAGACGTTCGAGGGCTTCCTCGTCGCTTACCTGGGTAATTTCCATGGCGGCGTTGCCTTCAAGCATGGCCGCCAATACACGGCCGAACAGGCTGGCATCACGACCAAACATGTCAGCGGCCTGAACCGAGTCCTGGTCACCGGCAAGTACCTTGTTTACCGAACCCAAGATACGTTCTGCCAGCAAGGATTGGCGCTGAGCAACCGAAACCTGAGCGGCTGGCGCACCGCTTTCCAGCAGGATATCGACGACTTCTTCGTACTCGACCTGCAGCTGCGGAATGGTTTCCGCCAGGGTGGCAGCTACCTGGTGCAGCGACAGTACGGTCTGTTCGTTGGCCAGAATGGCGTCGGTGTTCTGCCGCAGCGTATCCCAATCCTGCTGCACAACAGCAATCTGAGGCTGCAGAGATTCTGGCGCTGCAGGCAAGCCGGTTTCCTCGTTACCGTCGGTCAGATAACCCCAGCGAGTCTGGAAGTCGTTACGCGCATCACGCAACAAGGCAAACGCTTCGGCCGTACCGGCCGCCGCTTCCGTGGAGTTTTTTGCGATACGCTGGGACAGTACGCGTAGCTCACCGGCGTGACCGATGAACTCCGTGTCGTAGTTGGATTGAGTGTTGATGTAGGCGAAGTTGGCGAACAACAGCACGATCGAAACGATCAGGACAATAAACAGCCCCGCAATCAATGTGCTACTGCGCGCACCTGCTAACAAATTACCTGCATTTAGTTTTTTCATTTACTGGCCCCCGCCTGGACCGACCGCACTACGGTTCCCATGTAACGCCAAAAGGCCGGCAACGCCGACCCCACCGATAAACTGTTAATACGCCACGTCGAGAAAACCCGGGTTTTGGGCCAGCGCGTGTGGGCTGAACACCAACCAGGGCTGTTCACGTTGAAAGACTCCGTGGATAAAGGGTGCTATGGACGCCTCGAGCGGCGGCAGCTGCTCAGAGAAGGTATCCACAGGAAAATGCTGCATGCCAAACACTTCATCGACCGTCAGGCCAGCAAAGACTTCCTGGTGATCAACCACCAGCACGCGACGCTTCTTACGCAGTGGTGACAACTCATTGCCGAAGAAACCACACAGGTCCATCACTGGCAGCAAGCGACCACGCACGTTGGCCACACCCTTGACCCAGCTTTTTACGCCAGGCAGCAAGGTATGCCGCGGCTCATGCAAAACCTCACCCACTTCGCCCATGGGCGCGACAAAAAAACGCTCGCCCATACGGAAGCCAATACCGCTCCAGGTCTGCACGACCGCTTGCTGCGAAGGCAAGCCAGCAGCGAGCGAACGACAGAGCCTGTCGATATCCTGAAGAGTTTGAAACGGAGTTTGCGCGTCCGACATGCCAGCTGCGGCCTTATTCTTTTTTAATTGCGGACTGATCGGATTTAGCCGGCCAATACCGCATTCAAGGTTTTAACCAGAGTGTCTTCATCAACCGGCTTGGTCAGGTAATCCTTCGCACCCTGGCGCTTACCCCAGACCTTGTCGGTTTCCTGATCCTTGGTGGTCACGATGATCACCGGGATGTGACTGGTGTCCGCATCCTTGGTCAGCTGGCGGGTCGCCTGAAAGCCATTCAGGCCAGGCATGACGATGTCCATCAGCACAGCGTCAGGCTTTTCCTGACGCGCTAGGGCAACGCCGTCCGCACCATTTTCCGCTTTCAGTACCTGATGGCCGTGCTTTTCCAGCATAGCGGTCAGTTTGTACATCTCAGTCGGCGAGTCATCAACAATCAGAATTCGAGCCATGGTGTTTCCCAATACTTTAAAAAGGCGTGCGACTGTTTAGCCGGACGTCAGGAGGCTTGCTCCACCGGTACAAAGTCCGGCACATGAGCTTTGATCGCACCGAGCAACTCTTCTTTGCTGAAAGGTTTGGTCAGGTACTGATCAGAGCCGACAATGCGCCCCTTGGCTTTATCGAACAAACCGTCTTTGGAAGACAGCATGATCACCGGGGTGGATTTGAAAGCGCTGTTGTTCTTGATCAAGGCACAGGTCTGATAGCCATCGAGCCGCGGCATCATAATGTCGACAAAAATGATGTTCGGATGGGTATCGGCGATCTTTGCCAAAGCATCGAAGCCGTCAACTGCGGTAATTACATCGCAGCCCACCTTTTTCAGCAGGGTTTCCGCGGTACGACGAATCGTTTTCGAATCGTCGATCACCATTACCCTCAAACCCTCGGAATGCTGTTCCATGTTTGCCCTACCATCGCCTCGGTGAGTCGTTATTTTTGCGTTATATCAGTGCGCCTGAGGCCCTGTCACCGACGGGCTACAACCCAATCGTCGGGCCTTTTTAGCACACTCTCCTGATGCAATCTATAAGCCGCACGGGGCCAAGGTTTTTCCTTGACCACCCGACTTGTCAGCGCCACCCTGACGCCACATCACGTCTTAGAACACTTTAATCGCTGCCATTTTACGGAGAACACCGCCATGAGCGTCCGCCTCGGCATTGTCATGGACCCCATCGCCCAGATCGCCTTCAAGAAGGACAGCTCGCTGGCCATGTTGCTGGCCGCCCAAGCGCGCGGCTGGACCCTCTTTTATATGGAACAGAAAGACCTCTACCAAGCCAAAGGCCAAGCACGCGCTCGCCTGTCAGAGCTTAGCGTATTCAACGACCCCCAGCGCTGGTTCGAACTCGGCGCCGAGCAGGACATCGCCCTGAGTGACTTGGACGTGATCCTGATGCGTAAGGATCCGCCCTTCGACAATGAGTTCGTCTACTCCACCTACCTGCTGGAGCAAGCCGAGGACGCAGGGGTTCTGGTCGTCAACCGTCCGCAAAGCCTGCGCGACTGCAATGAAAAGTACTTTGCTACCCAATTCAGCCAATACACGCCGCCGACCGTGGTCAGCCGCAGGGCCGACATTCTGCGCGAGTTTGCCAAAGAGCAGCGTGACATCATTCTCAAACCCCTCGATGGTATGGGCGGATCGATGATATTTCGTCATCGCGAAGGTGATCCCAACCTGTCCGTGATTCTCGAGACGCTGACCAACCACGGCCAGCAGCAGATCATGGCCCAGGGTTACCTGCCGGCAATCAAGGACGGTGACAAGCGCATCCTGATGATTGATGGTGAGCCTGTGCCATATTGCCTGGCGCGGATTCCTGCCGCTGGAGAGACGCGCGGCAACCTCGCCGCCGGCGGACGCGGGGAAGCCAGACCGCTGACCGAACGCGACCGTGAAATCGCCACTGCCGTCGGCCCTACTCTGCGCGAGAAAGGCCTACTGTTTGTCGGCCTAGACGTAATCGGCGAGCACCTAACCGAGATCAACGTAACCAGTCCGACCTGCATCCGCGAGATCGACGCGGCCTTCGATACCCGCATCAGCGAGCAGCTGATGGACAAGATTGCCGAGAAGCTCAATGCGCGCAGTGCTTCATAGACTTTTCCATGCACCCTCGGCAGACTGCGCGGCAACCTGAGCAGACCCGAAACGCGATGAACGCAGCCGCCCAACTCCCTGAACTTTCCAGCGCCGGCGTACAGCCGGCGGACCGCCTGGGCTTTACGCTGTTCCTCGCTGCCGTACTGCATGCCGCGCTGATCCTAGGCCTGGGCTTTACTTTGGCCGAGCCAAGCCAAATCAGCAAAACCCTGGAAATCACCCTGTCCACCTTCAAAAGCGAAGAAAAGCCCAAAGAGGCCGACTTCCTCGCCCAGGACAACCAGCAAGGCAGCGGCACCCTGGAACACAAGGCAGCGCCAAAGACCACCGAGCAGGCGCTGTTTCAAGACAGCGAAGTCAAACGCATCACCCCGCCCGCTGCCCCTCAGCAACCAGCAGTACGCCAGGAAGCACCCAAGGCCGCCGTTGCCACGCGCACCCCGCAACAACAGAAAACCCCGGTCAAACGCGAAGAAGCCAAGCCCACTCCGCAAGCCCGGCCAGCGCCGGTGTTCGACAGCGCGCAACTGTCTTCGGAAATCGCCAGCCTGGAAGCCGAACTGGCCCAGGAAGTTCAGCAATACGCCAAGCGCCCGAAGATCCACCGCCTCAACGCCGCCTCAACCATGCGCGACAAAGGTGCCTGGTATAAAGATGAGTGGCGCAAGAAGGTCGAGCGGGTCGGCAACCTCAACTACCCGGATGAAGCGCGCCGCCAGGGTATTTATGGCAGCCTGCGCCTGCTGGTGTCGATCAACCGTGACGGCACCCTGTACGAAGTGCAGGTACTGGAATCCTCCGGCCAGCGCACGCTCGACCAGGCCGCCCTACGCATCGTACGCCTGGCCGCGCCGTTCGCACCGTTTACTGGCGACCTGGCCGATGTCGACCGCCTGGAAATCATCCGCACTTGGCGCTTCGAACGCGGCGACCGCCTGTCGAGTAACTGATCAGGCAGACTTTTACCGGCCGCAACAAGCGCAGCGCTTGAAGCCAATGGCCTGAAGCCTGAAACTAACGCCCATGAAAGACGCCAGCCCTAGCTACCTTAAGCATCACTTCCTGATCGCCATGCCGCACATGGCCGATCCGCATTTTGCGCAGACTGTCACCTACCTGATTGATCACAACGAGTACGGCGCCATGGGCCTGGTGATCAACAAGCCCAACGGCCTCAACCTGGCTGACGTACTCGAGCAACTGCGTCCGGATGAAGAGCCGCCGGTGCTGTGCCAGAGCCTGCCGATCTTTACCGGCGGCCCGGTGCAGACTGACCGCGGCTTTGTCCTGCACCCCAGCGGCCCGCAGTTTCAGGCCACCCTGGAGTTGGGCGAGCTGGGCCTGTCGACCTCGCAGGACGTGCTGTTCGCCATTGCCGACGGTACTGGTCCGGAGAAATACCTGATCACCCTCGGCTATGCCGGCTGGGAAGCTGGACAGCTGGAAGCCGAGCTGGCCGACAACGCCTGGCTGACCTGCCCGGCTGACAACAGCATTCTGTTCGAACTGCCCTTTGACCAACGCTTGAACGCCGCGGCTGCGCGCCTGGGTGTCAACCTCAGTTTGCTCACCTCACAAGCCGGGCACGCCTGATGGCCGAGGCGAACGCAAAACCGCTACGCCTGCTGCTGGGCTTCGATTACGGCAGCAAACAGATCGGCGTTGCGGTCGGCCAGGTGATCACCGGCCAGGCCCGCGAGCTGTGCATCCTCAAGGCGCAGAACGGTGTGCCGGACTGGCAGAAAGTTGAAGCGCTGATCAAGGAATGGCAGCCGGACGCCATCGTCGTTGGCCTGCCACTGAACATGGATGGCACGAAAAGCGAGATGAGTGACCGCGCCGAGAAATTCGCCCGCCGCCTTAACGGCCGCTTCAACCTGCCCGTGCACACCCACGACGAACGACTGACCACCTACGAAGCCAAGGGCCAGCGCCTACAACAGGGACAGAACAGCGGCTACCGCGAACGCCCGGTCGACGCCCTGGCCGCAGCCTTACTCCTACAAGGTTGGCTCGAAGAAAATTGCCTGGGCTGACGCCTACTAAGATTGCACCTGGAGTGTTGCCATGAGCTTACCCAACCCGACCGAACTGCTGCCGCAAATGGCCGCCGCCCTGACCGGCCACCTGAACAGCCGACAGATCAGCGAGCCACGCTTTATCGGCATCCGCACTGGCGGCGTCTGGGTAGCCCAGGCGCTGCTGGAAACCCTCGGCCGCGACGACGCGCTGGGGATTCTCGATGTGTCCTTCTACCGTGACGACTTCACCCAGAATGGTCTGCACCCGCAAGTGCAGCCGTCCGAGCTGCCGTTCGAGATCGAAGGCCAGCACTTGGTGCTGATTGATGACGTGTTGATGAGCGGCCGTACCATCCGCGCCGCGCTCAACGAACTGTTCGATTACGGCCGCCCGGCCAGCGTGACCCTGGTCAGCCTGCTTGATCTCAATGCCCGCGAGCTGCCGGTTCGCCCCGACGTGGTCGGCGCGACCCTGTCGCTGGCGGCGGATCAGCGGGTAAAATTGGCCGGCCCCACGCCGCTGACCCTCGAACTCCAGACGCTTGCCAACTGAGACTCGCCAGATGACGACCATAGCCGCCAAGCGCCCGCTGCAGCTGAATGACCAAGGCCAACTGCGCCACTTTCTGTCCCTCGACGGCCTGCCGCGCGAGCTGCTGACAGAAATCCTCGACACCGCCGACTCCTTCCTCGAAGTCGGCGCGCGCGCCGTGAAGAAAGTCCCGTTGCTGCGCGGCAAGACCGTGTGCAACGTGTTCTTCGAGAATTCCACGCGCACCCGCACCACCTTCGAGCTGGCGGCCCAGCGCCTATCGGCCGACGTGATCAGCCTCAACGTGTCGACCAGCTCCACCAGCAAGGGCGAAACGCTGTTCGACACCCTGCGCAACCTGGAAGCCATGGCCGCCGACATCTTCGTCGTGCGTCACGCTGACTCCGGTGCCGCACACTTTATCGCCGAGCATGTGTGCCCGAACCTGGCGATCATCAACGGTGGCGACGGCCGTCACGCCCACCCGACTCAGGGCATGCTCGATATGCTGACCATTCGCCGGCATAAAGGCAGCTTCGAGAACCTCTCGGTGGCCATCGTCGGCGATATCCTGCACTCACGGGTGGCACGCTCGAACATGCTCGCGCTGAAGACACTCGGTTGCCCGGATATCCGCGTAATTGCACCAAAGACCCTACTGCCGGTCGGTATCGAGCAATACGGCGTGACCGTTTACAGCGACCTCGCTTCAGGCCTCAAGGACGTCGACGTGGTAATCATGCTGCGCCTACAGCGTGAACGCATGACAGGCGGCCTGCTGCCCAGCGAAGGCGAGTTCTACCGCCTGTTCGGCCTGACCGAAGAACGCCTCAAGCTGGCCAAGCCAGATGCGCTGGTCATGCACCCGGGGCCGATCAACCGCGGCGTGGAGATCGAATCGGCGGTGGCTGACGGCCCGCAGTCGGTAATTCTCAACCAGGTCACCTACGGCATCGCCATCCGCATGGCCGTACTGTCTATGGCCATGAGCGGCCAGAACGCCCAGCGCCAACTCAATCAAGATGCCGAGGAGCAGAACTGATGCGTATCCGTATCCTCGGAGCCCGGGTAATCGACCCCAGCAGCGGCTTCGATCAACAAGCCGATATCTATATCGAAAGCGGCAAGATTCTCGCCATCGGCCAGATTCCTGCCGGCTTCGTCGCCGAGCAGAGCATCGACGCCCAAGGCCTGATCGCCGCACCTGGCCTGGTCGACCTCAACGTCGCCCTGCGCGAGCCTGGCTATAGCCGCAAAGGCAGCATCGCCACGGAAACCTTGGCCGCAGCAGCCGGCGGCGTCACCAGCCTGTGCTGCCCACCATTTACCAAGCCAGTGCTGGATACCCCAGCCGTGGCCGAGCTGATTCTCGACCGCGCCCGCGAAGCCGGGCACACCAAGGTGTTCCCGATTGGCGCACTGAGCAAAGGCCTGGAAGGCGAGCAACTGGCCGAACTGGTAGCCCTGCGCGACGCGGGCTGCGTGGCCTTCGGCAATGGCCTGGACAGTTTCCGCAATAACCGCACCCTGCGCCGCGCCCTGGAATACGCCGCCACCTTCGACCTGACGGTGATCTTCCATTCTCAGGATCACGACCTGGCTGAAGGCGGCCTCGCCCATGAAGGCGCCACCGCCAGCTTCCTCGGCCTGCCGGGCATTCCAGAAAGCGCCGAAACCGTGGCACTGGCCCGCGACCTGCTGCTGGTCGAACAGACAGGCGTGCGTGCGCACTTCAGCCAACTGACCAGCGCCCGTGGCGCCCAGCTGATCGCCGACGCTCAGGCCCGTGGCCTGCCAGTTACGGCCGATGTGGCCTTGTATCAGCTGATCCTTACCGATGAAGCGCTCAGCGACTTCTCCAGCCTATACCACGTGCAACCACCGCTGCGCACCGCTGCTGACCGCGACGGGCTGCGCGCCGCCGTGAAAAGCGGGGTGATCTCGGCCATATCCAGCCACCATCAGCCGCATGAGCGCGACGCCAAGCTGGCACCCTTCGGTGCCACCGAGCCCGGCATCAGCAGCGTGCAACTGTTACTGCCGCTGGCGATGAGCCTGGTGCAGGATGGCCTGCTCGACCTGCCCACCCTGCTCGCCCGCCTCAGCAGTGGCCCGGCGCAAGCGCTGCGTCTGCCGGCTGGCAAACTGAGCGTGGGCGCTCCCGCCGACCTGCTGCTGCTTGATCCTCGAGCCTCGACGCTGGCTGGGGAGAGCTGGTATTCGAAAGGTGCTAATTGCCCGTTTATCGGTCACTGCCTGCCCAGCGCCGTGCGCTACACCTTGGTAGACGGGCATATCAGCTACCAGGCGTGATGCCTCATGCCACAAAAAAGCCCGCCAATTGGCGGGCTTTTTCTAGCCTGAACCTTAACTGCGCTCAGCGTTCTTGATCGACACCTGGGAGTTCAGCGTCCAGAAGTCATACAGCACACCGAGCAGGAACAGACCACCCGTAAACAGGTAGATGATCCCGGTGATCCACTTGCCTTGGTACATGCGGTGCACACCGAAGATGCCGAGGAAAGTCAGCAAGATCCAGGCGACGTTGTAATCAGTATCGCCGGCGGTAAAGCGCAGATCAGCCTCGCGATCCATCGCCGGAATCAGAAACAGGTCGACGATCCAGCCAATAAACAGCAGGCCGAAGGTGAAGAACCAGATGGTTCCGGTTACTGGCTTGCCGTAATAGAAACGGTGCGCGCCGAGAAAACCGAAAATCCACAGCAGATAGCCGATAAGTTTGCTGTGCGTGTCCTGTCGCTGCATAGGTGTGCCTCCTGATGGCTGGTATCACTTTGACGCCACACTCTACGCAAGGTTCGCTGCCCTGGGAAATCCACGGCACGTTCAGTCATCCCAACGCTTGATGCCTGCTGAAGATTGCTAAATACTGTATGCATAAACAGTTAAGCAGGCATCACCATGCAGCTGATCGAAAAACTCACGGTACTTGCCGACGCCGCCAAATACGACGCTTCTTGCGCCAGCAGCGGCGCACCCAACCGCAGTTCAAAAGGCAAAAGCGGCATCGGCTCGACCAATGGCATGGGCATCTGTCACAGCTTCACCCCAGATGGACGCTGCGTGGCGCTGTTGAAGATCCTGCTGACCAATTTCTGCCTGTATGACTGCCAGTACTGCGTAAACCGCCGCTCCAGCGACGTACCGCGCGCGCGATTTAACCCAGAAGAAGTGGTGACCCTGACCCTCGACTTCTACAAACGCAATTGCATCAGCGGGCTGTTTCTCAGCTCGGGGATTATCCGTTCGGCCGACTACACCATGGAGCAACTGGTCCGTGTGGCCAAGCTGCTGCGTGAAGAGCACGAATTTCGCGGCTATATCCACCTCAAGACCATTCCCGACGCCGACCCGCTATTAATTGCCGAAGCAGGGCGTTATGCCGACCGCCTTAGCGTGAATATCGAACTGCCCACCGAAAGCAGCCTGATTCGCCTGGCCCCGGAAAAGCAGGTGCGAACCATCAAGCAGGCCATGCACTCGATCCACCAGGGCGAGAGCGAAGCGCGCGCGGAAAAGCGCGCACCGCGTTTCGCCCCGGCTGGGCAGAGCACACAGATGATCATTGGTGCCGATGCCACCGACGACAGCACCATTCTGCACACTGCCGCGTCGCTCTACGGCAACTACCGCCTGCGCCGGGTGTATTACTCGGCATTCAGCCCGATCCCGCAGAGCCCGAACACCGTACCCTTCGAAGCGCCGCCCTTGTTACGCGAGCACCGCCTGTATCAAGCCGACTTCCTGCTGCGCGGCTACGGTTTCGACGTGAATGAGCTGCTCAGCGGCCCCGGCAACCTGGCGCTGGATATCGACCCGAAACTGGCCTGGGCACTGAACAACCGTGAGCACTTCCCCGTCGACCTCAATCGCGCCGAACCGGCAATGATCGCTCGCGTGCCGGGAATCGGCGTGCTCAGTGCGAAACGCTTGGTCGCCTTGCGCCGGCAGAAGCGCATCCGCTTTGAAGACCTGACGCGCCTGCGCTGCGCCCTGGAAAAGGCCAAGCCCTTTATCGTCACCCATGATTATCGCCCCCTGCAGGCCAGCCGCGAATCCCTGCTGCTGCGCCAGCAGCTCAGCGAAACCCCGGCACAAATGGCGCTGTGGTGATGCACCACGCCTCATTCGACGGCAGCTTTGCCGGTTGGCGCGAGGTTGCCAGAAACCTGGTGCAGCACGGTATACCGCCGCATCAGATCACGTGGTTGGGCAACAACGACAGCGGCGGGTTGTTTGACCAAGCACCGATAAGCCTCGAGTCTACAGTGACAAACCCTGCACCGCGGATCCCCAAGCAGCTGCTGGAGCTGCTGCAAAGCGCCGTACACTTTCGTGTCGAGGACCGCTGGAGCCTTCTCTACCGGATTCTCTGGCGGGTCGCTCAGGGTGATCGCGCAGCCATGCTGCCGGGAGACATCGATGGCAGCCAGCTGCATAAACGGCTAAAAGCGGTGCGCCGCGAAGCCCACCACCTGCATGCCTTTCTGCGTTTTCACCCGCGCCCCGAAGACGCCGAAGGCCCACAACTGGTGGCCTGGCATGAGCCGGCCCATGACATCCTGGCCAGTGCCAGTGGGCACTTTGCCGAGCGCCTAGGGCGCACCCGCTGGTTGATTGCCACACCGGATGACGGTGTGTATTGGGATGGCCAGCGCCTGCATTACCAGCGACCCTGCCCGAGTGAGTGGCAACGCATGGCGCAAACGCCCGAGGATACTGGGGAAGCCCTGTGGCTGGCGTATTACGGCAGCACGTTCAACCCTGCGCGGCTCAACCGCAGCGCACTGGAAACCAGCATGCCGGTGCGTTTCTGGAGAAACCTCCCGGAAGGCCCGCTGATTCCGCAACTGATGAGCCAAGCCCGCGCCGGCGCGCAACGCGATGGCCAAGCCGAAACCGTCGCGCGACAGGGTGGTAAACGTATTCATCACCCCAACGCGAAACCGGCGCCAATCAACGAAAACGACGACCTGGATCGTCCTGACTGACTTCCAGTGACAAACCCTGCGCCATGCTGCTCAGGTGATCGCCATCCGTTTCCGAACCGAGCTTGATCATCAGGCGCAGGTCGTTGGCCGAATCCGCATACAGCAGCGCATCTTCGTAGGTGATCTCGCCCTGGCTGTAGAGGTTGTACAGCGCCTGGTCGAAGGTCTGCATACCCTGCTCGGTGGAGCGTTTCATCAGCGCCTTGAGCTCATGCACTTCACCCTTGCGAATCAAGTCGGCCGCCAGCGGGGTGTTGATCAATACCTCAATCACTGCGCGGCGGCCTTTGCCGTCCGGGGTTGGGATCAGTTGCTGGGCGACGATGGCCTTGAGGTTGAGCGACAGGTCCATCCACACCTGGTTCTGCCGATCGGAGGGGAAGAAGTTGATGATGCGGTCAAGCGCCTGGTTGGCGTTGTTGGCGTGCAGCGTAGCCAGACACAAGTGCCCTGTCTCGGCGAAGGCAACGGCATGGTCCATGGTTTCGCGGGTACGCACCTCACCGATGAGAATCACGTCCGGCGCCTGGCGCAGGGTGTTCTTCAACGCCACTTCAAAGGATTCGGTGTCGATGCCCACCTCACGCTGAGTGACGATGCAGCTCTGGTGCTGGTGGATGTATTCAATTGGGTCTTCGATGGAAATGATGTGGCCGCTGCTGTTCTTGTTGCGGTAGCCGATCATTGCAGCCAGCGAGGTCGATTTACCGGTACCGGTCGCACCGACAAACAACACCAGGCCACGTTTGGTCAGAGCCAATTTCTTGAGGATTTCCGGCAGTTTCAGCTCGTCCAGCGTCGGGATATTGGTCTCGATACGACGCAGCACCATCCCCGCCAGGTTACGTTGATAAAACGCACTAACGCGGAAGCGGCCGACGCCGCGTGCGCTGATGGCAAAGTTGCACTCATGGTTCTCGGTAAAATCGCGGCGCTGCTGCTCATTCATCACCGCATGCACGGTTTCACGCGTCTGCTCTGGCGACATGGGCGTCTTGGTGATCGGCATAATCTTGCCGTTGACCTTCATCGACGGCGGTACGCCAGCGGTAATAAACAGGTCAGAGCCGCCCTTTTCCACCATCAGGCGCAGCAGTTTTTCGAATTCCATCGTTGTTCGCCCATGTGCATCACGCGGTTATGCAAGGCCAGCGGCAGACGCGTGAATGGCCGCTGGGCTGAACCCGACAGGCGAATGCCGGCCAGGTACTGTCGATTTAGAAGTTTTCTGGCGTTTTGGCTTTTTCGCGCGCGGCTTCGCGGCTGACGATGCCCTTGGTCACCAGAGTTTTCAGGCAGGAATCCAGGGTCTGCATACCCAGCGAGCCACCGGTCTGGATTGCCGAATACATCTGCGCCACCTTATCCTCGCGGATCAGGTTACGGATGGCCGGAGTGCCAATCATGATTTCGTGGGCCGCCACACGACCGCCGCCGATCTTCTTCAGCAGGGTCTGCGAGATAACCGATTGCAGCGATTCGGAGAGCATGGAACGAACCATGGACTTCTCTTCGGCCGGGAATACGTCAACCACGCGGTCGATGGTTTTGGCCGCCGAGGTAGTGTGCAAAGTGCCGAATACCAGGTGACCGGTTTCCGCTGCGGTCAGAGCCAGGCGGATAGTTTCCAGGTCACGCATCTCGCCGACCAGGATGATGTCCGGGTCTTCCCGCAGTGCCGAGCGCAGGGCTTCGGAGAAGCCGAGGGTGTCGCGGTGCACCTCACGCTGGTTGATCAGGCACTTTTTCGACTCGTGAACGAATTCGATTGGGTCTTCGACGGTGAGGATGTGGTGGTACTTGTTACTGTTTATATAGTCGAGCATCGCCGCCAGGGTGGTCGACTTGCCCGAACCGGTTGGCCCGGTTACCAGCACCAGGCCGCGCGGCACATCGGAAATTTTGCGGAAGATCTCGCCCATGCCGAGGTCTTCCATGCTCAGCACTTTCGACGGAATGGTCCGGAATACCGCGCCAGAACCACGGTTCTGGTTGAAGGCGTTAACCCGGAAACGCGCCACGCCGGGTACTTCGAAGGAGAAGTCGGTCTCGAGGAACTCCTCGAAATCTTTGCGCTGCTTGTCGTTCATGATGTCGTAGATCAGTGCGTGCACCTGTTTATGGTCCAACGCAGGCAAATTGATCCGGCGAACATCACCGTCGACCCGAATCATCGGAGGCAGGCCAGCGGAGAGATGCAGGTCCGATGCACCTTGCTTGGCGCTGAAGGCCAGCAATTCAGTGATATCCATGGGACTCCCTAATGACAGACAAGCAGGTAGAATGCCGCGAAACCCAGGCGGCGGGCGCAAGTAATGTCCACGATAGCAGAGAATATTGCAAAGGTCGGAGTGCGCATCCGTGAGGCGGCGCAAGCCTCGCAGCGAGATTGTGCGACTGTTGGCCTACTCGCGGTGAGCAAAACCAAACCGGCCGAAGCGATTCGCCAGGCCTTTGCAGCCGGCACCTACGATTTCGGTGAGAACTACCTGCAGGAAGCCCTAGAAAAGCAGGCCGAATTGAGCGACCTGCCGCTGACCTGGCACTTTATCGGTCCGATCCAATCGAACAAAACCAAGCCCATCGCCGAGCACTTTGCCTGGGTGCACTCGGTGGACCGCCTGAAAATCGCCCAGCGTCTGTCTGATCAACGTCCGGCGCATCTGCCGCCGTTGAATATCTGCCTGCAGGTGAATGTTAGCGGTGAGGCCAGCAAATCCGGCTGCAACCCAGATGAGCTGCAGGCCCTGGCACAAGCGGTTACACAACTGCCCAACCTGCGCCTGCGAGGATTGATGACAATTCCCGAGCCCACCGATGACCCCAGCGAGCAACGCGCCGCCTTCGCCCGCCTGCGCGAGCTGATGCAAGGTCTGAACCTGGACCTCGACACCTTGTCCATGGGCATGAGCCATGACCTAGAAGCCGCCATCGCCGAAGGCGCAACCTGGGTCAGGATTGGCACCGCCCTCTTCGGCGCTCGTGACTACAGCACAACCTGATTGAGTTTGCCTTCAGCTATAAAAGGAAGCCCGTTATGACCACGCCTCGCATTGCCTTTATCGGCGCCGGCAATATGGCCGCCAGCCTGATCGGCGGACTGCGCGCCCAGGGCACTGATGCCAGCGCCATTCGTGCCAGTGACCGCGGCGCCGAACAGCGCAACAAGATCAGCGCCGAACATGGCATCGAAACCTTTGCCAGCAACGCTGAGGCGATTCAGGGCGCGGACGTGATCGTGCTGTCGATCAAGCCGCAGGTGATGAAAGAAGTCTGCCTGGATCTCGCCGCACATATCGGCGAACAGCAGCTGGTGGTGTCGATTGCCGCCGGCATCAGCTGCGCCAGCCTGGAAAACTGGCTCGGCCCACGTGCGATTGTGCGCTGCATGCCCAACACGCCGGCGCTGCTGCGCCAGGGCGTCAGCGGTCTGTATAGCAATACTCAGGTTTCGCCGGCCCAGCGCCAACAGGCCGAACAGCTGCTCAGCGCCGTCGGCCTGGCGCTGTGGCTGGATCAGGAAGCACAGATCAATGCCGTGACCGCCGTGTCCGGCAGCGGCCCGGCATACTTCTTCCTGCTGATTGAAGCCATGACCGCCGCGGGCGAGAAACTCGGCCTGCCGCGCGAAACTGCTGCCCAGCTGACACTGCACACCGCCCTCGGCGCTGCCCGTATGGCTGTGGCCAGCGATGTCGATGCCAGCGAACTACGCCGCCGGGTAACCTCACCGGCTGGCACCACCGAGGCTGCGATCAAGACCTTCCAGGCTGACGGCTTCGAGACCTTGGTCGAGAAAGCCCTGAATGCCGCCGCCCACCGCTCTGCCGAGCTCGCCGAACAACTCGGTCAATAAGGAACGAAAATGATCGGACTCAACACCGCCGCCGTTTACATCCTGCAGACCATTGGCAGCCTCTACCTGCTGATCGTATTGCTGCGTTTTATCCTGCAACTGGTACGTGCAGACTTCTACAACCCGCTCAGCCAATTCATTGTGCGTGCCACCCATCCGCTGCTGAAACCGCTGCGCAAGGTGATTCCAAGCGTCGCCGGGCTTGATCTGGCCTCGCTGGTGCTAGCCATTGTGGTGCAGCTCGTGCTGATGGCACTCACCCTGATGCTCCTTGGTTATGGCCTGGAGAACCCGCTGCAGCTGCTGGTGTGGTCGATCATTGGCGTCACTGCACTGTTCCTCAAGGTGTTCTTCTTCGCCCTGATCATCAGCGTGATTCTGTCCTGGGTCGCCCAAGGCAGCCATAACCCCACCGCCATGCTGATCAATCAGATCTGCGAGCCACTGCTGTCGCCAATTCGCCGCATTCTGCCGAGCATGGGCGGGCTGGATCTGTCGCCGATCGTCGCGTTCCTGCTCCTCAACCTGATCGACATGCTGGTGATCCGCAACTTGGCGGTCATGACAGGCATGTACAAAGGCCTCAGTTTGGCAATCTGACCGCGAGCGCCGGATGAGCCACTTTCGCTGGGACGGCGCCGACCTGATTCTCGAGTGCCACCTGCAGCCTAAGGCGAGCAAGGATGAGTTCGCGGGGCTGCACGGTGAGCGGGTGAAAATCCGTCTTACCGCACCGCCTGTAGATGGCAAAGCCAATGCCCAGCTGCTGGCGTTCCTCGCCAGCGTATTTGCAGTCAGCAAAAGCCAGGTCAGCCTGGAAAGCGGTCAACAAAGCCGGCAAAAGCGCGTGCGCATCAAACAACCACAGCGTTTACCCACTGAACTCGCACTGACCGCTCGGTCATCCTGACCGACCATAAGGCGGGCGGGCGACGACGTGCGATTGACGCCATAGCTGCGACCCGCATAATGCCAGGCAGGTCAATCCACGAACGTCGTGGATCTGGCGCAATTGCGCAGGCTTTAAAGCATTATCTGCCGCGTCAGTTACCCACGCGGTACCGTTCAATGTGTGCCCGACTCAACCTGGGTGCCGTATAGCCCAGTCGCCCCACAATGGATGCGCCAACCGGAGGAAAGCCCAGGATGAGCATGGAACGTCTCAGTCAGCAGGTCGATGCTTACGTCGCCTGGAAGCGCGAGCTGATGCGCGAAATCACCCGCTATCGCAGCTGGCTGCTGACCAATCGGCTCAACTCTGAGGCCGTGGAGGCCAAGCTTGAGCGCGCGCTCAAACTGTTGCGCACTGACCATATCACCCTGGCTTTTGTCGGTGAGTTCTCACGCGGCAAGACCGAGCTGATCAACAGCCTGTTCTTCTCCTCCTACGGCCAGCGCATGCTGCCGTCCCAGGCTGGGCGCACCACCATGTGCCCTACCGAGCTGTTCTTCGACCCACGTTCGGAGCGCTCCTATATCCGCCTGCTGCCGATCGAGACCCGCGTGTCCGAGGCCAGTGTGGCGCAGTTCAAACGGATTCCGCGGCACTGGGTAAATATTCCGCTGGACCTCAGCGACCCGGACAACATGGTTCAGGCCTTTATCCAGGTCGCCAGCACCAAACCCATGCCGGTCGAACAGGCGATTGCTCTGGGCTTTCACCCGGACATGCTGGAAAGCACCAATAAGCCCGGCGAAGTGCTGGTGCCAGCCTGGCGTCACGCCATGGTCAACTTCGACCACCCGTTGCTGCGTCAGGGTTTGCGCATCCTCGACACCCCAGGCCTGAACGCCCTCGGCAGTGAGCCGGAGCTGACCTTGTCGATGCTGCCTAGCGCACAGGCGATCATATTTCTGCTGTCCGCCGATACCGGCGTGACTGCCAGCGACATGGCCGTATGGCAACAGCATATCCGCCAACTCGACGAAGACACCCAGACCAGTCTGTTCGCCGTGTTGAACAAGATCGACGTGCTCTGGGATGACCTGGCCGGCGAAGCCTTTGTACAGAACGCCATCCGCCAGATCCAGACCAGCACCGCACGCCAGCTCGGCATCCGCGTCGAGGACGTGCTGCCGCTGTCGGCCAAGCAGGCGATGCTGGCCAAGGTGCGCAAGGACCCAGAACTGCTGGCCCGCAGCCAGATGAGCAATCTGGAAAACTTGCTTTGCGAACGCATCATCGCGCAGAAGGAACGCCTGCTTGAAGACCGCGTGGTCAATCAGGTGCTGAGGCTGCTGCAGAACAGCCAGCACGTGCTCAACCTGCGTCTGGAAAAGGTCAACGAGCAACAGGGCCTGCTGAGCAATCACCAGCACGACAACGGCCAGATGCTGTTCGAGCTGACCGCCAAGACCAAGGAAGACCACAGCCAGCACCATAAACGCCTGCTTGGCCTGAAAACCAACCAGCGCTTGCTCAAACGTCAGGGCGACCTGCTGCGCCACGCCTCGCGCAGCGAGCGCCTGGACGAACACCTGAACAAGGTACGCAAGAACCTCACTGGCAGCTGGACCACCCTGGGTATCAACCAGGCCATCCTGCATTTCTTCCGCAGCGTGGAGCAGGACCTGCACAACCTGGCGCAGGAAGCCGATATGGCCAACAAGATGGTCGCTGCCATCTACCGTCGGCACAACGAAGAGAACCCGCTGCATGGCGTCGACGCACCGCAGTTCAACGTCAACCGCTACCTGCGTGAGCTCAAGCAGCAACAGACCAAGGCCGACCAGTTCCGCCTGCAGCTGAAAACCCTGCTGACCGAACAGCGCAGCCTCACCAAACGCTTCTTCGCCACCCTGGTGCAGGAAGTGATCGGCCTGCACCAGCGCATGCGCCAGGAAGCCGAGCAGTGGGCCAGCGATGCGCTGATGCCGCTGATGCAGCACACCCTGGAGCACAAGCAGCTGCTGGAAACCCACATGCTGCGGCTCAAGGCCCTGGCCCAGGAAACCCAACAGGCGCGCCAGCGCGGCCAGCAACTGGCGCGTTACAGCGGCGAACTGGAGCAGCAACTGGCGCAGGCCAACGACATGCTGCGCATCCTGCGGCGCCCTGCCCCCGTGCAGCGCCAGGGCAAGGTGGTCAACCTGCCAGGAGCTGCACGCCCGCACAGCATCGGCGAATAGCCCCGGTTCAGCTCTGCCATATCCGCCGTACCCCAGCCGCCCCATGCGCTTGCCGCCTGGGGCGGCGCTCTTTAGACTGCGGCTCTTCCTTTATTGCGAGCAGGGTCGATGTCGACTGCCTTTCCCCAAGACTCTGTTGGCCTGGTAACCCCGCAGGTGCTGCACTTTGCAGAACCTCTGGCGCTGGCCTGCGGGCGCAGCCTGGCCGACTACCAACTGATCTTCGAAACCTATGGCGAGCTGAATGCCACGGCGAGCAACGCCGTGCTGATCTGCCACGCCCTGTCCGGCCACCACCATGCTGCCGGTTATCACAGCGCCGATGACCGTAAACCGGGCTGGTGGGACAGCTGTATCGGTCCCGGCAAACCCATCGACACCAACAAGTTCTTTGTCGTCAGCCTGAACAACCTCGGCGGCTGCAACGGTTCCACCGGCCCCAGCAGCACCAACCCGGCGACCGGCAAGCCCTTTGGCGCGGACTTCCCGGTAATGACCGTGGAAGACTGGGTACACAGCCAGGCGCGGCTTGCCGACAACCTCGGCATCCAGCAGTGGGCAGCGGTGATCGGCGGTAGCCTCGGCGGTATGCAGGCCATGCAATGGACCATCAGCTACCCCGAGCGCGTGCGTCACTGCCTGGCCATCGCCTCGGCGCCCAAGCTATCGGCGCAGAACATCGCCTTCAACGAAGTGGCGCGTCAGGCGATCCTCACTGACCCGCAATTCCATGGCGGACACTTTCAGGAACAGGGCGTGATCCCCAAGCGCGGGCTGATGCTGGCGCGCATGGTCGGCCACATCACCTACCTGTCGGATGACGCCATGGGCGAAAAATTCGGCCGTGGCCTGAAGAGCGAGAAGCTCAACTACGACTTCCACAGCGTCGAGTTCCAGGTGGAAAGCTACCTGCGCTACCAGGGCGAGGAGTTCTCCGGACGCTTTGACGCCAACACCTACCTGCTGATGACCAAGGCGCTGGACTACTTCGACCCGGCGGCAACTTTCGATGGCGACCTGGCCAAGACCCTGGCCCACGTCAGCGCCGATTTCTGCGTGATGTCCTTCACCACCGACTGGCGCTTCTCGCCGGCACGCTCACGGGAAATCGTCGATGCGCTGACCGCCGCGCGGAAAAACGTCTGCTACCTGGAAATCGATGCGCCCCAGGGCCACGACGCCTTCCTCATGCCGATCCCGCGCTACCTGCAGGCGTTCGACAGCTATATGAAACGGATTAAGGTGTAGCCATGCGCGCGGATCTCGACATCATCCAAGAGTGGATTCCCGCCGGTAGCCGGGTGCTTGACCTGGGTTGCGGCAATGGCGAGCTGCTCGCCTGGCTGGCCGAACACAAGCAGGTCTCCGGTTACGGCCTGGAAATCGATGCGGACAACATCGCCCAGTGCGTGAGCAAGGGCGTCAATGTGATCGAGCAGAACCTCGACAAGGGCCTGGGCAACTTTGCCAGCAACAGCTTCGACGTGGTGGTTATGACCCAGTCGCTGCAAGCCCTGCATTACCCGGACAAAGTACTGGCGGAGATGCTGCGCGTCGGCAAGACCTGCATCATCACCTTCCCCAACTTCGGCCACTGGCACTGCCGCTGGTACCTCACCACCAAGGGCCGTATGCCAGTGTCGGATTTTCTCCCGTACACCTGGTTCAACACGCCGAACATCCATTTCTGCACCTTCGAAGACTTCGAAAAGCTGTGCCACGATCAGGGCGCAAAAGTCATGGATCGTCTGGCCGTGGACCGCGACCACCGGCACGGCTGGGCCAGTCGGATCTGGCCTAATCTTTTAGGTGAAATCGGCA
The DNA here is from genome assembly GCF_012985775.1 of Pseudomonas sp. WS 5011. NCBI lineage: Bacteria > Pseudomonadati > Pseudomonadota > Gammaproteobacteria > Pseudomonadales > Pseudomonadaceae > Pseudomonas > Pseudomonas sp. WS 5011. The sequence goes on from NZ_JAAQXA010000003.1 coordinate 111,091, forward strand.
TTTACCGGATCAGCGGGCCTACTGCCCAGGATGTTCAAATCGCCAATTGAGCGGCCTTATCCCAGGCCGCTGTCCATCTGGAGAACCCTTATGCGTCGCATCGCACTTTTATTTATCGCCCTGTGCCTGAGCCTGCCTGCGCTGGCTGAACGCAAGCAGACGTTCGGCGACCTCGACGTGCACTACATCACCTTCAACTCCAGCTTTCTGCAGCCGGACATAGCCGCAGCCAACGGCCTGGTCCGCAGCAAAACTCAGGGCGTGGTGAACATTTCCGTACTCAAAGCCGGCAAGGCCAGTAGCGCCAGCGTCAGTGGCGAAGTGAAGGATCTGGTCGGCCGCAGCCAGCCGCTGACCTTCAAGCAGGTCAACGAAGGTGAAGCCATCTATTACCTGGCGCAATTCACCTTCAGCCAGCGTGAAATGCTGCGTTTCACCATCAACGTGCGCGCGGCCGATGGCGTGGCGCACAGTTTTAATTTCAACCAGGAAGTCTTCCCAGACGAATGATGGCCCTGAATACATGATGCCTTTCAACGAGCTTGTACTCGCCAGCCATAACGCCGGCAAACTCAAAGAGCTGCAGGCCATGCTCGGCAGCAGCGTACGCGTGCGCTCCGTCGGCGAGTTCTCCATGGTCGAGCCGGAAGAAACCGGCTTATCGTTTATCGAAAACGCCATTCTCAAAGCACGCAATGCTGCCCGCCTGTCCGGCATGCCGGCGCTGGCCGATGACTCCGGCCTGGCGGTGGATTTTCTCGGTGGCGCACCGGGCATCTACTCGGCGCGCTACGCCGATGGCCAGGGTGATGCGGCGAATAATGCCAAGCTGCTCGATGCCCTGAAAGAGGTGCCGGATGCCGAGCGCGGCGCGCAGTTCGTCTGTTGCCTGGCGCTGGTACGGCATGCCGACGACCCGCTGCCGATCATCTGCGAAGGCCTCTGGCACGGGCGCATCCTGCACGCCGCGCAAGGCGTGGAAGGCTTCGGCTATGACCCGCTGTTCTGGGTGCCCGAGCGCGACTGCTCCAGCGCCGAACTGCCGGCGGCCGATAAAAACCAGATCAGCCACCGCGCACGCGCCATGGCCCTGCTGAAACAGCGGCTGGGCCTGGCATGACCACGGCGTCCGGCGGTGGCTTCGCGCTGCCGCCACTTGCACTCTATGTGCACATTCCCTGGTGCGTAAAGAAGTGCCCGTATTGCGACTTCAACTCCCACACCGCCGGGCCAAACCTGCCGGAGGAAGAGTACGTCGACGCCCTGCTGGCCGATCTCGATGCTGATCTGGCGCAGGCGCATAACCGGCCGCTGATTTCGATTTTCTTTGGCGGCGGCACCCCTAGCCTGTTTTCGGCCAAGGCCCTCGGTCGCCTGCTTGAAGGCGTAGAGCGGCGCGTGCCGTTTGCCGCCGATATCGAAATCACCCTGGAAGCCAACCCAGGAACCTTCGAGCAGGCCAAGTTCAAGGACTACCGCAGCCTCGGCATTAATCGCCTGTCAATTGGCGTACAGAGTTTCCAGGCGCCCAAGCTGATCGCTTTGGGCCGAATCCACGACGGCGACGAAGCGGTGCATGCCGCCGATATGGCACGCGCCGCCGGCTTCGACAATTTCAACCTCGACCTGATGCACGGCCTGCCAAATCAGTCCATCGAGGATGCCCTCAGCGATCTGCGCACCGCCATTGCTCAAGGGCCGACGCACCTGTCCTGGTATCAACTGACGGTGGAGCCGAACACGGTGTTCTGGAACCAGCCGCCGGTGATGCCGGAGGACGATATTCTCTGGGACATTCAGGAAGCCGGACAGGCCCTGCTGGCCGCTGAAGGTTACGCGCAGTACGAAGTTTCAGCCTACGCCCAGGCCGGCAAGGCCGCGCGGCACAACCTGAACTACTGGACCTTCGGTGACTTTCTCGGCATCGGCGCCGGCGCTCACGCCAAACTCAGCCAGCCGGACGGGCGCATCAGCCGTAGCTGGAAAACCCGCCTGCCCAAAGACTACCTAGACCGCAGCAAACGCTTCAGCGCCGGCGAACGCGTCCTGGGTGCTGATGAACTGCCCTTCGAATTTTTGATGAATGTGCTGCGCCTCACGGACGGCGTCGCCAGCGAATTGTTCACTCAGCGCACCGGCCTGCCGCTCAGCCAACTCGCCGCAGCGCGTATTGAAGCGCAAAAGCGCGGCCTGCTGCACAGCGATCCGACACGCCTGTGCGCCACCCGCGAAGGCCAGCTGTTTCTCAACGACCTGCTGCAGTATTTTCTACCCTGACGCACACGCCGCCACGGCTAAGGACACCGGATGGACCTGCTACTCGACCTGATCGTCACCCTGTCGCGCTGGAGCCGCAGCCACCTCTACGATATATCCCTGGCGATCATGGCCACCCTGCTGGTGCTCTTCGGCCCTGGGATCAATGCCTGGGTGCAACGCAATACCAGCAGCATGAACTTCATCTTCCGCACGCTGATCTTCGTGCTGCTCTGCGCAGTGGGCTACGGCCTGCTGATCGTCTTCGCCACACCGTATCTGGCCAAAGGCCTGGGCTTCTTCAACAACTTCACCCTGGCCCCGGTGCTGATTCTGGTGTTCTTTATCATCGGCATCCTCGCCGACCGCAGCTGACTCAGCACTTACGCAAACGGCTTGATCGCCACCTTGAGCACGCCATCGCGCTGATGTGCGAAGAGATCATAGGCGGCGACGATGTCATCCAGCGCATACTGGTGTGTCACCAGCGCGCCGAAATCGACGCGTCCGGAGGCCACCACATTGATCAGCCGGCGCATGCGTTCCTTACCGCCCGGGCACAGTGAGGTAACGATCTTGTGGTCACCCAAACCGGCATGAAACGCCGTCAGGGGAATCACCAGATCCGTTGAATACACACCCAGGCTGGACAACGTGCCACCCGGCTTGAGCACGCGAAGCGCACTTTCGAAAGTGGATTGCAGGCCCAATGCTTCGATGGCCGCATCCACACCACGGCCACCGGTCAGGCGCAGGATCTCTTCGACCACATCGACCTGGTTGAAGTTAAGGGTGATGTCCGCGCCCATCTGCCGGGCAATCTGCAAGCGCTGCTCGACACCATCGACCACGATGATGGTGCTCGCCCCGCGCAGCTTGGCCCCGGCCGTGGCGCACAAGCCAATCGGCCCCTGGGCGAAGACGGCGACCACATCACCGATCTTGATATTCGCGGCTTCTGCACCGGCAAACCCGGTGGACATGATGTCCGGACACATCAGCACCTGCTCGTCAGTCAGGCCATCCGGCACTGGGGCCAGGTTGCCCTGAGCGTCTGGCACCAGCACATACTCGGCCTGGGTGCCGTCGATGCTGTTGCCGAAGCGCCAGCCGCCCATGGGTTTGTAGCCATGGCAGCTGCAGCCGCCATCCTGAGAAGAATAACCGTCCTGACTAGCGTAGGAGCTGAAGCTTGGGCAGATGGCTCCGGCGATCACCCGCTGCCCCTCGTGGTAACCCTGTACGTTGCTCCCCAGCTTCTCGATGATGCCAACCGGTTCGTGGCCGATGGTCAGTCCCTTGGCCACTGGGTATTCACCCTTGAGGATGTGCACATCGGTGCCGCAGATGGTCGTGGTGGTAATCCGTACCAACGCATCATTGGGTCCAACGGGTGGGATGGGCTTGTCCACCAGTTCGATGCGTCCAGGCTCGATAAACACAGCTGCTTTCATCATGCTCATGGTCAGGCTCCTTGTATGCGCTAGCACAGAGCCCTGACTGTAGTCGGATGACAGCTCGGCTACTTGTCCTGCATCAACGGCCGGCGCAGTTCGCGTAATGCTCCAAGGCCACACAGCCTCAATCGCCGGGCATAAAAAAACCGCCTGCAAGAGGCGGCTTTTCAGTGCGATGAGGCTCAGTTACCTTCGCGACGCAGCGCCTGCGGGGTGAAATCGCGCGGCGTCAGCTTGGCGTTGAAGTTGTACATAGGCTCATTGTTATCCAGGCCGTCGACAAAGTAACGCTTGCCCTTGAAGTCATAGATGGTCTCCAGGGTGCTGCCGAACATCGGCACGTCGTAGTAGCTGATCGGATGGCTTTCCTGCACACCGCTCAGCTCGCCGCTCTTGTCGTATAGGTCGGCGGCGAGGATCTGCCAGCTGTCTTCATCGATATAGAAGCGACGCTTGGCATACGGGTGGCTGAAGCCCTTGCGCAGCTCAGCATCGACAACCCAGACGCGGTGCAGCTCATACCGCAGCAGTTCCGGATTCACGGTATTGCTACGCAGAATGTTGTCGTATGGGATGCCTTTCTGGTGCACGGCGTAGCTGTTGTAAGGCACCAGCATTTCCTGCTTGCCTACCAGGTTCCACTCATAGCGGTCAGGTGCACCGTTGTAGGAGTCGACCACGTCGGCGGTGGCCATGCCGTTGGTGTCCGGCTGCAGGGTGTCGTAGGCCAGCATCGGCAGACGGCGCACGCGGCGCTCGCCACGGTTGAAGCGCCAGGCCTTGCGGATCGCCAACACTTGATCGAGGGTCTCCTGCACCACCAGCGCCGAACCGGCCAGCTTGGCCGGCGCGACCACCTTGTACTTGTAGTAGAACAGGGTGTTGTCCAGGTCCTGCGGGCTGACACCTTCACGGCCGTAGAGGAAGTAGATGTCACGTTCCAGTTTGAGCAGGTTATAGGCACCGTTGCTCAGTACCGCTGCCTGGTTGGTGACAAAGCTGATCTGATCGCCACGGTAACGCATGATGTGGTTCCAGATAACTTCCTGGCCGGTTTTCGGCAGCGGGAAAGGGATACCAGCAGCAGCACCATCAACACCGTTACCGCCGGAAATCAGCTCTGCGGTCTGCGCGTTGAAGCGCGTAGCATCATAGATACGCTGCGGCGCTGCGGCGCTGCGGCGCTGCGACGGGTCGGGAATACCCGCAGAAAGTAATCCGGATTTTTCTCCAGCAACGCCTTCAGGCCCGCCGGCAGCTGCGCCTGGTACTGTGCCAGGTTTTGGCTGTTGACCTGGTACAAGGGCGCATCGGCGCTGTAAGGGTCAGGGTGATGCATGCCCGGCTGGTAGTTGGCTGGCGGTTGCGCCAGGCCACCGTCCCAGGCTGGAATGGTGCCGGCGGCATTGCCCGCGCGCTCACCGCCCAGTGGCGTCAGGTCCTGGCCCAGGCGCGCAGCCTGGGTACTGTCGACTTTGGCCTGTGCCTGTAGCGCGCACGTAGCCAGCAGCAGAATTGAAAGCGTTCTCAACACAGCGATCTCCTCGCAGCCTGGCCTGAGGCAGGGCTGCTGTTTTTATGACCGGGGCAGTGCTGCCCGGGTTTATGTGCCGTCTTGGTGAGGAGCCGTCCTGGCGGGCGTCGGATTATTCCGATCTTGTGCAGTCATCCTTGTGCTTATGGTCTTGCTGCGCCGATACCTCAGCGCGTGGATCAATCAGTCAATGCGCTGGAACTTCAGATCCCATACGCCATGCCCAAGACGCTCGCCGCGACGCTCGAACTTGGTGGTCGGACGCTCCGTTGGCCGCGGCACATACTGGCCGTCTTCGGCCTGATTCTGGTAACCGGGCGCGACATTCATCACTTCCAGCATGTACTCGGCGTAAGGTTGCCAATCGGTGGCCATGTGCAACACGCCGCCGACCTTAAGTTTCTGTCGCACCAGCTCTGCAAACGCCGGCTGCACGATACGCCGCTTGTTGTGCTTGGCCTTATGCCAGGGGTCCGGGAAGAATAGCAGCACCCGATCCAGGCTGGCGTCGGCCACACAGTTGCGCAGTACGTCCATCGCATCGCAGCTGTAGACGCGCATATTGCTGAGGTTCTGCGTCATCAGACCGTTGAGCAGTGCGCCAACACCCGGACGGTGTACTTCCACCCCGATAAAGTCCTGCTCGGGCGAAGCGGCGGCCATTTCCAGGGTGGAGTGGCCCATACCGAAACCGATCTCGAAGGTGCGCGGCGCCGTGCGGCCGAATACCTGATCGAAGTCACGCAGGCCGCCCTCCAGTTGCAGGCCAAACTTCGGCCAGCCCTGATCGAGGCCGCGCTGCTGGCCTTCGGTCATACGCCCGGCACGCATCACAAAACTCTTGATCGCACGGTGCTTGGAGGTGTCTTCAGCCGGCTCAGGCTGTTGCTGCAATTCAGTCATGCTGTGCTCTTAAAGTGCTTTTACGATTTCGCGAGCTAGAGCTATGCAAGGCAGAAACAGGCGAGGAAGCGGAGTGTACTTTTGTACATGAGCATTCCGAGCCTGTTTCTAACGCAGCAGGGCCGACGCGCAGCAAATCGTAGTCCTTACTTGATTAGGCCATCCAGCGGCGAAGAAGCGCTGGCATAGAGTTTTTTCGGCATGCGCCCAGCCAGGTAGGCCATGCGCCCGGCGATGATCGCGTGCTTCATCGCCTCGCCCATCAGAATCGGGTTCTGCGCGTGGGCAATCGCGCTGTTCATCAGCACCGCCTCGCAGCCCAGTTCCATGGCAATGGTGGCATCGGACGCAGTGCCCACGCCGGCATCGACCAATACCGGAACGGTAGCCTCTTCCAGGATGATGCGCAGGTTGTACGGGTTGCAGATACCCAGTCCGGTGCCAATCAGGCCGGCCAGCGGCATCACCGCGATACAGCCCATGGCCGCCAGCTCGCGGGCAATGATCGGGTCATCGCTGGTGTACACCATCACGTCGAAGCCGTCCTTGACCAGCACTTCGGCGGCCTTGAGGGTTTCGATCACATTGGGGAACAGGGTCTTTTGGTCCGCCAGCACTTCCAGCTTGACCAGCTTGTGGCCGTCGAGCAGCTCACGGGCCAGGCGGCAGGTACGCACCGCCTCGACGGCGTCATAGCAGCCGGCAGTATTCGGCAGGATGGTGTACTTGTCCGGCGAGATCACATCCAGCAAGTTCGGCTCGCCTGGGTTCTGCCCGATATTGGTCCGGCGCACCGCCACGGTAACGATCTCGGCACCCGAAGCTTCGATGGCCAGGCGGGTTTCTTCGAGGTCCTTGTACTTGCCGGTACCGACCAGCAGACGCGACTGGTAGGTACGACCGGCCAGGGTAAAGGGCTTGTCGCTGGGCGCATGGCTCATGGGTAATCCTCGTGAAAGTGGGCGGCTGTCTGAACGCGATAAACCGATGAGCGGGGATCAACCACCGCCAATGGCGTGGACCACCTCAACCTGGTCACCCTCACGCAAAGCGGTGGTGGCGTGCTGGCTGCGCGGCACGATATCCAGATTGAGTTCGACCGCCACGCGCCGTCCGGTCAGGTCCAGACGCTCGATCAACCCGGAGACGGTTTCCCCGTCGGGCAATTCGAATGCTTCACCGTTTAACTGAATACGCATGACGGCTCGGTCACAACTGAGAAAAGGGCCGGCATTCTAGCCTGATCATGGGCGTTGACCAAGGCTGAAGGCTACCGCCCGCCCTACTTTCTGACTTATGGGTCAGGCGATACCGCGCGCGCCCAGCTTCCAGGCCGCTATGCCTAGGCATAGCCAGCCCGCGAGAAACGCCAGGCCACCGAAAGGCGTGACCATGCCCAACGCACCGATGCCGCTCAAGGTCAGGGCATACAGGCTGCCGGAGAACAGCACGATGCCCAGGGCAAACAACGCACCAGCGCAATTGACCAGTGGCGCCGGCCGTAGCAAGGCCAGCAGACCAACACCGAGCAGCGCCAGCGCGTGAATCAGTTGGTAGTGAGCACCGGTCTGGAATACCGCGAGATAGGCCGGTGTCAGCTGACTCTTCAGGCCATGCGCGGCAAAGGCACCCAAGGCGACACCGGTAAAACCGGCGCAGGCGGACAGCAATAACCACAGACGAGCCATGCATCACTCCAGCTATAAAGACAGGGCTGGCTATAATGGCCGGCAAATTCATCCCGGCCAAGCACGCATGTTTCGATCCCTCTCCCGTCGACTGCTCAAACTCCTGCTCTGGCTGAGTATCGGCTCTGTTCTGCTGGTGCTGCTATTCCGCTGGGTACCACCACCCGGCACCGCGCTGATGGTCGAGCGCAAGATTGAGTCCTGGATCGATGATCAACCCATCGATCTGCAACGCAGCTGGCGTCCCTGGAGCGAACTGCCGGATGACCTGAAGATGGCGGTGATCGCCGGCGAGGATCAGAAGTTCGCCGAACACTGGGGCTTCGATGTCGCGGCTATCCAGGCAGCTCTGGAACACAACCAACAAGGCGGTTCTCTGCGCGGCGCCAGTACCCTCAGCCAGCAAGTGGCGAAGAACCTGTTTCTCTGGTCTGGGCGCAGTTGGCTGCGCAAAGGTATGGAAGTATGGTTTACCGGCCTGATCGAACTGCTCTGGCCCAAGCAACGGATTCTTGAGGTGTACCTCAACAGCGTCGAGTGGGGCGATGGCGTGTTCGGTGCCGAAGCAGCCGCGCGGCATCATTTCAAGGTCGGCGCGCCCTACCTGTCACGCCAGCAGAGCAGCCTGCTGGCGGCCGTGCTGCCCAACCCACGCGAGTGGAGCGCCAGCCGCCCGAGTGCACACATCAGCCGCCGGGCCAACTGGATTCGCCAGCAGATGTGGCAACTGGGCGGCAGCCACTACCTCAACCGCCTGCAACCCAACCGCCCCGACTGGTGGCCGGGCTGGTTAAAGGGCGTTTAGCTCAGCGCTGTTTCAGCAGATGCCGCGGCACGGCATAGAGGAAGTACAGCTCGTCGTCCTGCAGGTGCGCGGTCATGCCCAGCTCGGGGTACACCCAGGCCTGCCCCTCGGCCAGCTCCAGGGTCAGACGCGGCTGACCGATGCTGGCAGCTAATCGCGCAACATCCAGCGGTTCCGGTGGTAACAGGGTCAAGGCAATAATCGGACGATTGGCCAAGGGCACCAGCAATTGGCTGCCCAGCGGCTGCTCCTTGTCCGTTGGTTTTAACCCTGCAGCGGCCAGCAAGCTTTCGCGCTCGCTCTTATCCAAACCGACTTCCGCCTCCAGCGACCACTTTTCATCGCCGTCCGGCAGCTCACCGCGATACAGCAGGCGTGCGCCTTCCAGATTCGGCTGCAGCCATAGCTCGCCATCCAGAGCGTCATGCAAGTGCACCAGGCTCAGGCGATCATCGGCCAGCGGCGTAAGCACCTTGGTTTGCCATTCTGCCAGCCAAGGCAAGGGTTGCGCGACCGGCTGCGGGCGCATCAGCCACGCGCCCCAGGCAAAGAATAGGGCGGCGACCACGGCAAAGATCAGCCAGTGCTGCAGACGTATGGGCGGCAATTTCATCGAGTTATTCCTTGATCAGAAAAATCGCCGGCCGCGATTTTTAACACCGAGCAGCGGCTGCCCGAAGGGTGGCCACCAGCTATGGCAAGCCATAAAAAAGCCGCACCTGGGTGCGGCTTCTGACGGTAGCGCGATTTACGCAGCGATTGAGCCCTTGAGCTTATTCATCGCGTTCTTTTCCAGCTGACGGATGCGCTCGGCCGAGACGTTGTACTTGGCGGCCAAGTCATGCAACGTGGCTTTCTCCTCGGCCAGCCAGCGCTGGTAGAGGATGTCACGGCTGCGTTCATCCAGGCCTTCCAGCGCTTCGTGCAGATTGGCGGTGGAGCTGTCGCTCCAGTCGGAATCTTCCAGCTGACGCGCCGGGTCGTAGCGGTGGTCTTCCAGGTAATGCGCCGGCGACTGGAAGGCGCTTTCGTCATCCGCTTCGGCAGCCGGATCGAAGGCCATGTCATGGCCAGTCAAACGGCTTTCCATCTCGCGCACTTCACGCGGCTCAACGCCAAGGCTTTCGGCCACGGCATGCACTTCGTCGTTGTTCAGCCAGGCCAGACGCTTCTTCTGGCTGCGCAGGTTGAAGAACAGCTTGCGCTGCGCCTTGGTGGTGGCGACTTTGACGATGCGCCAGTTTTTAAGGATGAACTCGTGGATCTCGGCGCGAATCCAGTGCACGGCGAACGACACCAGGCGCACACCCATTTCCGGGTTGAAGCGCTTGACCGCCTTCATTAGGCCGACGTTGCCTTCCTGAATCAGGTCGGCCTGGGCCAGGCCATAACCGGAGTAGCTACGGGCGATATGCACAACAAAACGCAGGTGAGCCAGCACCATTTGCCGGGCGGCTTCGAGGTCTTGTTTGTAGAAGAGACTTTCCGCCAGTTCACGCTCCTGCTCAGGGGTCAACAGCGGGATGCCGTTTACCGCATGCACGTATGCTTCTAGGTTGGCACCCGGAACCAGAGCATGAACAGGTTGCAAAGAAGTGGACATTTGAATCCTCCGACTTACGAATCGTGGAGCAGTCTAGCACTGCTCCTTGGGACTTTATACCGAGGTACAAGTTCCCTTACACATAGTCAATATCAAGCAAAACAATAACTTACTACCTAGGGGCCAGTTCGCTCAAGTGCCTTGCGACCGCCAGCCAGGCGCCAATATAGCCCAACAGGACCGCGCCGAGCAGCAGGGATAGACCATCGGCTATCGGCACACCCGCCAGGGCGAAGTCGCTGCCGTACAAACCGGCCAAGCGCACCACAGCGTCGTTCAGCCAGCCAAGGCCATAAGCCAGCAGCAGCCAGGCCAGCAGCCCAGCGCCCAAACCATACAGCGTGCCCATATAGAGGAAGGGGCGACGCACATAGCTGTCGGTACCGCCAACCAGCTTGATCACCTCGATCTCGGTGCGGCGGTTCTCGATATGCAGGCGAATGGTGTTACCGATCACCAGCAGCAACGCCATCACCAACAGTAAGGTCAGGCCAAAGACGAAGCGCTCACCCAGCTTGAGCATGGCGCTCAGGCGCTCGACCCAAAGCAGGTCCAGCTGCGCCTGCTGAACCCGTGGTAGTTCGGCCAACCGCAGCCTTAGGGCCTCCAGAGCGACCTTATCGACCTGCTGCGGTGTCACCACAATCACCCCAGGCAACGGGTTATCCGGCAGCTCCTTGAGCGCTTCGCCAAGGCCAGACTGTTGCTGGAACTCACTCAAAGCCTGCTCGCGGCTGATCCACTCGGCCTCTTCCACATCGTCCATCGCGGCGATCTGCTCACGCAATGCCTGACCTTGGGCGTCCGTGGCATCGATCTGCATAAACAGTGAAATCTGCGCCGCACGCTGCCATGACACCCCCAGGCGCTCAACATTATCCAGCAGCAAGGCCAAGCCCATCGGCAGACTGAGGGCCACGGCCATCACCAGGCAGGTAAAGAAGCTGCCAATCGGCTGTTTGGCCAGACGGCGCAGGCTGTCGACCAGGCTGGCGCGGTGGTTTTCCAGCCAGGCGTGCAGCTGGTGGGTAAAGCTTGGGCCATCGTCGCCCGGCGTTGGCGACTCGGATTTCTTCGGTGCGGCACCGACGCGCTGCGCGGGCTGAGGAGGCGGCATGCGAGTGGCGCTCATGCGGCCTCCCCGTCGCCGATCAGGCGGCCGCGCTGCAGGGTTAACATGCGGTGGCGCATGCGCGCGATCAGGGCCAGGTCGTGACTGGCGATCAGCACAGTAGTGCCCAACCGGTTAATGTCCTCGAACACGCCCATGATCTCGGCGGCCAAGCGCGGATCGAGGTTACCAGTGGGCTCATCCGCCAGCAGCAGGGCCGGCCGATGCACGATGGCGCGGGCAATGCCGACGCGCTGCTGTTGACCGGTGGACAGGTCGCCAGGCGATTGCTCGGCCTTGTCGGCCAGGGAAACCCGCTCCAGCGCAGTACGCACTCGGGTGCCGATCTCATCTTTGGACAGGCCAAGAATCTGCAGCGGCAGCGCCACGTTGTCGAACACACTGCGATCGAACAGCAGCTGATGGTTCTGGAACACCACACCGATCTGCCGACGCAGGAACGGAATTTGTGCATTGGTGATATGCGACAAATCCTGCCCAGCCAGCAGCAATTTGCCACTGCTCGGCCGCTCCATCGCCAGAAGCAAGCGCAGCAAAGTGCTCTTGCCTGCACCGGAGTGACCGGTGACGAACAGGAACTCGCCACGGCGCACATGGAAGCTCAGCTCATGCAGCCCGATGTGGCCGTTGGCATAGCGTTTACCGACCTGTTCGAACTTGATCATCCTATTTCTCCGCGAACAGCGCCTGAACAAAGGCTTCGGCCTCGAAGGTGCGCAGGTCATCAATGCCCTCGCCCACCCCGATATAGCGAATCGGCAACACAAACTGCTTGGCCAGAGCAAAGATCACCCCGCCTTTCGCCGTACCGTCCAGCTTGGTCAGCGCCAGGCCAGTCAGGTTGACCGTCTGGTTGAACTGCTTGGCCTGATTGATCGCGTTCTGCCCGGTACCAGCATCCAACACCAGCAGCACTTCGTGTGGTGCGGTGTCATCGAGCTTACCAATCACCCGACGGACCTTCTTCAGCTCTTCCATCAGGTTGTCTTTGGTGTGTAGACGCCCGGCGGTGTCAGCGATCAGCACGTCCATGCCGCGCGACTTGGCGGCCTGCACGGCATCGAAGATCACCGAAGCGGAGTCGGCCCCAGTGTGCTGGGCGATCACTGCAATCTGGTTGCGCTCGCCCCACACCTGCAGCTGCTCAACGGCAGCGGCGCGGAAGGTGTCACCGGCGGCGAGCATGACTTTCTTGCCATCCTGCTGGAGCTTCTTCGCCAGCTTACCGATGGTGGTGGTCTTGCCGGCACCGTTTACGCCGACCACCAGAATCACATAAGGCTGTTTGCTGTTGTCGATTTTCAGCGGTTGCTCAACCGGCTTGAGCAACGCCACCAATTCATCCTGCAGCGCCTTGTATAGGGCACCGCTGTCAGCCAGTTCCTTGCGCGCGACGCGTTTGGTCAGGTTACCGATGATCGCCGTGGTGGCTTCAACGCCCACATCTGCCGTCAGCAGGCGGGTTTCCAGGTCTTCGAGCAGGTCATCGTCGATGACTTTCTTGCCCAGAAACAGGCTGGCCATGCCCTCGCCAAGGCTGGCGCTGGTTTTCGACAGGCCCTGCTTGAGGCGCTCAAGGAAACCAGTACGGCTCTCCTCAGCGCTTTTAGCCGGCGCTGCGACAGGTTCTACGACAGCAGGTGCGGCCACCGGTGGCTCGACGACCGGCTCAACCACCGGTACCTCAATGTGCGCATGCAGGACTTCGCTGCCCGCGTTGATCCGAAAACGCGAGGGACGTGGCGCCGGGTTTAAGCCACTGGTGTCAGCCGGCGTAGGCAGGACGACGGCAGCTTGCTCAACGGGAGCCACTGGAGCCGGCTGAGGCTCGGGCGTATTAACCGGCGATTCAACTGGCGCGGCCACTTCGCTGATCGGCGCAGCAGGCACAGGATCAGTTCCAGTGACCTCAGCCGCAACGACAGCCGGAGTAGCAGGCTGCTCGTTCACCGAAGCTAATGGCGGCTCGGGCGTGACCGGCGCCTGCGGCTTTTTGCGCAGCCAGCCGAACAGGTCTTTCTTCTCTGCGGGTTTCTCGGCAGAGGGCGGCATAGAGGGCGCGGGCGTGTTCTTGTCGTCGTTGGAACCAAACATGGAGGACGGCTATCTCAAAGGTGCGACGCGCAGACCATGGCCTCTGAAAGCATTGCTCACGCGGCATTAAAAGCTGAAGAGTGCACGCGGAAACAATCAGAAGCCTTAGCAGGCGTGGTCGCCAGTAAAACGGATGCGTATCCTAGCACCTCCGCGCCCGCCGACGCTAAGACCAAGCGGGCCCGTCCGACAGGTCGATAACCCATGCATATGATTGCCCAACGCACTGCAGCCCTGCTGCTTGGCGTGCTCTGCACACCCCTGCTGGCCTTCGCCGCAGAAACCCAGCCGACCCACGAATTCAGCCTGGACAATGGCCTCAAGGTCATCGTGCGCGAAGACCATCGCGCGCCAGTGGTGGTCAGCCAGCTCTGGTACAAGGTCGGCTCCAGCTACGAGACGCCCGGCCAGACCGGCCTGTCCCACGCCCTCGAACACATGATGTTCAAGGGCAGCCGCAAGCTCGGCCCCGGCGAAGCGTCACGTATCCTGCGCGAGCTGGGTGCCGAGGAAAACGCCTTTACCAGCGACGATTACACCGCTTACTACCAGGTTCTCGCCCGCGACCGCCTGGCCATCGCTCTGGAGCTGGAAGCCGACCGCCTGGCCAGCCTCAAGCTGCCGGCTGATGAATTCGCCAAGGAAATCGAGGTAATCAAGGAAGAGCGCCGCCTGCGCACTGACGACAAGCCGTCGAGCCTGGCCTACGAGCGCTTCAAGGCCATGGCCTACCCCGCCAGCGGTTACCACACGCCGACCATCGGCTGGATGGCCGACCTTGAGCGCATGACCGTCGAGGAACTGCGCGCCTGGTATGAAGCCTGGTACGCGCCGAACAACGCCACCCTGGTGGTGGTCGGTGACGTCAGCGTCGCCGAGGTAAAAATCCTTGCCGAGCGCTATTTCGGCGCCATCCCCATGCGCACGGTACCGACGGCAAAAGCGCCGCGTGAGCTGGCCGCACCGGGCGAGCGCCGTATCACCCTGCACCTGAAAACCCAGCTGCCGAGCCTGATGATGGGCTTTAACGTGCCAGGCCTGGCCACCGCTGAACAACCGCGCCAGGTGCATGCCCTGCGTCTGGCTGCCGCCCTGCTAGACGGCGGCTACAGCGCCCGCCTGCCGACCCGTCTGGAACGTGGCGAGGAACTGGTATCCGGCGCATCGGCCTGGTACGACGGTTTCTCCCGTGGCGACAGCCTGTTCATCCTTTCCGCCACGCCCAACGTGCAGACCGGAAAAAACCTGGAGCAGGTCGAAGCCGGCCTGTGGCGTGAGCTGGAAGATTTGAAAAACACCCCGCCAAGCGCCGAAGAGCTGGCCCGCGTGCGCGCACAAGTGATCGCCGGCCTGGTCTACGAGCGTGACTCGATCACCAGCCAGGCTACCGCCATCGGTCAGCTGGAAACCGTCGGCCTGTCATGGAAGCTGATCGACCAGGAACTGGCCGAACTGGAGGCCGTGACCCCGGCCGATATCCAGCAGGCCGCCAGCACCTTCTTTACCCGCGACCGACTGAGCGTCGCCCATGTTCTGCCTGAGGAGAAGCGCAATGAGTGAGCGCAATGGCCTGCGCTACGGCCTGCTCGGCCTGGCGCTACTGATATTGATGGCGCTGCTGGCCCTGGTGATCAACCGCCCGGATAGCAGCCCAACCGCGGCACCGGCCGCCGAATCGACCCACATCGAATCCCTGGCCGCCCTCGGCGATCAGCCGCCCAGCCGCCGCGATCTGGACATCCAGACCTGGCAGACCGCTGAAGGCGCCAAGGTGCTGTTCGTCGAAGCCCGCGAGCTGCCGATGTTCGACCTGCAACTAACCTTTGCCGCCGGCAGCAGCCATGATAATGGCGTACCGGGCCTGGCCATGCTGACCAACGCCATGCTCAACGAAGGCGTCCCAGGCAAGGATGTCGGCGCAATCGCCGCAGGTTTCGAAGATCTCGGCGCCAACTTCGGTAACGGCGCATTCCGCGACATGGCCATCGCCAGCCTGCGCAGCCTCAGTGCTGCGGACAAGCGCGAGCCGGCCATGCAACTGTTCAATCAAGTGCTCGGCCAGCCGACCTTTCCGGAAGACGCCCTGGCGCGGATCAAGAACCAGCTGCTGGCCGGCTTCGAATACCAGAAGCAGAACCCCGGCAAGCTGGCCAGCCTGGCGCTATTCGAGCGCCTGTACGGCACGCATCCTTACGCGCACTCCAGCGACGGCAATGCCGAGTCGATCCCGACCATCAGCCGTGAACAGTTGCAGGCCTTCCATTCCAAGGCCTACACCGCCAATAACGCGATTATCGCGCTGGTCGGCGACCTCTCGCGCAGTGATGCCGAAGCGCTGGCCAACCAGGTGTCCGCCGCCCTGCCAAAAGGCCCGGCACTGCCGCGTATCGCCCAGCCGGAAGAGCCCAAGCCAGGGCTGCAACACATCGAGTTCCCGTCCAACCAGACTCACCTGATGATCGCCCAGCTCGGCATCGACCGCCGCGACCCGGACTACGCCGCGCTCTACCTGGGTAATCAGGTATTCGGCGGCGGTGGCTTCGGCACCCGCCTAATGACCGAAGTGCGCGAGAAGCGCGGCCTGACCTATGGCGTCTACTCCGGTTTCAGCGCCATGCAGGCGCGCGGCCCCTTTATGATCAACCTGCAGACCCGCGCCGAACTCAGCGATGGCACCCTGCAACTGGTCAAAAGCATGCTCGCCGACTTCATCAACAACGGCCCGACTGCAGAAGAGCTGAACAACGCCAAACGCGAGCTGGCCGGCAGTTTCCCGCTGTCCACCGCGAGTAACGCCGCCATTGTCGGCCAGCTGGGCTCCATGGGTTTCTATGACCTACCGCTGAGCTACCTGGAAGACTTTATGCGCGACGTCGACGCGCTGAGTGTCGAGCAGGTTAAAGCTGCCATGGCCAAGCACCTCAACCCGGACGCCCTGGTGATCGTCACCGCCGGCCCAAGCGTGGCGCAGAAAGAACTGCCACCGCCCACCGACAACCCTGCCGAGCAACCCACTGGCGTCCCGGAGCACTGATGAGCAAGCGACCCAAACCGCCAAAAGCCAACCCCGCCCACAGCGGCGATGGCCAGCTGCGGATCATCGGCGGGCAATGGCGCTCGCGCCAGTTCAACTTCCCCATGGCGGCTGGCCTGCGACCGACACCGAACCGCGTGCGTGAGACGCTGTTCAACTGGCTGGCGCCCTATGTCGAGGGCGCCAAGGTGCTCGACCTGTTCGCCGGCAGCGGCGCGCTGTTTCTCGAAGCCCTGTCGCGCGGCGCGGGCAGCGCCCTGGCCTTGGACCTCAATCCAGCGGCCATCGCCAGCCTGCGCGGCCACCTGCAAACGCTGAACTGCGACAACGGCCAGCTGCAGCAGACTGACGCCCTGCTCTACCTGCAGAGCCCAGCAGCCATGCCGTTCGACCTGGTGTTTCTCGACCCTCCGTTCAACCAGAACCTGCTGCTACCGGCCTGCACCCTGCTGGAGCAGCATGGCTGGCTGGCGGCCGATGCCTGGGTCTATACCGAAAGCGAGAACCCGCCTTCCAGCCTGGGCATGCCCGGCAACTGGCGACTGCACCGCGAGCAGAAGGCTGGCCAGGTCTACTACGCGCTATGGCAGCGCACAGCCGCAGCCTGAGGGAAACTCCGGGCTTCACTGCGTGAAGCCCAACCAGGTTCTGTTATTCGCCCCGCTCATATAGCTTCCGTTTCACCGCCTCAGGGCCTAGCCTGAGCGCTTTCCCAATCGATATCTGGTCATGCACACACCCTTCAAACCCGCCTGGTGGCTGCCCGGCCCGCATCTGCAAACCCTGTGGAACCCGATGTGTCGCCAACCGGCGAAACTTGAGCGCACACGCGAACGGCTGTGGCTGGAGGATGGAGACTTTCTTGATCTGGACTGGCACGGTCCGCATCAGGCCGATGCACCGCTGGTGTTGGTGTTGCACGGCCTGACGGGTTCATCCGACTCTCTGTATGTGCTGGGATTGCAGCAAAAGCTGGCGGCCCAGGGCTGGGCCAGCGTGGCGCTGAACTGGCGCGGCTGCTCCGGCGAGCCGAACCTGCTGGCCAGGGGTTATCACTCAGGCGCCAGTGAGGACCTGGCGGAAACCGTACGCCACCTGCGCGCCCAGCGGCCGATGGCGCCTATCTATGCCGTGGGTTATTCCCTGGGCGGTAATGTGCTGCTCAAGTACCTGGGTGAAACCGGGGCCGACAGCCAACTGCAGGGCGCAGCGGCAGTGTCGGTGCCGTTTCGTCTGGATCAGTGCGCCGACCGCATCGGCATGGGCTTTTCTAGGGTCTACCAGAGCCACTTTATGCGCGAGATGGTGGCCTACGTGAAAGACAAGCAACGCCTGTTCGCTCACCAGGGGATGAGCGACCGCCTGTCCACCCTGGAGAAACTCGGCCCGCTGGATAACATGCGCACCTTCTGGGATTTCGACGGGCGTATCACCGCGCCGCTGCACGGTTACGCCGATGCTGAGGATTACTACCGGCGCGCCTCCAGCCGCTACTTCCTCAGCCTGATCGAGACACCGACACTGATTATCCAGGCCGCCGACGATCCCTTCGTCTTTCCGCACAGCCTGCCCGAAGCCAGCGAGCTATCACCCAGCATCGAATTCGAACTGCACACCCACGGCGGCCATGTCGGCTTTGTCGAAGGCAGCCTTGCTAAACCGGGTTATTACCTGGAGCGGCGCATTCCGCAGTGGCTGGCCGAGCAGACGGCCAAACCCCTCTAGGCTCAGATCACCTGATCCAGCGGCACATGTAGCTTGGCGTACAGCGCTTCCACCGCTTCGCGTGATTGCGGGGCGGTGTAGCCGCCTTCCAGCGCCAGCACCTGGTAGATGCCACGACGCAGCATCTCTTGACTCAGATCGCCAGGATTGCCACGGGTGGTGCAGAGAAAGCGCACCCAGGAGGTCATGATGATCCAACTGTTGAGGGTCAGCGCCTCGATTTGCGCCGCATCCATGAGCAGGATGCCGGCCTCGACAAAGCCCTGATAAATACCCTGCGCGCGCTGTAGGCAGCGCTGCGAGAACAGCTTGTAACGTTCAGCCAGCTCAGGGTCGCTGTCGAGCAAGTGCTCCAGGTCACGGTGCAGAAAGCGGTAATGCCACATCGCCGCCAGCAGGGCTTCGAGGTAGAAGGTCTTGTCCTGCACCGTCAGCGCACGGCCTTCAGGGCGGCGCAAAAAGGTGTCCACCTGGCTTTCATAGAGAGCAAACAGCTCGGCGATGATCGCCTGCTTGTTACGGAAGTGGTAGTACAGGTTGCCCGGCGAAATCCCCAGGTGCGCCGCGATATGGTTGGTGGTGACACTGCGCTCGCCCTGGGCATTAAACAGTGCCAGGCTTTCCTGAATGATGCGTTCGCGGGTTTTCAGTGGGACGGACATAGCGGCTCGATCTCGACTCAAAAGCCCGGCAAAGGTACACGCAGAAACAGCCAAAGTGTTACCCGCGCACCAACTCGCACAAGACACCAACTGTTCGATGGGCTGCGTCCGTCGACTGACCCCGGCATCCTATTTGACAGATTAGAGCAATTGCTCTAAAAATCCAGCACACCTTTTCTGCAGCGGCTCAGACCCTCTGACGCACTGCACTGCTGGAATGCCGAGGAGCAATACCATGGTCGCCGACGTCGCTTACCTTGAACAAAGCCTGCACAACAGCCAACAACAGCTCAGTCAGCTGGAGAACAGCTTTGCCCGGCAGCGTGAGGCGTTCAAGGCAAACCCGATGCCTTCGGCTGAGCAGCGCATCCAGTGGATCAACGTGCTACGCGATCTGCTCAGCAACGAACGTGATGCGCTGATCCGTGCTATCTCCCAGGATTTCAGCAACCGCAGCGCTGACGAAACCCTGCTCGCCGAGCTGATGCCTAGCCTGCATGGCATTCACTACGCGACTAAACGCATCAAGAAATGGATGAAGCCTTCACGCCGCAGCGTCGGCATGCAGTTTATGCCAGCTGCCGCCAAGGTCATCTACCAGCCACTGGGCGTGGTTGGCGTGATCGTGCCGTGGAACTACCCGCTGTTCCTCGCCATCGGGCCGCTGGTTGGCGCGCTGTCGGCCGGTAACCGGGTGATGATCAAGATGAGCGAGTCGACACCTGCCACCTCGCAACTGGTGAAAGACCTTTTGGCCAAGGTGTTCCCTGAAGACCTTGTCACCGTGGTGCTGGGCGAAGCGGAAGTCGGCATGGCCTTCTCCAAGCTGCCCTTTGATCACCTGCTGTTCACCGGCGCTACCAGCATCGGCAAGCACGTAATGCGCGCCGCCGCTGACAACCTGACCCCTGTGACGCTGGAACTGGGCGGTAAATCGCCTGCCATCGTCAGTGCTGATGTGCCGCTGAGTGACGCTGCCGAGCGCATCGCCTTCGGCAAAACTATGAACGCCGGCCAGACCTGCGTGGCCCCGGATTATGTGTTGGTACCGAAAGACCGCGTGGAGGGCTTTGTCGAGGCTTACCGCAATGCCGTGCTGGGCTTCTACCCAACACTTGCCGACAACCCCGACTACACCGCGATTATCAACGAGCGCCAGCAGCAACGCCTGAACAGCTACCTGCAGGACGCCGAAGGCAAGGGCGCAACCATTGTTCCGCTTTATCCCGCAGCTCAGGGCCGACGCATGCCCTATGCCGTATTGCTGAATGTAACGGATGACATGAAGGTCATGCAGGACGAGATCTTCGGCCCGCTGCTGCCGATCATCCCGTACGACAAGCTGGACGACGCGTTCAGCTTTATCAACGAGCGCGACCGACCGCTGGCGCTCTACTACTTCGGCTACGACAAGGCTGAGCAACAGCGCGTACTGCATGAAACCCACTCGGGCGGCGTATGCATCAACGACACCTTGTTGCACGTGGCGCAGGATGACATGCCCTTCGGCGGCGTCGGCCCATCTGGAATGGGTCACTACCACGGCCATGAAGGCTTTCTCACCTTCAGCAAGGCCAAGGGCGTGTTTATCAAACAGCGCTTCAACGCCGCCAAGATGATCTACCCGCCTTACGGCAAGTCGATCCAGAAGCTGGTGTACAAATTCTTCGTTCGCTAACTCCATCGCGCCCTGGTTACTCAGGGCCATGGCCTGCTCGGTGAAAACAATAATGCCTGACACCACCCTTGAAACGCCCAACCTGAGCCGACGCAGCCTGCTTAAGGTTGGCTTGATGGGCTCAGCTCTGCTTGCCACAGCGGGACTGACTGCCAGCCTGAGCGGCTGTTCAGCCAGCACGCCAAAAGCCGGTTTTGCGGTGATCCGCGAGTCTGACCTGGCCTTCCTGAACGCCTTGATCCCGGTGATGCTGGCCGGCGCCGTAACCACGGAACAGCTGCCGCAAGCGGTATCAAACACCCTCGCGAACCTTGATTACAGCCTTAACCACCTATCACCGGAACTGCTCAAACTGACCGTGCAGCTGTTCGATGTACTGGCACTGCCGATCACCCGCGGCCCGCTTACCGGGATTTGGGGTAGCTGGGAGAACGCCTCAAGCGACGATGTACAGGCCTTCCTTGACCGCTGGCAGAACAGCTCCATCGGCCTGCTGAAAATGGGCCACGCGTCGCTGCTGCAACTGGTGATGATGAGCTGGTACAGCCGCCCAGAGTCATGGGCGCATTGCGGCTACCCCGGCCCACCGACAGTTTGAACTTGCGGCATCTCTAATAAGAATTCGCCTGAGAGCACCCTAAATGCCTGTACCCGACAGTTTCAAAGAAGGCTTGGCCCGTGGTTGGAAAACCTACAACGGCTCACGCCTGGACAACGACCTGACCCTGGAAGCCGACGTGGCCATCGTTGGTAGCGGAGCCGGTGGCGGCACCACAGCGGAGATTCTCAGCGCTGCCGGATTCAAAGTGCTGTTGATTGAAGAAGGCCCGCTGAAGACCAGCGACGACTTCAAGATGCTCGAAGACAAAGCCTACGCCAGCCTCTATCAGGAAGGCATCGGCCGCATGAGCAAGGACGGCGCCATCACCATCATGCAAGGCCGCGCGGTGGGCGGCACCACGCTGATCAACTGGACCTCGAGCTTCCGCACCCCTGCCCCAACGCTGGAGCACTGGGCCGCGGAACATGGCGTCAAAGGCCATAGCCCTGAAGAAATGGCGCCCTGGTTCGAGCAAATGGAACAGCGCCTCGGTGTAGCGCCCTGGGCTGTACCGCCAAATGCCAATAACGCGGTGATCAGCAGCGGCTGTGAAAAATTGGGCTATGAGTGGAACGTCATACCGCGCAACGTACGCGGCTGCTGGAACCTCGGCTACTGCGGGATGGGCTGCCCGACCAATGCCAAGCAATCGATGCTGGTCACCACCATCCCCGCCACCCTGGAAAAGGGCGGCGCGCTGCTCTATCTCGCCCGCGCCGATAAATTACTGATCGACGGCGA
This sequence comes from Pseudomonas sp. WS 5011, assembly GCF_012985775.1. Lineage (NCBI taxonomy): Bacteria > Pseudomonadati > Pseudomonadota > Gammaproteobacteria > Pseudomonadales > Pseudomonadaceae > Pseudomonas > Pseudomonas sp. WS 5011. Next base: position 133,004 of record NZ_JAAQXA010000003.1, read on the forward strand.
TCACGTTACCGGGATCGAATGCCTCGGCATGGACGAGCGCAGCGTCGCACCCAATGGCCGTAAAATTACGGTCAAAGCCAAGCACTATGTCTTGTCGGGCGGCGGCATCAACACCCCTGGCTTACTTCTGCGCTCGAATGCGCCAGACCCACATCAGCGCACCGGCAAACGCACTTACCTGCACCTGGTGAACTTCTCCGCAGCCTTGTTCGAGCAGGTGATCAACCCGTTCTACGGCGCACCGCAGTCGATCTACTCCGACCATTTCCAATGGGATGACGGCACCGCTGGGCGCCTCTCCTACAAGCTCGAAGTGCCGCCGCTGCAACCGGCGCTGACAGCGACCCTGCTCGGGCGCTTCGGCATCGACAATGCCATGCGCATGGAACAGCTGCCCAACACCAACGTGATGCTCGCCCTGCTGCGCGACGGCTTCCACCCGGAGAGCGCCGAAGGCCGCGTGGAACTGCGCGGTGACGGCAGCCCGGTGCTCGACTACCAAATGACCGACTACACCTGGGATGGTGTACGCCGCGCCTTCCATACCATGGCCGAAATCCAGTTCGCCGCTGGAGCCAAGGCAGTGCTGCCGCTGCATGCCGATGCCGGTTACGTGAAAACCCTGGCCGAAGCCAAGAGCCTGATCGATAACCTCAGCCTGGAGCTGTACCGCACCCGTCTGGGCAGCGCACACGTGATGGGCGGCTGCGCCATGGGTGAGGACCCGCAGCAGGCCGTCACCGACAGCCTGGGCCGCCACCACCAGCTGAGCAACCTGTCGATCCATGACGGCTCGCTGTTCCCCACCAGTATCGGCGCCAACCCGCAACTGTCGGTCTATGGGCTGACCGCCAAACTTGCGAGCAAACTCGCCGAACGTCTCAAGTCCGCCTGATGGCGAGGTATTCACGGGCCCTTGCCGGCCCATGAATCGCCTGGATCGGTGGCACCTGACTTGGCCACGGGGAAACGCTGCGCTACCATCCGACTCCCCAACGGACCCGCCAGGACGTCACGATGAATCGAGTGTTATACCCAGGCACCTTCGACCCCATCACCAAGGGGCACGGCGACCTGGTCGAGCGTGCCGCACGGCTGTTCGACAGCGTGATCATTGCGGTCGCGGCCAGCCCGAAGAAAAACCCACTGTTCAGCCTGGAGCAACGCGTTGAGCTGGCACGTGAAGTCACCAAGCACCTGTCGAACGTTGAGGTCGTGGGGTTTTCTACTCTGCTGGCACACTTCGCCAAGGAACAGGGCGCGAATGTATTCCTGCGCGGTCTGCGCGCGGTCTCCGACTTCGAATACGAGTTCCAGCTGGCCAACATGAACCGCCAACTGGCCCCCAATGTGGAAAGCCTGTTCCTCACGCCGTCGGAGAAGTACTCATTTATCTCCTCGACCCTGGTGCGCGAAATCGCCGCGCTGGGCGGTGATATCACTAACTTCGTGCACCCAGCCGTGGCTGCCGCGCTGACTGAACGCTTCAAGCGCTGACCACTGAAGCCTCTGTTCACGACTGAAACGCTGTTGTTATCCAACTAGGGTGGCGCACTCCAGATCGTGGGCAAGGCGCGTGCATGCGCGGCCCTGATGCGGCACAATTCCTCTCATAGTCTTCCTGCACACATCTAGGCTGCGCCTGCGGGCTGCAGCAGGAGTTGTTCTGTCATGTCCTTGATCATCACCGACGACTGCATCAACTGCGACGTCTGCGAACCCGAATGCCCGAATGCGGCGATCTCCCAGGGTGAGGAAATCTACGAGATCGACCCCAACCTGTGCACCGAATGCGTCGGCCACTACGACGAACCCCAATGCCAGCAGGTCTGCCCAGTCGATTGCATCCCGCTCGATGAGAACAACGTCGAGAGCAAGGATGAATTGATGCAGAAGTACCTGATCATTACCGGTAAAGCATGAAGACCGGCCGCCTGATCCGCGGCCTGCTCCCCTGGCGCCCTCTGCTCGGTGCGCTTGCCTTACTGTGTGCCTTTGAGCTGCAGGCTGCTGCTCAGCCTCAACATATCGCCATTGCCAGCGCACACCCCGCCGCCACCGTGGCCGGGCAAGAAACCTTGGCGCTGGGTGGCAATGCTTTTGACGCAGCGGTGGCCATCAGCGCCGCCCTGGCGGTAGTTGAACCTTACGGCTCGGGCCTGGGTGGAGGCGGTTTCTTTCTGCTGCGCGAAGCCGGGGAATCGCCTACCTACCGCTTTCTCGATGCTCGCGAACGCGCCCCGCAAGCCGCCCACGCCGATCTGTACCGGGTCGACGGCGAAATCCGCAAAGACCTTTCGCTGAATGGCGCACTGGCTGCTGCTATCCCCGGCCTGCCGGCCGCACTGGTCGAACTGGCCGAACGCTTCGGCCGTCTGCCATTGCGCGATTCACTGGCCCCGGCAATCCGACTCGCCAGCAGCGGCGTCAGCATCGACCGGGTCTACCGTGAGCGCGCGGGCTGGCGCATCGAGGCCATGCGCCAGGATGTGGAAACGGCGCGGATCTTTCTCGACAAAGGCGAAATACCTGACGAATTCGGCCTGCTGCGCCAACCGGAGCTGGCACGTACACTCGAACAGCTCGGCAGCCGGGGCCGTCCAGGCTTCTACGCCGGCACGGTCGCGGAGCAGCTGGTCAAGGCCGTAAGGGATGCGGGTGGCATCTGGACGCTCAAGGACCTGACCGACTATCGCATCGTTGAACGCCAACCCCTGCGTGTCTCATTGAATCAGGGCCGCGAACTGATCAGCGCACCTCCGCCTTCTGCCGGTGGCATCGCCCTAGGACAAAGCCTGCTCATGCTGCAGCAGTTGCCCTGGCAGACAACCGACCGTGTGCAACGCACACACCTTATCGTCGAAGTACTGCGCCGCGCCTATCGGGATCGCGGCCTGCTGGGTGACCCGGACTTTGTTCATAACCCGACGCAGCACCTGCTGGCACCTGCTCATCTAAAGCAGCTAGTCAGCAGCATCGACCCTCAACGCGCTACCCCAAGTGACAGCCTACCGCCCAGCAACACCTGGCATGAAGGCGACCACACCACCCACTTCTCGGTGCTCGACACCGAAGGCAATGCCGTGGCTGCCACCCTGTCGGTCAACCTGCCTTTTGGCGCAGCCTTCACTGCACCCGGAACCGGCGTATTGTTGAACAACGAGATGGATGACTTTGCCGCCGACGTCCAAGGCAGCAATGCCTACGGCCTGCGTGGTAGCCAGGCCAACAGCATCGCCGCCGGCAAACGGCCGTTGTCGAGCATGAGCCCAAGCTTTATCGAAAGCACCGAGGATTTCGCCAGCTTCGGCACGCCAGGCGGCAGCCGAATTCCCAGCATGGTTTTGTTAGCCATGCTGGAGTACCTGGATCATCAGCCGATTGAACAGTGGCTGGCAGCTGTACGCTTCCACCACCAGTTCCGCCCAGACCTGATCGAACATGAGCCGAACACCTTCAGCCCAGTAGAAATTAGGGCGTTAGAAGCTTACGGGCATCAGTTTAAATCGACAGGCAGGCAATACGGCAATCAACAGGTGCTGTACTGGCACAAAAAAGACGGGAAAGTTTCAGCGGCAAGCGATCCGCGCGGGATCGGTACGGCGGTGATCACGCCCGCTGAGCCACGGTAATACGGGTTACTGAAAGGGGGCAGAGGGTCTACTAGGGCCGCCAAAGAAAACACTGCAGCAGCCCAGTACTAGGGAACGTTATCAGTTTTTCTTGTAACCGTTGGTGGTACAACCCAGGCAGCGCACAAATGCTGCTTCGCCAGGCTCAACAACCAGTGCTTTGCCTGCCTCACCAATATTACCGCCCGCGGCCGTAAATGGCAGGCTCACTACAAACACACCAGCCCCAATGACAGTGGCAGCAATCAACAATGGACGTGCAATGAGTAGATCGCCAACCATGGAAAAAGCTGGCGGATATCCAGTGGTATACATAGGGTCGCCACTGCTGTTCTGCTGCGCTACGTCAGCATAAGCCGGCAGCGCCAGCAGGCCAGTGGTCAGCGCCAGAGCAGCAGCGGTTGAGCGGAACAGTTTCATGGGGCGATCCTTCAGCTATTAGGAGGCGGTGAGACTAACTATAACAGTGCATTGGTAATTGTCAGCGTGACGGCCGTCAATCGCCATAAAAGGCATATTCAGGTTTTTTCGGAATAAAGGGCCGATAAAACGCCAGTATCTTCTCTAGATCGGCTGCTTCATCCCCGCTCGGCACAAAAGTCGGACCAATAAAGACGCGGCGATTTTGATAGTCCAACGCCCCGAGCACAATCGGTACGCCAGCGCCGAGGGCGATGTGGTAAAAGCCCATCTTCCACCGCTCAACCTTTTTGCGCGTACCTTCGGGTGAAAGGATCAGCATAAATTGCTGATGCTCGCTAAAGGCCCGCACCGCCTGCTCGACCGTATTCCCCTGACGCTCACGGCGAATGGCAATGCCGCCCCAGAACCGCATCAATGCGCCAAAGGGCCAGCGGAAAATCGTGTGCTTGCCGAACCAACGAGCATTCAGACGCAGCACGAACTTCACCGCGATAAAGATCACAAAGTCCCAGTTGGACGTATGGTGCGCGCCGATCACCACAAATTTATCGAGCTTCGGCAGTTCACCTTCGATGCGCCACCCCATCAGTTTCAGCGCCAGACGCCCGACCCACTCGGCCAGAGGGTTACGGGGTAAATAGTTACCGGACATCATTACCTCGGTCATTCTTATTGTTGTGTTGTTCAGCTCAAACACAGGTGCCAGCGGCCAAAGTTAACCTGGCAAAAAAGTCTTAGCGTTGGCAGCGCGGACAATACACGCTGGCGCGCTGACCCAGCTTGACTTCACGTAACGTGCTACCACAGGTCTTGCAAAACTCACCGCCACGCCCGTACACAAACAGCTCCTGCTGAAAATAACCGGGTTGTCCATCACCACCGACAAAATCGCGTAGCGTGGTACCACCGCGCTCGATGGCATACGCGAGGATGCGTTTGATCTCATCCGCCAGTTTCAGATAACGCGCCCGCGACACTGAGCCTGACTCACGGCGCGGGTCGATGCCCGCAGCAAACAGCGCCTCGCTCGCATAGATATTGCCAACGCCCACCACCACCGCGTGGTCCATGATGAAGGGTTTGACGGCCATGGCACGACCACGGGACAACTGAAACAATCGCTCGCCATCGAACAGGTCCGTCAGCGGCTCGGGGCCGAGCTTGCTGAGCAGCACATGGCTCAGCGGATCACTGCTCCATAGCAATGCACCGAAGCGCCGCGGATCGGTGTAACGCAGCGCCAGGCCCGATTCCAGCTCGATGTCCACATGTTCATGCTTGGCCGCCGGCAGGCCGCACTCGACCAGACGCAGACTGCCAGACATGCCCAGATGGCTGATCAAACTCCCGGTTTCAGCCTTGATCAGCAGGTACTTGGCACGCCGCTCGACACACTCGATGCGTTGCCCGGAGAGCTGGATATCCAAATCTTCGGGAATCGGCCAGCGCAAGCGCCGCTCGCGCACAATGACGCGACTGACGCGCTGACCTTCAAGGTAAGGCGCAATGCCGCGGCGAGTGGTTTCTACTTCTGGAAGTTCGGGCATGGCAGATCGTCAGGTGAGCCGAAAAACGGGCGCTCACCTTAGCAGGAATGGGTAAAAGCGACGAGTCAGGCAGCCCGGGCTAGCTTGCACCCATGTCACGGATGCTCTCGCGCAGGTTCTCGAAGTCATACTCCGACAACCCGACATATTCCAGCACCAGCTGTTCGATGCTCTGCCATTCAAAATCATCGGGCTGGTTACCCAAGACGCGATAGCTCGAGCAAATGTGCTCGGCCATTTTGAGAATCGCCAACAGGGTTTTCAGCTGCGCATCCCGACTGGAGTCTTCTGTGAAAATTGCCAGCGCATTGTGGTGACTGGCAATGGCTTCGCACAGGTGCAGCGGCAAGTTCCATGATTTCGCCGTGAAGTACCCCACTACCGCGTGGTTGGTGTTCAGCAGGCGGTTCTCGGTATCCACCACACGGCGCTCATCGGTCGCACTGGCATAGGCTTCTTCAAGTACGGTCATGTAATTGGGGAAGCGCTTGATCATCAGCGGGATGCCACAGTTGTGGAACAAGCCGAGGGTGTAGGCCTCATCGGGGGAGTGATAACCGATGCGCTTGGCCAGCGTCAGGCAAGTCATGGCCACATCCTGAGCGGTGTCCCAGAACCGGTTGAGGGTGACGATGGCCTCATCCGTCAACTCACCACGGATCGACTGAGCGTTGATCAGGTTGATCACCGTGTTGCAGCCCAGCAGGTTGACCGCCTGCTGAATCGAGGCAATGCGATTGGTCAGGCCGAAGAACGGTGAGTTCACCAATTTCAGTAGCGCACCGGACAGCCCCGGGTCGTGGCTGATCAATTTGGCGATCGTCCGCAGATCCGGGTTCGGCATCACCTGCTCCATCTGCAAGTCCACCATGATCTGCGGCTGCGGTGGCACGCTGATGCCCTGCAGCACCTGCTGGATATATTCGGCGGAGAGCTCTTGAGACATGACGGACACAACCGGTATGAGAGGTATTAGACAGTCTAGCTAAACCCACAACACTTCCACAGACGACTTTTGTAACCGACCCAAGGCGGCGCAACCCGCTATAATTCCGCTCTTTTTTCGGAGTTCCCAGCATGTCCATGCCCAGCCTGCGCCTGAAAGCCAACGCCGATCGACGCCTGCGCGCCGGCCATTTGTGGGTGTACAGCAACGAAATTGACGTTGCCGCCACACCGTTGAGCGGTTTTGCCGCTGGCGATCAAGCCGTGCTCGAAGCCGCAGGGGGTAAGCCGCTGGGTATTGTCGCAATGAGCCCGAACAACCTCATCTGCGCGCGCCTGCTCTCGCGTGACGTCAAGCACGTGTTGGACAAATCCCTGCTGGTGCATCGCCTGAACGTCGCCCTGTCGCTGCGTGAGCGGCTGTTCGATAAACCCTGCTACCGCCTGGTGTATGGCGACTCCGATCTGCTGCCGGGCCTGGTGGTCGACCGTTTCTTTGACATTCTGGTGGTGCAACTGGCTTCCGCCACCATGGAACGCCACAAGGACGACGTGCTCGCCGCCCTGATCCAGGTGTGCAAACCCAGCGGCATCCTGCTCAAGAACGACTCCGCTGCCCGCGATGCAGAAGGCCTCGCGCGTTATGTGGAAACCCCATTCGGCGTGGTGCCGGAGTGGGTTGCCCTGGAAGAGAACGGCGTGAAGTTTGAAGCGCCAGTGATCGAAGGGCAGAAGACCGGCTGGTTCTACGACCACCGCATGAACCGCGCGCGCCTGGCGCCTTACGTCAAAGGCAAGCGCGTACTCGACCTGTTCAGCTATATCGGCGGCTGGGGCGTGCAGGCTGCCGCCTTCGGTGCTAGCGACGTGATGTGCGTGGACGCCTCCGGTTTCGCCCTCGACGGCGTGGAGCGCAACGCTGCACTGAATGGTTTGACCGACCAGGTTGCCTGCGTCGAAGGCGATGTTTTTGAAGCGCTGAAACAGCTCAAGGCCTCGGAAGAGCGCTTCGACGTGATCGTCGCCGACCCACCCGCCTTTATCAAACGCAAGAAAGACCAGAAGAACGGTGAAGGCGCGTATCGCCGTCTTAATGAACAGGCAATGCGCTTGCTCAACAAGGACGGCATCCTGATCAGCGCCAGCTGCTCCATGCACCTGGAAGAAGACAACCTGCAGAACATCCTGCTGACCAGCGCGCGCCATCTGGACCGCAATATCCAGCTGCTCGAACGCGGCGCTCAAGGCCCAGACCACCCGGTGCACCCTGCCATCGCCGAAACCCGTTACATCAAGAGTCTGACGGTGCGTCTGCTGCCCAACAGCTGAGCACCTGCACCTGCCGAGTGCATGTCGGCAGGTGCTTCTTTCTCTCCCGCGCTGTTACCACTCCCCACACCCGTCTGGCGCAACCCCGCGCCTGGGCTAGGCTTGCCCCCAGCACTGCGGCGTCCGCGATGAACCACAGCGGACTGGCACAGTGCTTGCCTAACTTGAACATTCAAACAAGTTCCCGCCGCTACAGAGAAGCGGGGCTGCGAATTCAAGCATTCAGATAACGGCCACAAGCTGCTGTCTGTTCAGAGCACATTTGGGGAGGGGTATGGCTGACCTGGCTGGGGACAAACCGTTCCTGCAATTCACCAACGTAAAGAAGACTTACGACCACAAGAATCTAGTGGTCAAAGATTTCAATCTGGATGTGGCCAAGGGCGAATTTATCACCCTGCTCGGCCCTTCCGGCTCGGGTAAAACCACCTGCCTGATGATGCTCGCCGGGTTCGAGGACGTGACCAGCGGCGAGATCCTGATCAACGGCCGCTCGGTCACCAGCATCGCGCCCTACCAGCGCAATATCGGCATGGTGTTCCAGCAGTACGCGCTGTTCCCGCACATGACCCTGCGTGAAAACCTCGCCTACCCGCTGAAGATCCGCAAGCAGCCCAAAGAGGTGATTCGCGCCAAGGTCGATGAGTACCTGTCGCTGGTCGAGCTGCTGGATTTCGGCAACCGCTTCCCCGGGCAACTCTCCGGCGGCCAGCGCCAGCGTGTAGCTCTGGCTCGTGCACTGATCTTCGCCCCCGACATCGTATTGATGGACGAACCCCTCGGCGCGCTGGACAAGAAGCTGCGCGAGCAGATGCAATTCGAGATCAAGCGCCTGCACGAGCAACTCGGTTTTACCGTGATCTACGTGACCCACGACCAGACCGAAGCCCTGACCATGAGCGATCGCATCGCCGTGTTCAACAACGGCATCGTCCAGCAGTGCGCGCCGCCCCATGTGCTCTACGAGCGCCCGGCCAACCTGTTCGTCGCCGACTTTATCGGCGAGAGCAACAAGCTCAAGGGCGTGATCGAAAGTGTCGGCGAGGACAACGTGCAGGTGCGTTTGGAGGATGGCGGCCTGGTCAGCACCCTGAAAGCCAACTGCACCGAAATCGGCCAGCCCACCACCGTGTCCATTCGCCCGGAAAAGCTCAGCTTTACCGAACGCCTCGGCAGCACCGGCAATCAGGTGATGGCGCGCTTCGTCACCCGGCATTACGTCGGCGAATACATCCGCTACCACTTCGAGACCGGTGACGGCACCGAGCTGGTGGTGAAGAACATGAATGACAGCAGCGCCCCGCAACTCAGTGCCAAGCAAGAAGTAGCCCTTGCCTGGCTGCCGCAAGACAGCCAGGCACTGGATCGCCCAGTCGTCACACCAACCTGACCCTCATAACTAGAAGCAGAAGCAATGGAGCACAGCAATGGCTAGAACACTGACCACCCGCTTTTCCACCTTCGCCCTCGCCGCCGCCCTGGGCACGGCAAGTTTTGCCGCCAGCGCCGAGGAAACCCTGACCGTGGTGTCATGGGGCGGCTCCTACGGTGCAGCCCAGCAGAAACACGTGATTGACCCGTTTATGAAAGACACCGGCAACAAGGTGCTGTTCGAGGACTACACCGGTGGCGTAGCCGAGATCAAAGCCCAGGTCGAGTCCGGCAATATTCAGTGGGACGTGGTCGACTTCGAAGTGATCGACCTTGAACGCGCCTGCTCCGAAGGCCTGCTGGAAAGCATCCCGCGTGACATCCTGCCGCCAGGCGTGGACGGCGTACCCGCCGTGAAGGACTTTATCCCCGAAGCACTGGCCAGTGAGTGCGCAGTCGGCAACATCGTCTGGTCGGTGGTGTTCGCTTATAACGAGAAAACCATCGGCGGCACCAAGGCCGCGAGCATCGCCGACTTCTTCGACACCAGCAAAATCCCTGGCAAGCGCGCCATGCGCAAACGGCCGCAGGTGAACATGGAGTGGGCCTTGCTGGCTGACGGCGTGCCGCCAGGCGAAGTCTATGACGTGCTGTCGACCCCAGAAGGCCAGGCCCGCGCCTTCGCCAAGCTGGACACCATCAAGAAGGACATCGTCTGGTTCGACTCCTGGTCCCAGGCTCCACAACTGCTCAACGATGGCGGCGCGGTGCTGGTGCAATCGGCCAACGGTCGTTTCTATGACGCCATCCGCCAAGAAAACAAACCCTTCGTCATCGTCTGGGACGGCCACGTCTACGACCTAGACGCCTGGGCCATCGTCAAAGGCTCGCCGAAAAAAGACCTGGCACTGAAATTCATTGCCTACGCCACTGGCTCCACCCCACTGGCCGGCATGCCGGACGTGGCTTACGGCCCGACGCGCAAATCCTCCATGCCGCTGGCTGACCAAAGCGCCGCACCGCACCTGCCGACCGCTCACCTGAGCAAAGGCATCCAGGCCGGCTCGGACTTCTGGGCTGACTATGGCGAATCCCTCGGTGAAAAATTCAACGAGTGGCTGTTGAAGTAACCCGCTATGACCCCTCTCCTGCCGGAGAGGGGTCAGGATTTTCGGAGTAACGCCTTGTCCTCCCTCACGTCTACCGAAGCCAGCCAAGCCTCCAGCGCCCGCAACAAGAAGCGCCTCACCGCCTTTCTGTTTGTCGTGCCGCTGCTGGTGTTTATCCTGCTGACCTTCGTCGCACCGATTGCCAGCATGCTCTGGCGCAGCGTCCATCACCCAACGGTGGCCGCCCTGATTCCGCTGACCCTGCACGAGCTGCAACGCTGGGACGGCAAAGCGATTCCTGATGATAAAACCCTGAGCGTGTTCGCCCAGGAGCTGCATAGCCTGGCCAAAGAGCGCCAGTCCGGCAAATTGGCCGAAGAGTTCAACCGTGCCTCGGCGGGCATGTCCAGCGTGGTCAAGTCCAGCGCACGCAAACTCGGTCGACTGCAAGGCGAACAACTGCAGCAGCAGGGGGCCGAGGTCCTGCTCAAGTCGCACCGCAACTGGAGCAAGCCGGAAATCTGGTACGCCATCCAGCGCGCGGGCAAGCCTTACACCTATGACTACTACCTGACTGCGCTCGACCTGGAACTGCATCCCGAGCAGGGTATTCAGGTACGCGAAGACACACAGATCTACCTACAGCTGTACAGCAAGACCCTGACTATGGCGCTGGTCATCACCCTCTTCTGCGCGCTGCTCGGCTACCCACTGGCCTACTACCTGGCCGGTCTGCCGGAGAACCGCGCCAACCTACTATTGGTACTGGTGCTGCTGCCGTTCTGGACCTCGCTGCTGGTACGTACCACGGCCTGGATCGCCCTGCTGCAGACCAACGGGGTGATCAACTCCTTCCTGCTTGGCACCGGCCTCATCGGCCAACCCATCGAAATGCTCTACACCTCGTTTGCCACCGTGGTGGCGATGACCCATATCTTGCTGCCATTTATGATTCTGCCGCTCTACAGCGTGATGCGCGGGATTGACCCCAGCTATCTGCGCGCGGCGCTGTCACTGGGTGCACGACCGATTCCAGCCTTTGCGCGTATCTACTTCCCGATGACCCTGCCGGGCCTGAGTGCCGGCGCGCTGCTGGTGTTTATCATCTCGGTTGGCTACTACATCACCCCGGCACTGGTCGGTGGCACCGATGGGCAGATGATCAGCAACATCATCGCCTTCCATATGCAGCGTTCGAACAACTGGGAACTGGCTGCCGCGCTGGGCTCCCTGCTGCTCGGCCTGATCCTGCTGCTGTACTGGCTGTACGACCGCTTTGTCGGCGCCAGCAATATCAAACTGGGCTAAGGAACTGACCATGAAGATTCCCGCCTACTACGGCTTCTGGCATCACCTCGGCGCCTGGTTACTGAAGACCAGCTCCTGGCTGGTGCTGCTGTTTCTGATCCTGCCGATCCTGGTGATCATCCCGCTGTCGTTCAACGTCGAGCCGTTCTTCAGCTTTACCGAGGGCATGCTCACCCTGCAGCCCGAGGCTTATTCGCTGCGCTGGTACACGGCCCTCTTCAACGAAGACAAATGGCTGCTGGCGATCAAGAACAGCTTTCTGATTGGCATCTTCGCCACCCTGATCGCCACTGTACTGGGCACCTGTGCGGCAGTGGGGCTGGCGCGTGATGACATGCCGATGCGCCGGCTGATCACCGCGTTGCTGCTGTCACCAATGATCGTGCCGCTGATCATCACCGCCGCCGGGATGTTCTTCTTCTATTCGGATCTGGGCCTGGCCGGCAACTACCTCGGGGTGATCATCGCTCACGCCGCGCTCGGCACGCCGTTCGTGATCATCACCGTCACCGCGACCCTCACCGGCTTCGACTACAGCCTGGCCCGCGCCGCGCTGAACCTTGGTGCCACGCCGCTGCGGGTGTTCTTCGACATCATCATGCCGCTGATCCGCCCTGGGGTGATTTCCGGCGCGCTGTTCGCCTTTATCACCTCGTTCGATGAGGTGGTGGTGATCCTGTTTATGGCCGGCCCACAGCAACGCACCATCCCCCGGCAGATGTTTTCGGGCCTGCGCGAGCAGATCAACCCGAGCATCCTGGCCATCGCCACCCTGCTGATCCTGGTGTCCATCGCCCTGCTGGTGACCATCGAACTGCTGCGCCGCCGCGCCGAGCGCATGCGCGGTATCGAGCTGATCGAGTAACCCCCCGATCAAGGCGTGCTCACCACCGAGCGCGCCGGCCTTCCTTGCGAGCGCGCCGAAGGATTAGAATCGGCGCTCTCCTGCCCTATCCAGGCGGACCTTGTAGCCCAGCCACGCCAGCGCCCACCCCGCGCCAGGCAGCGCCCCGGCCCGACAAATGCGCACTTGCGTTTGCCTTGGGCCTGAACCCGGCTCAACATACGCATCAACAGCCCGTTGCCCGCACAGCGTTATCGCCTGTGCACGCGTGACCTGAATAGCCTTTGCAGGATTTATCGCCATGCCTGACTACCGCTCGAAGACCTCCACCCACGGCCGCAATATGGCCGGCGCCCGTGCCCTGTGGCGTGCCACCGGGATGAAGGACGAAGACTTCAAGAAGCCGATCATCGCCATCGCCAACTCCTTCACCCAGTTCGTGCCCGGCCACGTGCACCTGAAGGACATGGGCCAGCTGGTAGCCCGCGAGATCGAGAAACACGGCGGCGTGGCCAAAGAATTCAACACCATCGCGGTCGATGACGGCATCGCCATGGGTCACGACGGCATGCTCTATTCGCTGCCGAGCCGCGAGATCATCGCCGACTCCGTGGAGTACATGGTCAACGCCCACTGCGCCGACGCCATCGTCTGCATCAGTAACTGCGACAAGATCACCCCCGGCATGCTGCTGGCCTCGCTGCGCCTGAATATCCCGGTGATTTTCGTTTCCGGCGGGCCGATGGAAGCGGGCAAAACCAAGCTGGCCAGCCACGGTCTGGACCTGGTCGACGCCATGGTGATCGCTGCAGACGACACGGCCAGTGACGAAAAAGTCGCTGAATACGAGCGCAGCGCCTGCCCGACCTGCGGCAGCTGCTCCGGCATGTTTACCGCCAACTCGATGAACTGCCTGATGGAAGCCCTGGGCCTGGCCCTGCCGGGCAACGGTTCGACCCTGGCCACCCACAGCGACCGCGAGCAGCTGTTCCTACAAGCCGGGCGCACTGCCGTCGAGCTGTGCAAACGCTACTACGGTGAAGGCGACGCCTCGGTGCTGCCGCGCAACATCGCCAACTTCAAGGCGTTCGAGAACGCCATGACCCTGGACATCGCCATGGGTGGTTCAACCAATACCATCCTCCACCTGCTGGCCGCCGCACAGGAAGGCGAAGTCGATTTCGACCTGCGCGATATCGACCGTCTGTCGCGCAAAGTACCGCAGCTGTGCAAAGTCGCGCCGAACATCCAGAAGTACCACATGGAAGACGTGCACCGCGCCGGCGGCATCTTCAGCATCCTCGGTTCGCTGGCCCGTGGCGGCCTGCTGCACACCGACCTGCCGACCGTACACAGCAAGTCCATGGCCGAAGCCATCGCCAAATGGGACATCACCCAGACCGACGATGAAGCCGTGCATACCTTCTTCCGTGCAGGCCCGGCCGGCATCCCGACCCAGACCGCGTTTAGCCAGAGCACCCGCTGGGACACCGTGGATGATGACCGTGAAAACGGCTGCATCCGCAGCGTCGAGCATGCGTACTCGCAAGAAGGCGGCCTGGCCGTGCTCTACGGCAACATCGCTGTCGACGGCTGTGTGGTGAAAACCGCGGGTGTGGATGAGTCCATCCACGTCTTCGAAGGCACCGCGAAAATCTTCGAGAGCCAGGACAGCGCCGTGCGCGGCATACTCGCCGACGAAGTGCAGGCTGGTGACATCGTCATCATCCGCTACGAAGGCCCGAAAGGCGGCCCGGGTATGCAGGAAATGCTCTACCCAACCTCGTACCTGAAATCCAAAGGCCTGGGCAAAGCCTGCGCCCTGCTCACTGATGGCCGCTTCTCCGGTGGTACCTCGGGCCTGTCCATCGGCCACGCCTCGCCGGAAGCCGCAGCGGGCGGTGCCATCGGCCTGGTGCGCGAAGGCGACAAGATCCTGATCAACATCCACGAGCGCTCGATCAACCTGCTGATCAGCGATGAAGAGCTGGCCGCACGCCGCGTGGAACAGGACAAGAAAGGCTGGAAGCCGGTGGAAGTGCGCCCGCGCAAAGTCACCACGGCGCTCAAGGCCTATGCCCTGCTCGCCACCAGCGCCGACAAGGGCGCAGTGCGTGACAAGGCCCTGCTGGACAAACTGGTACCGTAAGCCAGCACGCAGCAGACACAAGCCCGGCCTAGTGCCGGGCTTTTTGTTTTCAGCTGACGCCCATGTAGCGCCCGGCGCGGTGATTGATCGCCAGCACCATATTCAGCGCCAGGGCGCCGAGTATCGACAGCGCCACCTTGTCCAGCGGCACAACCATTACCGCGCCCAGCACGATCAGCACATCGATGGCCATCTGCACCTTGCCGGCGCGCAGGCCGAAACGTTCCTGCAGATACAGCGCGAGGATATTCACCCCACCGAGGCTGGCGCGGTGACGGAACAGCATCAGCAGCCCCAGGCCCATGGCGAAACCACCGAACAGCGCGGCATACACCACGTTCAGGTGGGTGAAACCGATCCAGTGCGGGGTTAATTCGGCCAACAGCGAGACCATCCCCACCGCACAGAAGGTGCGCAGGGTGAACGGCCAGCCCATGCGCCAGATGGCCAGGGCGTAGAACGGCAGGTTGATCAGAAAGAACATCAGGCCGAAGGGCCAGCCGAACAGATACTTCATCAGAAATGCCAGACCCACCGTGCCGCCTGTGAGCAACCCGGCCTGGCTGTACAAGGTGATGCCCAGCGCCACCATGGCGGTGCCCAGCAGCAGCGCCAAGCCGTCCTCCCAGAGCGGGTGGCGAATAAAGAGCGCGGCAATACGATCCGGCTCGGCGTGATCGGCATCAGCGTCATGCATGGAGAACAACCTGTAGAGGGCAAACGACAAGAGACAGCGTAGCGGCCAGCAAGGCAGCGCCTGGCATGGATTAACGCGGCACAACAACGATGCGCAGCGTGACACGCACGACCGGCGGCCACCCTGGCGGAGATCAATGCTGCACAGAAAAACTCAGCCCGAACGGGCTATTTGCGATCCCACACTTCAAACACATAGCCCGGCGTTTCCAGGCCTTCGGGGTGTTCGATGGCGGAAGACAGGTGCCAGCCAGCCTCATCCACGTCAGGGAAGTAGGCATCGCCCTGAGGGCTGATGCCGACGCGGGTCAGGTACAGGCGATCAGCCTGGGCCAGACCCAGCTCATAGAGTTGCGCACCACCGATCAGCATCAGCTCCTCGGCATCCTCTTCGCGCGCCCAGGCTTCAGCCCGCTCAAGCGCGGCGTCGAGGCTGGCGAACACTTCTGCACCTTCCAGCTGCAAGCCAGGCTGACGACTGACCACCAGATTAAGCCGACCCGGCAAGGGGCGACCGAGCGAGTCCCAGGTCTTGCGACCCATGATGATCGGCTTGCCCAAGGTCAGCGCCTTGAAGTGCTTGAGGTCCGCCGGCAAATGCCAGGGCAGTTGGTTATCGCGGCCAATGACGCGGTTTTCCGCGAGGGCGGCGATCATGCAGAGAGGCAGAGAATTTTTCATAGACGCGAGAATACCGTCTGCGTAGCGATCATTGAAGCCTTCCCCGGAACAGACTCAGTACCCTTAACCATCCTGGCGCTTACCCACCACGCGGTTGCGCCCCTGCTCCTTGGCCAGGTAGAGCGCGACATCTGCCAGGCGCAAGGCATCGCCCAGACTCTGATGCGGCTGCGGGGTCAGGTAGGCCATGCCGATGCTCAGCGTGACCACGCCGGCGGCATCCGAATGAGCATGCGTCAGGCCTAGACCTTCGATGGCGCTGCGAATGTCCTGCAGAATCGCCAGCAGTTGCGCTTCATCCAGGCCATACCAGACGCCGACAAACTCCTCACCGCCATAACGCGCCGCGCAATCCAGCGGCCGCCGGGCATGCTCGCCGATCACCCGTGCTACCTGGCGCAGCGCCTCGTCGCCGGCCGCGTGGCCATAGTGGTCGTTGTAACGTTTGAAGAAGTCCACATCCATCATCACCACGCCCAGGGCCTGCTTATCGCGCTGCGCCTGACGCCAGCTGCGCTCGGCACGCTCACTAAAGGCGCGACGGTTAAGCAGTCCGGTGAGGAAATCCTTCTCGGCCAGGTCCTGCAGCAGCCCATTGGCCAGGAAGTTCTGCCGCGTGGCGTACTCGAGGGAATAGCAGCCCACCGAGCCAATGATGTTGGCCAGCGCCAGGAAAAGGGCGTTGCTCAGCAGCAATTCGCCTGCCAGCCCCAGGCTCAATTCCACCGCCAGATAGGCGAAGAAAGTCAGCCAGCCGCACAACACCGCAGTGGTGAAGCGCAACCCGGTGAGGAAATAGAAGAACACCGTGACCAGAATGATGCCCTCATAGGGCAGCGCAAAGTGGTGATAACGGGCCAGGCCAATAATGCCCGCCACGGCCAGGCCGGAGAGCAACGCCACAATGCCGCCAATCAGCTGTAAATGATCACGCAAACCCGGTCGGTAGGTGGCCAGCCAGGCCAGGAGCAGCATCGGCTGAATGACTCCCAAGCGTAGGGCGAGTATCCGGCCGCGCAGTGGGTCCGGCAGGTTGATCGCATCCAGCAGCACAAACAGCAGCGCCAGCAGCGTCGCCACCAGCAATGACCAGCGCATACGCCGCAGAAACACGTTGGCGTGATAACGCTTGAACGCCTGCTCCAGTTCATCGTCAAAACTCAGCGCACGAAATCCCTGCTGATGCTGACGCAGGTAGGGCGAATCCTGATTGACCCAATCTAGATGCGGTAACTTCACGATGGCACTCGCTTTTATTGTTATGCATTCAGGGGCTGGTGATCGATACATGCAGCCGCCCGCTGACGACAGACTAGCTGGACTGGCCACAGTAGTACACGCATGCACCGCGGTGCCATGTACCGGCCGCTACGGTTATGCTCTGGCTTCCACTCAGCTATGGAACACCGCGTGAGCCCACTCAACACCCCCACGCCCAGCCGACTGCAGCGCCTCTGGCTCAGTGAAACCATTCGCTTGCGTGAGGAGCATGCCGGCCCGCTGGACGACAGCGAAGCCAACCGCCGCGCCCAGGCCAAAGGTGGGGCACTCGCTGAGCGCATCCAGAATCGTGCCTGGCTGCTCGCCGAACGCGACGGCCAGGTATCGGCGCTGCAGCATTGGTTACACGGCGCACGCCTGGCTGGGTTATTGCTGGTGCTGCTGGCTATCCTCAGCGGCAGCGGCTTGGCGGTGGCAGCGTTGGGCGATGGTTTGCGCCCGGTCAATGTGTTCTGGGCCCTGGGCAGCCTGCTCGGGCTGAACCTGCTTCTGCTGCTGGGCTGGGCGCTGGGCTTGCTGCTAAGCCGCGACAGCGCGGGCGCCCTCGGCCATCTGTGGTTATGGCTGAGCGCCAAGCTCGCCCGCGACGCCCAAGCCGCACAACTGGCCCCTGCCCTGCTGTTGATGCTGCAACGCCAACGCCTCAGCCGCTGGGGCCTGGGCGTACTGGTGCAGGGTTTGTGGCTGCTAACCCTGCTTACCGCACTGCTGACCCTGCTGGCCCTGCTGGCCACCCGCCGCTATGGCTTTGTCTGGGAAAGCACCCTGCTTGGCGGCGACAGCTTTATCGCCATGACCCAAGCCATCGGCAGCCTGCCGGCGCTACTGGGTTTTAGTCTGCCGGATGCTGAGTTAATCCGCGCCAGCGGCGACAGCGCTCTGGCCAACGAAAGCGCGCGGCTTAGCTGGGCCGGCTGGCTGGTCGGCGTATTGGTGGTCTATGGCCTACTGCCGCGCCTGGGCCTGCTGCTGCTCTGCCTGTGGCGCTGGCGCCGCGGTTGTGCGGCGCTGAGCCTGGACCTCAGCTTGCCGGGCTACAGCCTGCTGCGCGAACGCCTACAACCGAGCAGCGAACGCCTTGGGGTGTGCGATGCAGCACCAACGCAGCTGCATCAACCGCAGGCCGGCAGCCTTACCGAAGGTAGCCAGGGCGCGTTGCTGGTAGCCGTCGAGCTGGACCCGCAACGCAGCTGGCCACCCTCGCTACCCAAGGGCATCGGCGATGCCGGCGTGATCGACAGCCGAGAACAGCGCAACCAGCTGCTCGACCAGCTCAACCGCTTCCCGCCGGCGCGCCTGCTTATTGCCTGCGACCCGCGCCGCTCGCCGGATCGCGGCAGCCTGGCGCTGCTCGGTGAACTGGCGCGTACGGCCAGCGCTACGCGGATCTGGCTGCTGCCCCCACCGCCCGGTGAAGCGCTGGACAGCGCCCGTTTGGGCGACTGGCACCGCGCACTGGAGCAATTGCAGCTGAGCTACAGCGACAGTGCGCCGTTCAGCTGGCTGGAGCATGGCCATGACTAAAGCCCTCAAGCTGGCCGTGGTCGGCCATACCAATGTCGGCAAGACCTCGCTGCTGCGCACCCTGACCCGCGATGTCGGCTTTGGTGAGGTATCCCATCGCCCCAGCACCACCCGCCACGTCGAAGGCGCACGGCTGTCGGTAGACGGCGAGGCGCTGCTGGAGCTGTACGACACGCCCGGCCTGGAAGACGCCATCGCCTTGCTCGACTATCTCGAACGTCTGGATCGCCCCGGCGAACGCCTGGACGGTCCGGCAAGGCTGGCGCGCTTTCTCGACGGCAGCGAGGCGCGCCAGCGTTTCGAGCAGGAAGCCAAGGTGCTGCGCCAGCTGCTGGCCTCGGATGCCGGACTCTATGTGATCGATGCGCGCGAACCTGTGCTGGCCAAATACCGTGATGAGCTGGCCGTACTGGCCATGTGCGGCAAACCCTTGCTGCCGGTGCTGAACTTCGTCAGCAGCAACCAACACCGCGAACAAAACTGGCGCGATGCCCTGGCGCGCCTTGGCCTGCATGCGCTGGTGTGTTTCGACAGCGTGGCTCCGCCGCTGGATGGCGAACGCCGCCTGTACGACAGCCTGGCGCTGCTGCAGGAAAAGGCTCGCCCGCAACTGCAACGGTTGATCGACGATCACCTGACACAGCGCCAATTACGCAAAAGCAGCGCTGCGCGGCTGATCGCCGAACTGCTGCTGGACTGCGCCGCCTGCCGCCGTAGCGTGGCCGCGCAAGCGGTGCTGGAACAGGGTGCAATCCGCGACCTGCATCAAACCATTCGCCAGCGCGAACAACGCTGTGTGGAAGCCCTGCTGCGCCTGTATGCCTTCCGTCAGGATGACGCCAAGGCCGGCGACCTGCCCTTGCTCGACGGACGCTGGGGCGACGATCTGTTCAACCCAGAAACCCTCAAGCAACTCGGCATCAATATCGGCGGAGGCATGGCGGCGGGCGCGGCCACCGGGGTGGGCGTCGATCTGTTGGTCGGCGGCATTACCCTCGGCGCGGCGGCGCTGATCGGCGCCGTGCTCGGCGGCAGCGCGCAGACCCTGCGCGGCTATGGCGCGCGGCTGAAAGGAAAACTCAAGGGCCAACGCGAGCTGACCGTGGACGACGCCGTGCTGCGCCTGCTTGCCCTGCGTCAGCAGCTGCTACTGCAAGCGCTGGAGGCCCGCGGCCATGCCGCGGTCGAGGCCATCAACCTGAGTACGCCGCAGGACACCAGCTGGCGCGAAGGCAAGCTGCCGGAGGCCCTGCACAAAGCCCGCGCCCATCCCGAATGGTCATCGCTCAACCCCGGCGCGACGCTGGAAGACGGCGAGAGGCAAGAGCAGGTGCAGCAGTTGGCGGCAGAGTTGCTCTAGCTCTGAGACATCGCGGCCATGGCCGCGATTAACGATCAGACAGCGACAGGCGCCGGAATATGCGGATGCGCCTGGTAGCCGACCAGCTCGAAGTCCTCAAACTTGAACGCCAGCAGGTCCTTCACCTCGGGATTGAGCTTCATCACCGGCAGCGGCAGCGGCTCACGGCTCAGCTGCAGGTCGGTCTGCTCGATATGGTTGGCGTACAGGTGGCAGTCGCCGCCAGTCCAGATGAAGTCACCGGGCTGCAGACCGCAGACCTGCGCGACCATCAGGGTCAGCAGCGCGTAGCTGGCGATGTTGAATGGCACGCCGAGGAAGATATCCGCGGAGCGCTGGTACAGCTGGCAGCTGAGTTTGCCGTCGGCCACATAGAACTGGAACAACGCGTGGCACGGCGGCAGGGCCATCTGCTCGACCAGCGCCGGGTTCCAGGCGGAGACGATCAGCCGGCGCGAGTCCGGGTTCTTCTTGATCATCTCGATCAGCTTGCTGATCTGGTCGATCGACTCGCCGTTCGGCGCCGGCCAGCTGCGCCACTGGTAGCCATAGACCGGGCCGAGGTCGCCGTTCTCGTCGGCCCACTCGTCCCAGATGCGCACGCCGTTGTCCTTCAGGTACTTGATGTTGGTGTCGCCCTGGAGGAACCACAGCAGCTCGTGAATGATGGATTTCAGGTGGCACTTCTTGGTGGTCACCAGCGGGAAGCCGTCGGCCAGGTTGAAGCGCATCTGATGGGCAAAAATGCTGTAGGTGCCGGTGCCAGTACGGTCACTTTTGAAGGTGCCGGTGTCGCGCACCAGGCGCATCAGGTCGAGGTACTGTTTCATTGCACGGCCTCCTGCGCCGCCTGGCGTTTGTAGGCATAGGCAATCAGCCCCAGGCCGCCGAGCACCATCGGCACGCAGAGCACCTGGCCCATGGTCAACCAGCCGCCTGCCAGGTAACCGAGCTGGGCATCTGGCACGCGGACGAATTCGACGATAAAGCGGAAGATCCCGTAGCACACCGCGAACATGCCGGACACGGCCATGGTCGGCCGCGGTTTACGCGAGTAGAACCAGAGAATGGCGAACAGCGCCACGCCCTCCAAGGCAAACTGGTACAGCTGCGAGGGGTGGCGCGCCAGTTGCTGCGGGTCGGTGGGGAAGATCATTGCCCATGGCACGTCGGTCGCCTTGCCCCACAGTTCGGCGTTGATGAAATTGCCGATACGCCCGGCGCCCAGGCCAATCGGCACCAGCGGGGCAATAAAGTCCATCAGCTCAAAGAAGCTCTTGTTGTTGCGCTTGCCGAACCACCAGGTGGCCAGCATTACGCCGATCAACCCGCCGTGAAACGACATGCCGCCTTCCCAGATGCGCAGCATGCGCACCGGTTCGGCGATATAGGCGGCCAAATCGTAGAACAGCACGTACCCCAGGCGGCCACCGAGGATAACGCCCATGGCGACCCAGAACACCAGATCGGAGAGCTTCTCCTTGTTCCAGGTCGGCGCGAAGGCGTTGACCCGGCGCGAGGCCAGCCACCAGGCGCCGCCGATGCCGATCAGGTACATCAGGCCGTACCAATGGATTTTCAGCGGGCCAAGGGCCAGCGCAACTGGGTCGATCTGCGGGTAAGGCAGCATCAAAAACTCCTTAAACGAGGAAACTCAGACCCACGCTAAACAACAGCAGGGCAAACAGACGCTTGAGCAGGCGCGGCGACAACTTGTGCGCCAAGCGTGCGCCGACACGAGCAAAGTACATGCTGGGGATCGCAATACCGACCAACGCCGGCAGGTAGACAAAGCCAATGCTCCACTCTGGCAGCGCGGGTTTATCCCAGCCCAGCCAGATAAAACTCAGGGCGCTGGCTATCGCAATCGGCAAACCGCAAGCCGAAGACGTGGCCACCGCCTGCTGCATCGCAACGCTGCGCCAGGTCAGGAACGGCACAGTCAGCGAACCGCCGCCAATCCCGAAAATCGCCGAGGCCCAGCCAATCACGCCACCGGCCAGGGTCAGCGCCGGCTTGCCTGGGACAGTGCGGCTGGCTTTGGGTTTCAGTTCCAGGGCCATTTGCACGGCAATAATGATCGCGAACACGCCGATGATCTTCTGCAGCAGCGGCCCCTGAATCGCTGCTGCAGTCATTGCGCCCAACCCGGCACCGAGCAGAATGCCCAGGGTCATCCAGGCAAATACCGGCCACAGCACCGCGCCTTTGCGCTGATGTTCTAGCACCGAGTTGATCGAGGTGAAGATGATCGTCGCCAGCGACGTACCGACCGCCAGGTGGGTCAGAATCATCGGATCAAAGCCCTGCGCAGCAAAACTCAACACCAGCACCGGCACGATGATAATGCCGCCGCCCACCCCGAATAACCCGGCAAGCGTTCCGGCGGCAGCCCCCAGGACCAAATACAGCAGCAGTTCCATCAGCACCCCCGCAAACAATCCGGCATGGTAACGGATGCACAGGGCCGGACTCTACTTTGGGCGATGGATGTCCGTCCTGGCTTTGCGTAAAGTGCCTGCATCGCCTGTGGAATAGACCAGCATGCGCCCGACCCTGTACCTGAAGCTGAGCTGTAACCAGATGCACCTGACGCATCTGCAGAGTGGCCGCGTACTGCACTTGCAAGCGGACCCTGCGTTCAGCAACCCACGCCTATTGGTGGCAGATTTTGCGGCAGCACAACACCTGCTGCTGGGCGGGATCACGGCCCTGCTGCCCCATCGCTTCCTGCGCCTGAGCCGACCACCACAACTGCTGATTCAACCGCTGGAACGCCTGGAGGGCGGTTTGTCTCAGGTTGAAGAACGCATTCTGCTGGAGCTTGGCCTCGGCTGCGGCGCGCGCAAGGTGCGCCTGCACCTGGGCCAGGAGCTGGACAATGCCGGCGTGCTGGCGAAATTAGGGAGCTGATCATGTGCCTGATCGTCCTGGCCTGGCGACCGGGTCATGCGCAACCGCTGCTGGTGGCTGCCAACCGCGATGAGTTCTATGCCCGCCCGAGCCAACCCCTGGCCGAATGGCCCGACAGACCGGGACTGATTGCCGGGCGCGATCTGCAAGCCGGAGGTACCTGGCTGGGTGTCGGTCCGGGCGGACGCTTTGCCGCACTGACCAATATTCGCGCCCCCGGCCAGGCATTAGGCAGCCGCTCTCGTGGCGAGCTACCGGCGGCCTTTCTCAGTGGCGACCGCAGCATCGAAAAATTTCTACAAGACCTGCACGAGCAGCGGCACCACTACAGCGGCTTTAACCTGCTGCTGGGTGACCCTCAGCAACTCTGGCACTTCAACTCCCATACCGGGAACGCAACGCCTTTGGCGGAAGGCATACACGGCCTGTCGAATGCCGACCTGAATACGCCCTGGCCCAAGCTGCAGCGGGCCAAGCAGGCCCTGAGCGATGGCCTGCATGAAGCCAACCCACAGATATTGCTCAAACTGTTGGCCGACCCCACCGGTGCGGCGGACGCGGAGCTGCCGCAAACCGGTATCGGCCTAACCGGCGAACGCCTGCTTTCCAGCGTGTTTATTGCCAGCGCCAGCTACGGCACGCGCGCCAGCACCGCCTTGATTGTGAATGCCGACGGCAGCCGCACGCTCACCGAACGCACGTTCGGCAGCCATGGCAGTTATCTGGGTGAGGTGCTCGTTCCCTGTTGAGGCCGCTCAGTCGCTGCGCACAGGTTCGCTGAGTTCATCCAAGGTAAACAGCGGCGCGGCAATCGCCGGGTCGTCGGCATCCGCCACCAGCAGGGGTCGACCATCGGCCTGAAAGGTCAGCCCTTCGATCTTCACCACTGGCGCCAAACGGCTCAGCGCGACGATATTCAGTTGCGCGTCCAGCCGCCCAAGTACGCTGCCAACGCAGGCACCGTCCAGGTAGCTGGAATCAGTAGCTTCCGCCGATGCCGTGAAATACAGCGAGCCACTGGGCGCCACGCTGAGATCGGTGAGGCTCAATTGCACACCGTCCAGCTCCGGTAATTGCAGCGGCACAATGCGTTGCAAAGTGGCTGCACTCAACTGCCCGTCTTCTAGATCGCGCAGCACCTGCGGTAAATCGAGCAGCACCAGGGCGTTTTCTCGGCTACGACCATTGCCGCGCTGCGCCAGCAGCACTCGCTCGTGATAGACCACGCAGCCTTCGATATTCAGGTCCTGAAAGTGCTCAGCGAGCGCCCGGTACAAGGGATTAAGGTCGATCACGCGCACATTCCCGGCCTCAATCAGACAACCGCGACAGCGGCGTTCGGTGGAACCGGAACCTAACGCCAACAGGCTGTCAGCGGGCAATGACATCAAGGCTTCGAAGTCGGGCTTTAGGCGCTTGCGCAGCTTGGCATCGCTGGGTAATTCGCCGGGGAGCAGAGTCAGCTCGACCTGCCAGTCGCCGCTCAGACTGTAGCGCTGCAGCACCAGCGCATCGTCGGCCAACACCCAGAAACTATGCCCCTGACAGACCAATGCGCTGGCTGCCGACAGCCGCAGCGTGGCCAGTTGGCGCAATTGCAGGGGGGTTGCGGCAAGCGTCAGCATGAGCCGCGAGCACTCACGCCTGAATATCTGACGCCGGATTGATCATCCGACCCAGGCCGAGGTTGCGCAGGGCCAGCTGCAGGGTGCTGTGAATCACCTGTGGGTTGTCGATGTTCATCACTTGACCCAGCAGCTCCTGGGCTTTGCCCAGACTGATCTGCCGCAGCAGCCATTTCACCTTGGGCAGGTTGGTGGCGTTCATCGACAAGCCGTCGAAGCCCATCGCCATCAGTAACACGGCGCACGCCGGATCACCGGCCATTTCGCCACAGATACTCACCGGTTTGCCTTCGGCATGGGCGCCGGCCACTACCAGGCGCAGCGCCTGCAGCACCGCCGGGTGAAGGAAGTCATAGAGGTCGGCGACGCGCGGGTTGTTGCGGTCTACGGCTAACAGGTATTGGGTCAGGTCATTCGAGCCGACCGAGAGGAAGTCGACTTGGCGTGCCAGTTCGCGCACCTGATAGACCGCTGCGGGAATCTCAATCATCACCCCGACCGGCGGCAGTGGCACGTCGGTGCCTTCATCGCGCACTTCGCCCCAGGCACGGTGAATCAGGTGCAGCGCCTCTTCCAGCTCCTGAATCCCGGAAATCATCGGCAGCAGAATGCGCAGGTTATTCAACCCTTCGCTGGCCTTAAGCATGGCGCGGGTCTGCACCAGGAAGATTTCCGGGTGGTCGA
This sequence comes from Pseudomonas sp. WS 5011, assembly GCF_012985775.1. Lineage (NCBI taxonomy): Bacteria > Pseudomonadati > Pseudomonadota > Gammaproteobacteria > Pseudomonadales > Pseudomonadaceae > Pseudomonas > Pseudomonas sp. WS 5011. The sequence continues at coordinate 158,425 of NZ_JAAQXA010000003.1, forward strand.
GGGTGACGCGGATACCGCGCCAGCCGAGGAAGGGGTTGTCTTCCTTGATCGGGAAATAGCTCAGCGCCTTGTCACCGCCGATATCCAGGCTGCGCATGGTCACCGGCAGTGGGTGGAAGGCGGCCAGCTGCTCGCGATAGATCGCCAGCTGCTCTTTCTCGCTGGGGAAGCGCTCCTTGATCATAAACGGCACTTCAGTGCGGTACAGACCAACGCCTTCGGCACCGCGCTCCTGGGCGCGCTTTACATCAGCAAGCAGGCCGGTGTTGACCCACAGCGGCATACGGTGGCCGTCGAGGGTTTCGCACGGCAAGGCGCGCAGTGCATCAAGACCCTGCGCCAACTGGCGTTCTTCCTCGACTACTTCGGCGTATTGCTTGCGCAACACTTCGCTGGGGTTGGTGAACACCTCGCCGTGGTAGCCGTCGACGATCAGCTGAATGCCGTCGATCTTCGAATACGGCAGGTCAACCACGCCCATGACCGTGGGAATACCCATGGCCCGCGCAAAGATGGCCACATGCGAGTTACCCGAGCCCTGCACCGAAACCAGGCCAACCAGCTTGCCTTCCGGCACTTCGCCAAGCATCGCCGGCGACAGCTCTTCGCTGACCAGAATGCAGTTGTCCGGGTACACCAAGGTCTGCTGACGGGCCTGCTGCAGGTAGGCGAGCAGGCGTCGACCGAGGTCTTTGACATCGCTGGCGCGCTCACGCAGGTAGGCGTCGTCCATCAGTTCAAAACGATTGATGTGCTCGCCAATCACCTGACGCAGTGCGCCCTGGGCCCACTGGCCGGTGCGAATGACCTTGACCACCTCGTTACCCAGGGCGGCGTCTTCCAGCATCATCAGGTAGACGTCGAACAGCGCGCGCTCTTCCGGGCGCAGCTGCGTGGCCATTCTCGCCGACAACGCGCGCATGTCGCTGCGTACGCCTTCCAGAGCATCATTGAACAGGGCCAGCTCGGCGGCGATGTCGTCGACGGTCTTATCCGGCACCACTTCCAGATCAGCCGGCGGCAGGACCACCACTGCGGTGCCCACGGCTGCGCCAGGCGAGCCGGGTACGCCGATGAACTTGGCTTCCTGAATGCCCTTGCCCTGCCGCCCCAGGCCGCGGATCGAACCGGTAGCCTCGGCGTGGGCGATAACCCCGGCGAGCTGGGCGCTCATGGTCACCAGGAAGGCTTCTTCGCCTTCGTCGAACTGGCGCTGTTCTTTCTGCTGGATAACCAATACGCCCATCACCTTGCGGTGGTGAATGATCGGCGCACCGAGAAAGGAGGCATAACGCTCCTCGCCGGTTTCGGCAAAGTAGCGGTAGCGTGGGTGTTCGGACGCGTGTTCGAGGTTGAGCGGCTCTTCGCGGGTGCCGACCAGGCCAACCAAGCCTTCGTTGGGGGCCATGCTGACCTTGCCGATGGCTTTCTTGTTCAAGCCCTCGGTGGCCATCAGCACAAAGCGATTGCTTTCCGGGTCGAGCAGGTAGACCGAGCAGACCTGGCTGCCCATAGCCTCGCGCACTCGCTGCACGATAATGCCCAGCGCCGCCTTGAGGTCCTTGGCGGCATTTACTTCCTGGACAATCTTGCGCAGCGTATTGAGCATACTTGGCTCTAGCCTGTGTCAGTCCCGCGCCAAGAGGCGCGGAGCGAGTTCCTTGAGGGCGCGACGGTAAACCTCGCGCTTGAATGTCACCACCTGGCCCAGCGGGTACCAGTAACTGACCCAGCGCCAGCCGTCGAACTCCGGCTTACCGGTCAGGTCCATGCGCACCCGATCCTCTGCGCCAGTCAAACGCAGGAGGAACCACTTCTGTTTCTGCCCGATGCACAGCGGCTGGCTGTGCGTGCGCACCAGGCGCTGAGGCAGACGATAACGCAACCAGCCCCGGGTGCAGGCGAGAATTTTCACATCCTGCTGTTCAAGGCCAACTTCTTCGTTCAATTCGCGGTACAGCGCTTCTTCCGGCGACTCATGGTCATTGATCCCGCCCTGCGGGAACTGCCAAGCGTCCTGGTTTATCCGACGCGCCCACAGCACCTGGCCGACATCATTGGTCAGAATGATGCCGACATTCGGGCGAAAACCATCGGAATCGATCACGGCACACAACCTCGTAAACGCCTGAATTTAAGACATGCGGGCATTGTTCCACAAAGGCCGCGGCAGCAGCAACGCGAGCGGGGCGCGTAATAGGAATGACCTATAAAAGCCGTTATTCTGGCCGCCTTTCGTAGCTGGCAATCAAAGGTGCTCCCGTGCGTTTGGCTTTATTCGATCTCGACAACACCCTGCTCGGCGGCGACAGCGATCACGCCTGGGGGGACTACCTGTGTGAGCGCGGCATCCTCGACGGGATTGCCTATAAGGCGCGTAACGATGACTTCTATCAGGACTACCTGGCGGGCCGTCTGAACATCACCGACTACCTGAACTTCAGCCTGGAAATCCTCGGCCGCACAGAAATGGCGCAGCTGGAGCAGTGGCACCGCGAGTTTATGCGCGATTGCGTCGAGCCGATCATCCTTGCCAAAGGTGAAGCGCTGCTCGCCGAGCACCGCGAAGCCGGCGACAAGCTGCTGATCATCACCGCCACCAACCGCTTCGTCACCGCGCCGATTGCTGAGCGCCTTGGGGTCGACACCCTGCTGGCCACCGAATGTGAAATGGCCGACGGCCGCTACACCGGACGTACCACCGACGTGCCGTGCTTCAAGGAAGGCAAGGTCACCCGCCTTAACCGCTGGTTGGCGGAAAGCGGCCTTAACCTCAACGACAGTTACTTCTACAGTGACTCAATGAACGACCTGCCCCTGCTGGAGCAAGTCACTCACCCCTTCGCCGTCGACCCCGATCCAAACCTGCGCGCCGAAGCAGAAAAGCGCGGCTGGCCGGTGATCTCGCTGCGCTAAACTGGCTGCAAATAAAAACGCCGCCTGATCAGGCGGCGTTTTTTATTGCGGTATAGATCAAGCTGGCTTGGCGCCCATCAACCCCATGATCACCAGCAACAACAACACGATCAGCCCGGCATAGGCCGCGCAGAACCCCAGCAGGCGCTTGGGTGCTGGCGCGCCATTAAGGGCTTGCCAGGTGCTCAGGCGGCCCGCCAGCAGCAACCCGGCAACCATCAACACACCAAACAGCACGCTGCTAAGCAGCAGCCAGGTTTGGCTCAGCGGCAAACCGATCAGGTCAACCAGCAACCAGCCGGTTACCGGCAGGCTCAGGGCCAGCAGGCCGAGCACCGGCATGCTGATCAAGCGGGTGCGCTTAAGCTTGCGCTGCAAGATGGCGGCATCACCGCCACGCGAGGCCTTCCATAACATAAACAGATGCACCAGCACCCCAACCAGCAAGAGGATGCCGGGCAGCATGTGCAGCATTTTCAGCAATGGGTAATGTTCCATTGTTTCAGTCCTACCGGGTTTCCGGCTTATCCAAGAAAGAGTTTGTACGCCGGGTTATCGCTCTCATCCCAGTAGGGATAGCCGATGGCTTCCAGCGCCGCTGGCACCAAATGGCGCTCGGCCTGCGGCACCTGCAGGCCCGCGACCACTCGACCATCGGCCGCGCCGTGATTGCGGTAGTGGAACATCGAGATGTTCCAGCGCCCACCTAATTTCTGTAAGAAATTGAACAATGCACCCGGACGCTCAGGAAACTCGAAGCGGTAAACGCACTCATCCGGCACCGCTGCCGCATGACCGCCGACCATATGGCGGATATGCAACTTGGCCAGTTCGTTGTCAGTCAGGTCCAATACCGGGAAGCCCTGGCCGCGCAGCCCCTGAACCAGCGCGGCACGCGGGTCACTTTCCGGGTGGGTTTGCACGCCGACAAAGATGTGCGCCTCCTTATCTTCGTGATAGCGGTAGTTGAACTCGGTGATCTGCCGCTTGCCGATGGCTTCGCAGAACGCCTTGAAGCTACCCGGTTGCTCGGGGATGGTCACGGCGATGATCGCTTCACGCTTCTCGCCCAGTTCGGCGCGTTCAGCAACGTGGCGCAGACGGTCGAAGTTGACGTTGGCCCCCGAGTCGATACCCACCAGCACCCGCCCACTGCAGCCTTCACGCTCCACATACTTTTTGATCCCGGCCACGCTCAGCGCACCGGCCGGTTCGGTGATCGAACGGGTATCGTCGTAAATGTCCTTGATCGCCGCACAGATTTCGTCGGTGCTGACGGTGATCACCTCATCAACATGGTCCTTGCACACATCAAAGGTGTGCTGACCGATCTGCGCCACGGCCACGCCATCGGCAAACAGCCCAACCTGCGACAGCACAACACGTTCACCGGCGGCCATCGCGGCCTGCAGACAATTGGAATCGTCCGGCTCAACACCGATGACCTTGATCTCTGGACGCAGGTATTTGACATAGGCGGCGATACCCGCAATCAGCCCGCCGCCGCCCACCGGCACGAAGATCGCGTCGATCGCCCCCGGTTGCTGCCGGAGGATTTCCATCGCAATGGTGCCCTGCCCGGCAATGGTGTGCGGGTCATCATAGGGATGGATATAGATGTAGCCCTTCTCATCGACCAGCTTCAGCGAGTAAGCCAATGCTTCCGGGAAGCTGTCGCCGTGCAGCACCACCTTGCCGCCGCGCGAGCGCACACCCTGCACCTTGATTTCCGGGGTGGTCTTGGGCATCACGATGGTCGCCTTGACCCCCAGCACCTTGGCCGCCAGCGCCAGGCCCTGCGCATGATTGCCGGCCGAGGCGGTCACCACACCGCGCGCCAGCTCCTCAGTCGAAAGCTGCGCCAGTTTGTTATAGGCACCGCGAATCTTGAACGAGTACACCGGCTGCAGGTCTTCACGCTTGAGCAGAATCTGGTTGCCCAGGCGCTCGGAAAGCTGGTTAGCGGCTTGCAGCGGGGTTTCCACCGCCACGTCATAGACGCGCGAGGTGAGGATTTTCTTGACGTACTGTTCGAGCATGGCGGGATCGCAGGCGGCTTTTCAGAGAGTCAGCGAGTCTACCCCAGCGCCGCGCCGAACGACCATACAAGCCACAGGGTTTTCCCGGCCAGCGGCCCCCTGGCGCCTCAGTCAGGCTATAATTCGCGCCTTTCAATCACTCCCACTCCAGGCCTAAAGATGAATCAGGATCAACTCAAGCAAGCCGTCGCCCAGGCTGCCGTCGACTTTATTCTCCCCAAACTCGACGCCAAGAGTGTGATCGGTGTCGGCACCGGCTCCACTGCCAACTGTTTTATCGATGCCCTGGCCAAGCACAAGATGGAATTCGACGGCGCTGTGGCCAGTTCCGAAGCCACCGCCGCACGCCTCAAGGGCCATGGTATTCCGGTGTATGAGCTGAACACCGTCAGCGACCTGGAGTTCTATGTGGATGGCGCCGATGAAAGCGACGAGCACCTCAACCTGATCAAGGGCGGTGGCGCGGCTCTGACTCGCGAGAAGATCGTTGCGGCCGTGGCGCAGACCTTTATTTGCATCGCCGACGCCAGCAAGCTGGTGCCAGTTCTCGGCGCCTTCCCACTGCCAGTGGAAGTGATCCCGATGGCACGTAGCCATGTCGCCCGCCAACTGGTCAAACTCGGCGGCGACCCGGTGTACCGCGAAGGCGTGGTGACCGACAACGGCAATATCATCCTCGATGTGTTCAACCTGTCGATCACCAACCCCGTGGAGCTGGAAACCCAGATCAACGCCATCGTCGGCGTGGTCACCAACGGCCTGTTCGCCGCACGACCGGCTGACCTGCTGCTACTTGGCACCGCAGAAGGTGTGAAAACCCTTAAGCACGCCTGACATCCGTAACGGTAAGGGCTGGCGGCTGTGCAAAAATGGATCAAGTCGGCAGACAGCTCGCCCCCTTGGCGTCATGCTGCCGGCATTGCTTAGTTATCAGGATAGTCAGGGAGTTTTATGTCCGCATTCGTCTCGTCCGCCCATGACCGCCAGCTAGAGCTCGCCGATCTGCTGCGTGAGCTGGTCGCCCAGGGCCGGACCAATCAGGACAATGCCGAACAATGCCTGGCAATCCGCCGCAGCGCGGTGAACAACCAACAGCACCCGCTGGAGTTTCTCGCCGCTCAGCAACTCGATGACCTGAAAAGACCCGGCAAGAAACTTGAGCTGGAAGACCTGACTGCCTGGCTGGCGGAGCAATGCGGCCAGCCATTTCTGCGCATCGACCCACTGAAGATCAATGTCGCGGCCATCACCCCGCTGATGTCCTATGCCTTCGCCCAGCGCCACAAGATTCTTGCTGTGGCGGTGGACAACGACAGCGTGACCATCGCCAGCAGCCAGCCCCTGGTGCACAGCTGGGAAGCCAATCTGATCCATGTGCTCAAGCGCCCGATCAAGCGAGTGGTGGCCAGCCCAACGGATATCCAACGCTTTACCGTAGAATTCTACCGCCTGGCCAAATCGGTCACTGGTGCTTCCGCGGGCGACATGAAGATCAGCGGGGCCGGTAACTTCGAGCAACTGCTGAATCTCGGCGCCCAGGATCAGGAGCCCGACGCCAACGACGCGCATATCGTCAATATCGTCGACTGGCTGTTCCAGTACGCCTTTACCCAACGCGCCAGCGATATCCATATCGAGCCACGACGTGAACAGGGCAGCGTGCGTTTTCGCATCGACGGCGTGTTGCACACCGTCTACCAATTCCCGCCACAGGTGACCATGGCCATCGTCAGCCGCCTGAAAAGCCTAGGGCGGATGAACGTCGCGGAAAAGCGCAAACCTCAGGACGGCCGGGTGAAAACCAAGACCCCGGACGGAGGTGAAGTCGAACTGCGCCTGTCGACACTGCCCACCGCCTTTGGCGAAAAAATGGTGATGCGGATTTTCGACCCAGAAGTGCTGCTGAAAAGCTTCGATCAACTGGGTTTCTCCGCCGATGACTTAAAGCGCTGGCAGAGCATGACCAGCCAGCCCAACGGCATCATCCTGGTAACCGGCCCCACCGGCTCCGGCAAAACCACCACGCTCTACACCACGCTCAAACAACTGGCCACGCCTGAGGTTAACGTTTGCACCATCGAAGACCCGATCGAGATGATCGAAGGTGCCTTCAACCAGATGCAGGTGCAGAGCAATATCGACCTGACCTTCGCCAGCGGCGTGCGCGCGCTGATGCGCCAGGACCCGGACATCATCATGGTCGGTGAAATCCGCGACCTGGAAACCGCCGAGATGGCGATCCAGGCAGCGCTCACCGGGCACTTGGTACTCTCAACCCTGCACACCAACGACGCGCCCAGCGCCATCACCCGCCTGCTCGAACTGGGCGTACCGCATTACCTGCTCAAGGCCACCTTGCTCGGTGTGATGGCTCAGCGCCTGGTGCGCACTCTATGCCCGCATTGCAAGGCGCCACAGACGCTGGATGAAGACGGCTGGCAGAGCCTGACCAAACCCTGGAGCGCGCCGCTGCCGACTCAAGCCTGTAGCGCCGTCGGTTGCCTGGAGTGTCGCGACACCGGCTACCGCGGCCGCGCTGGGGTGTATGAAATCATGCTGATCAATGACGCGATGAAGCCGCTGATTACCGCCGATACCGACCTGATCGCGCTGCGCCGGCATGCGTTCAAGGAAGGTATGCGCAGCCTGCGCCTGTCCGGCGCGCAGAAGGTCGCCGCCGGCCTCACCACCATTGAGGAAGTGCTGCGGGTCACCCCGCAGAGTGAGCAGAAATAATCGCGGCCATGAAGTTTCAGCTGCGCGGCAAACGCTGCTGACGGGCGAGGATGCTCGCCACCCGCTGCGGCTTGCACTGCAGGTAAGCCGAGGCTTGCAGCAAGCGCTGATTGGAATGCCAGGCAAACAGAAACTGCCCGCCCTTGAGCTGATCGACCACCATCCGCGCCACTTCCGGACGCACCGCCGGGCAACCCAGGCTGCGGCCGATACGACCATGTTTCTCTGCCCAGCGTGGGCTGACATAACCGGCGCCATGAATCACGATGGCACGCTCGCGGGCCAGGTCGTTCAGCCCAGGCTCCAGGCCATCCATACGCAGGGAATAGCCATGCTTGCCGCGGTAGCTTTCCGCCGTGCGGAACAGGCCCAGACTGGATTGGTGGCTGCCCAAACGATTGGAAAACGCCTCGGCAAAATTCTCCCCAGACTTGCGACCATGGGCGACGAAATCGCGTAATAGCAGACGCTTGCGCTGCAGATCGAATATCCACAAGCGCCGCTCGGTGGAAGGCCGCGAATAGTCGATCACTGCAAGGCGGCGAGCCGGATCCGCACCGTGATTGACCGCACACTGCATGGCCGCCAGCGCATGCTGCAGCGCCTGCTGATTAAGCCCGGGGGCAATCCGCGCCAGGTCCCTGAGCAAGCCATCCTGCTCGGTTGCAGTCGCCGACAAGGGCATGCAAGAAAGCCAAAATCCGATCAGGCAGAACCTGCCAAGACGTCCAAACATTGCGCAAATACCTCGAGTACCGTCGGACGTCCTGTCACAAGATCCGCCCCTAGCCCGCCTATACTGGTTGCGGCTAACCCGCTTTTCGGCCAAGGACTGGAGCAGTAGATTGTTCAAAAAACGTACACTCTACCTGAGCGCTGCCCTGCTCACCCTGCCATTGGTCGCCAACGCCACCGATGCGCCCTTCGCCACCAGCGTCGATCTGCGCCCATTGCTGGCTCAATTGACGCAGCGCTGCAGCCCATTACCGACAAGCCTAGACGAGAATGCTCAGCACCTGCTGCAGGCTTTTTATGCGCAACGCGACGGCCAGCCGGCCTGGCAGAACAGCGAACAACTGCTGCAATTGCGCGAACAGCTGGCGCAATTGGAAGATGACGGCCTGCAGCCCAGTGACTATCTGCTGCCCAGCCTGGTCGCGGAAAGCTTCGCCAAGCAGCGCGACTGCGCGGAACTGCTGACCAGCCACAGCTACCTGCAGGCCCTGCTGCACCTGCGTCGCGGCCGCTTGCTGCAACAGCGCATGGAACCGCTGTGGCAGGCGCCAGGGCAAACCAACCCGGACCCGCAACTGGCGACCCTCTCACTGGCCCTGCTGCATCTGCACACCCCGTCCCTGGCCTTTGCCAGCGCACGGCCGGCCACCGTGCAATACCAGCGGCTGCGTAGCGCTTATGCGCAACAACGCCTGCAGCCGCTGCAGGAGTGGACGACACTCGCCAGCGGCGCACAGCTCAAACCCGGCGGCAAGGATGCGCGACTGCCAGCATTGCGCACACGCCTGATCGCCCAGGGTTACCTGGCTGTACCACCAGAAGAACTGGGCAACACCTATGATCTGGCCACACAAAGCGCCCTGGAGAATTTCCAACGCGACCACGGCCTCAACCCGGATGGCATTCTCGGCACCGCCAGCCTGACCGAGCTGAATGTCAGCCCACAGCTGCGCCGTGAGCAGCTGCGCGCCAACCTTGAGCGCCTGCGCTGGCTGGCCGACTCTATGGGCAAGGCCGAAGTGCTGATCAATGTTGCGGCCGCCGAAATCCAGGTGCAGCGCGATAACCAGCTGCTTTGGCGCAGCCGCACCCAGGTCGGCCGCGCCGAACGGCAAACGCCGCTGCTCGCCTCCAGCATTATGCGGCTGACGCTCAATCCAACCTGGACCGTGCCGCCGACCATTCTGCGTGAAGACAAATTGCCGGCTATTCGCGACGACATCAGCTACCTGGAACGCCACCAGATGAGTGTGCTCGACCGCGACGGCAATCTGCTCGACCCGCAGAGCATTGACTGGGAAAGCCCCGGAGCGATCCGCCTGCGGCAGTCGGCCGGTAGCCATAACCCGCTCGGCCGCGTCGCTGTGCGCTTCGACAATCCATTCGCGGTCTACCTGCATGACACCCCCAGCCAGCAGCTGTTCAGCAAAGCCCCGCGTGCGTTCAGCTCGGGCTGCGTAAGGGTCGAGGCGGTCGACACCCTACTCGCCTGGCTGCTCACCCCGGATGAGCTGAGCAGCGTGCAGACGCGTATCGCCAGCGGCGAAACCCAGCAATACCGCCTGCAACATCCGGCGCCGCTGCTGATTGCCTATTGGACGGTCGAAGCCAGCAAGGACGGGGCCCTGCGCTACTACCCGGACATCTACGCGCGCGACATGCGCCTGGTCAAAGCCCTGGCGCCAAACGTGCACTGATCGGCCGCCATGACCGTTGATCGGCACACTCTGCAACGCCATCGACAGCAGTGCCAACGCCAACTGTGCTTAGATAGCTGAACAGCTAATCCGCAGACTAAAACCCACCAAGGAGCTACACCACATGGAAATCGGCAGCGTCATCTTTCTCTTTGTCGGCCTCGCCGTCGCCATCGTTTTTATGGGCTTCAAGGTCGTGCCGCAGGGTTTTGAATGGACGGTGGAGCGCTTCGGTCGCTACACCAACACCCTTAAGCCGGGCCTGAACATCATCGTCCCGGTAATGGACAAAGTCGGCCGCAAGCTCAACGTAATGGAAAACGTGCTGGATATTCCGCCACAGGAAGTGATCACCGCCGATAACGCCACGGTGCAGATCGACGCCATCTGCTTCTTCCAGATCATCAATTCGGCCCAGGCCGCCTACGAGGTGAACAACCTCGAACACGCCATCCGCAACCTGGTGATGACCAATATCCGTACCGTGCTCGGCTCCATGGAGCTGGATGCCATGCTCGGCCAACGCGACGCAATCAATGAGAAGCTGCTGCGCACCGTTGATGAAGCCACCGCACCCTGGGGCATCAAGATCACCCGTATCGAGATCAAGGACATCAGCCCACCCGCCGACCTGATGGCCGCCATGTCCGGGCAGATGAAAGCCGAGCGGATCAAGCGCGCACAGATTCTCGAAGCCGAAGGCCTGCGCGCCGCCGCTATCCTTACCGCCGAAGGGCAGAAGCAGGGCGACATCCTCAAGGCCGAAGGCCAGCGCCAGGCTGCCTTCCTCGAAGCCGAAGCGCGCGAACGTGCCGCCCAGGCAGAAGCTGAAGCCACGCGCATGGTTTCCGAAGCCATCGCCCAGGGCAACGTGCAGGCGGTTAACTACTTCGTCGCGCAGAAATACATCGAAGCCCTCGGCCAACTGGCCAGCGCCAATAACAGCAAAGTCATCCTGATGCCGCTGGAAGCCAGCCAGGTGATCGGTGCAGTCGGCGGTATCAGCGAAATTGTCAAAGCCACCTTCGGCGAGAAGAAGGGTTAAACCATGTGGGACTTTTTACAGCACCTGTCGTACTGGAACTGGCTAGCGTTCGGCACCCTGCTGCTGATCCTCGAAGTGTTCGGTGCCGGGGGCTATCTGCTGTGGATCGGCCTGGCCGCCGCCAGCGTCGGCCTGCTGACCTTTATCTTTCCGGGCCTGCCGTGGGCTGCGCAGTTCATCCTGTTCGGCCTACTGTCGATACTCACAGCAGTGTTCTGGTGGCAGCGCCAACGCAGCGCCGCAAAGCCATCCGACCAGCCTGGGCTGAACCAGCGTGGCAGCGAATTCATGGGACGCACCTTTACCCTGCATGAAGCCATCCATGAGGGGCGTGGCAAGATAAAAGCCGGAGACTCGTTGTGGTTGGTCAGCGGCCCGAATCTACCAGCGGGCACGCCGGTGCGCGTGGTGGGTCAGGACGGTGTGGTGCTGCGGGTCGAAGCCGAGTAATCGGCCTAACAGGCAAACCGGCACTGGCGAAAAATGCTCAGTGCCGGCTAAGCTGCCTGTCACTCAGGCAAGGCGTACACCTTGAACAGCGCCTTGACCATATCCCCCGGCTCACCGAAGTAGCGACCGTAAATCTGCTCCAGCTCACCTGAGCGCTGCGCCTTGCTAAGGGCCGTGTCGACCAACAGGCGGAAGTCTTCGTCACCACGCGTTAAGGCCATCGCCACCGGGGCGAATTCGTAGATTCGCTCCAGAACCTGCATATCACTGGCATCATCACGCTTGGCCAGGTAATTCTTCAGGACCATGCGCTCAGAAAAGAACGCATCGGCCTTACCCTCGGCCACCAACTGCACACCTTCCTCCTGGCTGCTGACGGTCACCACCGTAGCGACAACACCCAGCATGCGTTGCTGCTTGCGAATCCAGGCTTCTGTCGCTTCGCCCTGTTTAACCGCATAGGTATGGTTAGCCAAGCCGCGATTGACCGTGGCGCGCCAAGTCGGTCCGCTGTGTGCCACCTCACCGTTGAGCGCGTTGAGCAAAGCCTCGGGCGCATCCTTGCGCACCAAGACCGCCAGCCCGGCGGTGTAGATGGGCAGGGAGAAACTGACGTGCTTACGCTGACTGAGGCTTTCCACACTGGGCGAGCAGAGCAGGTCTAGCGAACCATCACGCACGGCGCTCAGCCCTTGTGTCGCCTTCACAGACTGATAGCGCACCTGCAGCGCAGGCAGGTTCAGTTCGGTTTTGACCTGTTCGACCACCTTCTCGCACAGCTCAATCGCATAGCCGCCGACTTCACCGTTTTGCAGGCTGCTAAACGGGGCAATGTCGTCGATATAACCCAGATTAAGCGTGTTGCTGCTTTCGATGCGCTGCAACGTATCGGCGTGGGTTACAGGCGACAGCGCAAGGAGGCAGGCCAGCAGCAGGTTGAACGGATTACACAGGTGAATATTCATATCCATATCCCCAGATTCAAAGGGTTTACCGGCCATTACGCCTTACCGGGCGTGGGTTGCTCGGCAACAAAGCGCTTGGCGATAAAGCCGTACAGCAGATAACCCAACGCCAGCACCAGCATCGCGCCGAACACCGCATCCTTGCCCGAGGCATACAGGGCGTAGAAGCAATAAACCATCGCCACCATCAGCACCACCACGTTGCGGGTATAGATCGCCGCGCTGACGCGGGCCTTGTACATGATCACCAACAACCCGGAGAGCGCCGTGACATAGGGAATCAGGTTGGTAACGGCCGCCAGATTGACCAACTTACTGAACTGCGCGCTGGCGTTCGGCGAGATAGTCGAAAGCGCCAACAGGGTTTGCAGCACCCCGCACACGATCATGCCGATCACCGGTGCATTGGCCGCCGTCACCTTGCCAAACAGCTTGAGGAACATGCCCTGATCCGCCGTGACCTTAGCCGTTTGCGCCAAAGTGAACTGCCAACCCAGCAGCGAGCCGATACAGGCCATGACAGCCAGGCCCATGATGATGTTGCCGATAAAGGGGTTGAACATCTGCGCATAGACATAGGCAAATGGCGCGCTGGAGTTGGCCAGCTCGGCATTCGGTACGATGCCCTGAATCACCGTGGTCGACAGCACATACACTACGGCTGCGCCGAGGGTGCCGAACAGGCAGGCCAGCGGCACATTGCGCTCTGGATTTTCCACCGCATCGGAGTTCTGCGCCGCCGATTCCATGCCGAGGAAGGCCCACAGAGTCAGCGGAATACTCTGCGCAATGGCGTCGCTGATCTTCAGGCTGTGCGGGTTCCAGGCATCCTTCAACACCGCAGGGTCAAACCAGAACCAGCCGATCAGGCTGAGCCCCGCCACCGGGATGATCACGCCCCAGACAGTGATCGCGCCAATTCTGCCGGTGATACGCGGGCCGCCGAAGTTGGCCACTGTGGTCAGCCAGATCAGCCCGACCGTGCCGACAAACAGCGGAATCGCGCCACTGCCCAGCCAGGGGAAGAACGGCGTGAGATAACCCACTGCAGAAATACCGATGGCCACGTTGCCGATGGCCAGCGAAAGAAAATACAGAAACGAACAGAGAAAGAACGCCGACTTGCCGTGCGCTTCCTCGGTATAGGCCGACATACCGCCCGAGCGGTGGCAGTAGATGCCGCATTGGGCGAAACAATAGGCAATGGCCATGGAGCCGACTGCCGTGATGATCCACGACAGCAACGAAACCGCGCCCAACTGGGCCATGCTCGACGGCAACATGATGATGCCGGAACCCATCATGTTGACCGACACCAGGGTGGTGAGCCCCACCAGGCTCATCTTCTTGCTTGACTCAGCCATCGACCTCTCCTTGTTCTTTGCGTGGCACTGGCGCGGCCAGCAGACAAGGCTGCCGGCCCGGAGTGGCTAAGCGTTACTGTTTGACCACATAGACCTTGTACGTCAGCCCACCCTGGCCATCGCGCTCAATCTCGACGCCATGGTTGTCGTGCTCGAAACCGGGGAAATGGCTATCGAACAGCTCCATCGCCAGCAGGTAATCGATGATCGCTTGCTTGTCCGCGCCAGCCTTCTCGCCCGGCATCATCAGCGGGATGCCCGGTGGATACGGCACAACCTGTACGGCCACGGTGCGGTCCAGCATGTCACGCACTGCGATCTGCTCAATCTGGCCTTTCACCAGCTTGGCAAACGTCGCCCGCGGTGATGACACCACATCCGGCAACAGGCTGAAGGCAGCGTCCATGTTGTGCAGCAGCTCGGAGGCGAGCATGTCCTGGTGCATCGCGTCGGCCAGGTCCTTGAGGCCCATGCCGGCGTAACGCTCGCCATGGTTGGCGACCAGCTCAGGCATCACCAATTCCAGCGAGGCATTGCTGTCGTAGTGCTTCTTGAACTCCATCAGCCCAGCGACCAGCGAGCCCCACTTGCCCTTGGTCACGCCCAGGCTGAACAACAGCAGAATCGAGTACGGCTCGGTTTTTTCAACCACAATGCCGCGGCTGGCGAGGAAGGACGACACCAGCGGTGCCGGAATGCCGCTGTCCTTCATCTGCCCTTCAAGCGTCTGGCCGGGCGTCAGTACGGTGACTTTGATCGGGTCGAGCATGCAGTAATCGCTGCCCAAATCGCCGAAACCATGCCAGTTGGCCGTTGGCTTGAGTACCCAGGCATCGCCATGGTGCAGGGTCTGTGGGTCAATTTCAGCAAAAGGTACACCGTTGACTTCATCCGGCTGCCACACGCCAAACCACCAATCCTGCGGGTTGCGTTTGCGTACTTCGGTGCCCAAACGAACCATGGCCTGGCGAAAGCTGATGGCCTCACTGATCGACTCATCGGTGAGGTACTCGCCAGCATCGTCCATCATCTTCGCCGATACATCGGTGGAGGCGATGATGCTGTATTGCGGCGAGGTCGAGGTGTGCATCATGAAGGCTTCGTTGAACAACTCTGGTTTGACCGGCACCTTGCCCGAGCGGATATGGATCATCGACGCCTGCGACAGCGCCGCCAGCAGCTTGTGGGTGGAGTGGGTGACGGTCACCGTGGCGTCATCGGCATGCCGTTCGCCGCGGTGCATGCCGTAACGGCCTTCATACAAGGGGTTGAAGCGCGCGTAGGCGTACCAGGCTTCGTCGTAATGAATCCGGTCGACGCTGCGGCTCAGCTCGCGGGTGGTGGTCTGCACGTTGTAGCAGAGGCCGTCATAGGTCGAGTTGGTCAGCACGGCCAAGACCGGACGCGCCTGTTTGTCAGCCATCAACGGGCTTTCGACGATTTTCTGCGCCACCGCCTCGGGCGTCAGCTCGCTGCGCGGCACCGGGCCGATCAGCCCGCGTGCGTTACGCCGTGGCCGCAGGTACAGCGGCACCGCGCCGGACATATTCAGTGCGTAGTTCAGCGACTTGTGGCAGTTGCGATCGACCAGCACCGCATCGCCATCGGTGACCGCCGAGTGCAGGACGATCTCATTGCTGGCTGAACTGCCACCGACCGAGAAGAAGGTGTAATCGGCGCCAAACACCCGCGCGGCATTCTTTTCCGCTTCGGCAATCGGCCCGGAGTGATCATTCAGCGAGCCCAGCTCACCCACCGATACGCTGAGGTCGGAGCGCAGCATCTGCTCGCCGTAGAAGTCGAGAAAACTGCGACCCACTGCGGTCTTCATAAAGGCGGTGCCGCCGGTATGCCCTGGGGTGTGCCAGGAGTATTCGTGGGTGTCGGCGAAGTTCACCAAAGCGCCAAAAAACGGCGGCAGGATGCTGTCCAGGTAGCGCCGGGCAGCGGCTTCGATGCGGCCGGCGACAAACGCCGGGCTGTCTTCCGGCTGCCAGATAAACCCGTCGATATTTTCAACAAACTCCAGCGGCACCCGGCTCTGATGCGCCTGGCTCATGCCGAGCATGATCGGCAGCTGTGCGGTGCGCTGGCGGATCAGCCGAATTAGGTGCAGCGCTAACGGCAAGTTCTCCTCGCACAAGCCCCAGCCGAGAATGACGCAGCAATAGGCTGGGTCGGCGCGAAAGGCGATTTCCGCGTCATCCAGCGAGCTGACTCGCTCAACCTCCAGGCCATGTTGCTGCAAGGCCCGACCCACCTCCTCGGCGCTGCGCAGAACGATGCTGTCCGGGTGCTCCAGGGTGTTGACCACAATCAGCACCGGGTAACGCTGGGCTAGGGATGCCGGCAACGGCACTTTCGCGTGACTCATGATGAACTCCTTGTAATAGACCTGATGGGTGCCAGCCCTTAGCGCTTGAGGCACCAGAAGTGGTAACCGCCGTCCTGATGCACGGCGCCCTCTACCTCTTTCTCGAAACCGGGGAAGTGATTGCCCCAATCCTGCAGGGCCTGGATGTAACGAATCCACGGGCCATCCAGCGGACCGAGGTTCTCGCCGGGCATGACAATCGGGATGCCAGGTGGATACGGCATGATGCCGACCCCGGTAACCCGCCCAGCCGCCTGTTGCAGCGGCAACAGTTCGACTTCGCCGGTTTGCAGCGCCTGGAACGCAGCGCGCGGGGTTGTTTCGATCAACGGCAGGTTGCCGAAGGCTTCGGCCTGCAGGGCGTCCATGCGGCTGCTGCGCATGTACTCGAACATCTCGCTGCTGAGGTCACGCAGGCCCATGCCGCGGTAGCGCTCAGGCGCCTTGGCGACCAGATCAGGCAGCACCCTTTCCAGCGCCACATTGCCGTCGTAGTGGCGCTTGAAGGCCAGCAGCACGTTGATCAGCGTGCCCCACTTGCCCTTGGTTACGCCGATGCTGAACAGGCACAGCACCATAAAATCGGTGATACGCGACGGCACAATGTTGTTGCGGTAGAGAAAGGCACCGAGGATGGGCGCGGGGATGCCCTCCGCCAGCAGCTGGCCGTCGGCGCCCATGCCCGGCACCATGATGCCGACCTTGATCGGGTCGAGCATGCACCAGCCTTTTTCCAGGCCTGCAAAGCCATGCCATTCGGCGCCTGGCTCCAGCTCCCAGCAGGCGGGATCGCTGGCCAGTTGCTCGGCATCGGCGTCGGCAAAATCAACCATCTTGCCGGTTTTGCTATCGCAGACCTGCGGCGCGTTCCATGGCTGGAAGAACCAGTCGCCACGGCTGGCAAACTCGCGATGGGTTCGCGCCAGCGCCTGACGGAAATCCACCGCCTCGCGAAGCGAATCCTGAGTCAGGCTATAGCCGCCGTTGCCATCCATCATCGCCGCACCCACCTCGTTGGAGGCGAACAGTGCATACAACGGCGAGGTACTGGCCTGAATCACGAAGGATTCATTGAAGCGGCTGTGCTCGACCGGATTGCGACCGTTGCGGATATGGATAAACGAGGACTGCGACAGCGCCGCCAGCAGCTTGTGGGTCGAGTGGGTGGCAAACACCGTAGGGCCATCGGCCGGGTGGCTGGCGGGATCGCCACGCATGGCGTAACGCCCCTGGTACAGCGGATTGAAGCGCGCGTAGCCGTACCAGGCCTCATCGAAGTGAATGCGCTCACTGCTCTGCGCCAGCATGCTCTCGGCGCGTTCGGCGTGCAGGCACATGCCGTCATAGGTGCAATTGGTGACCACGGCATACACGGGCTTGCTGCCCTTGGCCTGGGCACGCAGCGGGTGGTTGGCGATGGCGGCCTGGATGCGCTGCGCATCGAACTGCGCAGGCAGCAATGGGCCGATAATCCCGTAGCGGTTGCGTGTCGGCGTCATATACAGCGGCAGGCCGCCAGTCAGCACCAGGCCCTGTTCGATGGATTTGTGGCAATTGCGGTCGCACAGGGCGAACTGGTTTTCACCGACACAGGCCATAAAGATCGCCCGGTTGGAGCCAGAGGTGCCGTTGAGTACCGAATAGCTGGCGTGGGCGCCAAAGATCCGCGCCACATAGGCTTCGGAGTCTGCCACCGGGCCGCTGTGATCGAGCACTGAACCAAGGCTGCCGCGCTCGATACCGCTGTCGGTGCGAAACAGGTTTTCCCCGAAAAAGTCGAAGAACACCCGGCCCACCGGCGACTTGGTAAAGGCAATCCCACCCTGATGCCCCGGCGCAGCCCAGGAGTGCTCATCTTTCATGGTGTAGCGCAGCAGTGCATCGGTAAACGGCGGCAGCAGGTGCTCAAGGTAGCGGTTGATCGCGGCAATCACCCGACCGACGACAAAGGGCGCCGTGTCTTCGAGCATCCAGACGAACTCGTCGGCCAGCCCCATGGCTTCCACCGTGATGCTCTTCTTGGCATTGCGGTCGGCCATTAGAAATACCGGAACGTTTTCGTTGCGCTGGCGAATGCTGCGCAGCAACTCCAGCGCCTGGGCGTGGGAGCTGTCGTCATTCTTGCCCAGGGTCCAATCGACGCAGATGCAATGCAGCGCCGCATCGGACATCACCGCCGCCAACCCATCCTCGTAGGAGGTGGCCTTGATCAGCTCGGCATTGCGGCTGGCAAATTCGTCGACCAGCTCGTTGAGTACGCGCCCACGCATGCTAGTGGGGCTGCCGAGGTCATCGTCGACCATCAGCACGCGCATTTTCAGGGGTTTGTTGGTTCGTCCAATCATCAACCTGCCTCCATCGTCCTTTTGCGCAAATGCAGTCGCACTGCCTATACCCTGACATCCATTAACCGTGCGGGGGTTAGTGCATAGAAACTGGGGAATTGATGCATGCGCACTCAACGCACTATGCACCGAGCAGCGAAACATCTTGTGACATGGATCAACAGCCTAGTCAGCATCGCGGGCCGCGCAAACTTTCTGACCGAACAAACAGCTGAGTGCGACGAATAGCCGTGCTAGAGCGGCACAGTGCCATTACGAGGGGCAAGCAAAGACGCAGAAACAACAAAGCCCCGCGAGGCGGGGCTTTATTTTGCAGCTAAGCGGGAGGCTTAGGCGTCGCTATCGGCTGTGGCCTTGTAAGCGGCCGCATCCAGCAGCTTGTCCAGCTCGCTGGCATCGCTTGGCTTGAGCTTGAAGAACCAGCTGCCGTACGGATCGCTGTTGACGCTTTCCGGGCTGTCGGCCAGGCCGTCATTGATCGCGATGACTTCACCGGAGACTGGTGCGTAGATGTCGGACGCGGCCTTGACCGATTCCACCACCCCGGCTTCCTGACCGGCATTCAGGCTCTTGCCGACTTCTGGCAGCTCGATGAATACCACATCACCCAGGGCTTCCTGCGCGTGATCGGAAATACCTACGGTAACGCTGCCATCGGCTTCCAGGCGCGCCCACTCGTGGCTGGCGGCATAACGCAGATCGGCGGGGATATTGCTCATGTGTCGTTCCTCATCTGACATGACGGCGACCACGCCGTCATGGAAATTTAGCAGGCCTTGGCCATACCGAAAGAAAGTCTTTAAAAACCTAGCGAGCCGCTCCAAAACGGGCGCTCTCGACCATCCATGGCTAACTCAAGGCTTAGATAAGCGCCTTGCCGTTTCGCACAAAACTCGGCTTGACCACCCGCACCGGGTACCACTTGCCGCGAATTTCTACCTCGGCACGTTCGTTGGTAGCCGCCGGCACACGGGCCAGGGCAATGGATTTACCCAGAGTCGGCGAGAAGCTACCACTGGTGATCTCACCTTCGCCCACGCCCTCAACCCGAACCACCTGATGCGCACGCAGCACGCCGCGCTCTTCCAGCACCAGGCCCACCAGCTTAGAGGGAACGCCTTCGGCCTTCTGTTTCTGCAGCGCGGCACGGCCAACGAAACCACGGCTGGCCGGCTCCCAGGCGATGGTCCAGGCCATGTTGGCGGCCAGTGGGGTAACACTTTCGTCCATGTCCTGGCCGTAAAGGTTCATCCCGGCTTCCAGGCGCAGGGTATCGCGCGCGCCAAGACCGATCGGGGAAATACCGGCACCGACCAGTTCATTAAGGAAGGCCACCACTTCGCTGGCTGGCAGCATGATTTCCAGGCCGTCTTCGCCGGTGTAACCGGTGCGGGCGATAAACCACTCGCCATCGGGCTGGCCTTCGAACGGCTTGAGGCTCTGAATCAGGTTGGCGCGCGACTGGCTGACCAGCTCAGCGGTCTTGCTGCGCGCATGCGGGCCTTGAATGGCCAACATTGCCAGTTCGGATCGCTCGTGCAATTGCACGTCGAAGTCGACGCTCTGCAGGCGCATCCAGGCCAGGTCCTTGTCACGGGTCGAGGCATTCACCACCACGCGGTAACCAAAGTCGGTCAGGTAGACGATCAAATCATCCACCACCCCGCCCTGCTCATTGAGCATGCCGCTGTAGAGGGCTTTACCGATACTTTGCAGGCGCTCGATGTCGTTGGCCAGCAGGTGTTGCAGATAGGCCTTGGCCTGGCTGCCACTGACATCCACCACGGTCATGTGCGACACATCGAACACCCCGCAGTCGCGACGCACCTGATGATGCTCCTCGACCTGCGAGCCATAGTGCAACGGCATGTCCCAACCGCCGAAGTCGACCATCTTGGCACCCAGAGCGAGGTGCAGGTCATAGAGCGGTGTGCGCTGTCCCATAAGTGTCTCCTTGCGGGCTGGGCAGTGCAGCGGCAACCCGGCTGAGCCCACACAATCGGGCACTGGCACGGGCTATCAAGATGATCGGCCGCTGCGAATGGCGCGCATTGTAGCCGCAACACCGGGGGCGGTCATCCCAACGTAGCAGCCTGTCGCGCAGGCCCGTTTGGCTAACCGTGACGGCGCGCCGAACGGCGGATAAGCAAAATCACCGGCAGCAGACCGACCAGCACCAGGGTCAGGGCCGGCAGCGCAGCGCGTGCCCACTCGCCTTCACTGGTCATTTCAAACACCCGCACCGACAGCGTGTCCCAACCAAAGGGGCGCATCAGCAGGGTGGCAGGCATTTCCTTGAGCACGTCGACAAACACCAGCAACGCCGCCGACAGCGCACCCGGCACCAGCAGGGGCAGGTAGACCTTGAAGAACAGCCCGACGCCGCCAACACCGAGACTGCGCGACGCTTCCGGCAAGGAGGGGCGGATGCGCGCCAGACTGTTTTCGAGCGGCCCGTAGGCCACCGCCATAAAGCGGATCATATAAGCCAACAGCAGCGCCGAAAGGCTGCCGAGCAGCACCGGCTTGCCTGCACCGCCCAGCCAGCTGGACAGCGGGATCACCAGCTCACGGTCCAGGTAGCTGAAGGCCAGCATGATCGCCACCGCCAGCATTGAACCCGGCAAGGCATAGCCGAGGTTGGCCACGCCGACAGTGCCGCGCATCAAACGGGTCGGGGTTAAACGTCGAGAGAACGCCAGCAGCAAGGCCACACTGACGGTAATCAGCGCCGCCATCGCGCCCAGATACAAGGTGTGCAGGATCAATGCGCTGTAGCGTTCATCCAGATCGAAACGGCCGCGCTGCCAGAACCAGACGATCAGCTGCAGCACCGGGATAACAAAGCCGCAGGCGAATACCAGACCGCACCAGGCACTGGCGGCTAGTGCCTGGCCGCCCTTGAGGTGATACAGCGCCTTGCCGCGCGGACGTTCATTCACCGGACGCACCGCACCGCGGGCGCGGCGCTCGCCGTAGAGCACCAACATCACCGCCAGCAGTAGTAGGCTGGCCAGTTGCGTGGCGCTGGTCAGGCTGTAAAAGCTGTACCAGGTCTTGTAGATGGCCGTGGTAAAGGTATCGAAATTGAACACCGAGACCGCGCCGAAATCCGCCAGAGTTTCCATGATGGCCAGCGCCAGACCGGCGCCAATCGCCGGGCGCGCCATCGGCAAGGCTACGCGCCAGAACGCTCGCCAGGGGCTCAGACCAAGCACCCGTGCCGCTTCCATCAAGCCCTTGCCCTGGGCCAGAAAGGCATTGCGCGCGAGCAGGTAGACGTAGGGGTAGAACACCAGCACCAGCACGATGATCACCCCGCCGGTGGAACGCACCCGGGGAAAGCGCACGTCACTGCCGAACCACTCGCGCAGCAGGGTCTGCAGCGGGCCGGCGAAATCCAGCAGACCGACAAACACGAACGCCAGCACATAGGCGGGAATGGCAAATGGCAACATCAGCGCCCAGTCCAGCCAGCGCCTGCCGGGGAACTCACAGAGGCTGGTAAGCCAGGCCAGGCTCACGCCAAGCAGCGTCACACCCACGCCCACACCGAGGACCAACACCAGGGTATTACCGAGCAGACGCGGCAACTGGGTTTGCCACAGGTGCGCCCAGATCTGCTGGTCGACCTCGTGCCAACTAAACATCAGCACGCTCAGCGGCAGCAGCACCAGCAAGGCAACTGCAAAGGCGATGGGGTACCAGCGGCGCTGGGCAGGATGGGCCACGCAGAGTCCTCAAAACTGGAAAAGACAACGCCCCGGACTAAGCCGGGGCGTCGAGTATAACGGCGTAGGCCGTAGAACCTGTTTACGATTTCGCGAGCTAGAGTCCTGCAAGGCAAAAACAGGCGAGGAAGCGGAGTGTACTTTTGTACATGAGCATTCCGAGCCTGTTTTTAACGCCGCAGGGCCGACGCGCAGCAAATCGTTAAGTTCTTAGTTCCAGCCAGCGCGATCCATCAACATGGTCGCTTCAGCCTGGCGCTTGCCGGCCACTTCGGTGGCGATCGAGTCAGCCTTGAAGGTGCCCCAAGCAGCGACTTCCTTGGACGGTGCAACCGCCGGGTTGGCCGGGAACTCTTGGTTAACGCCGGCAAAGATGGTCTGCGCTTCTTCGGTGGTCATCCACTCCAGCAGCTTGCGCGCGGCTTCGGCGTTTGGCGCATACTTGGTCACACCGGCACCGGCTAGGTTGACGTGCACGCCACGGTCGTTCTGGTTCGGCCAGTACGGCTTCACTTTCAGGTCAGGCTGCTGCTGGTGCAGGCGGCCGTAGTAGTAGGTGTTGGTGATGCCAACGTCGCACTGGCCGGCGTCGATGGCTTGCAGCAGCGCGGTGTCATCGGCGAACACGTCGGTGGCCAGGTTGTTGACCCAGCCCTTGACGATTTCTTCAGTTTTGGCCGCGCCATGGGTTTCGATCAGGGTGGCGGTCAGCGACTGGTTGTAAACCTTCTTGCTGGTACGCAGGCACAGGCGGCCTTCCCAGTTCTTGTCAGCCAGGGCTTCGTAGGTGCTCAGCTCGCTCGGTTTAACCCGCTCGGTGGAGTAGAAAATGGTCCGCGCGCGCAGCGACAGGCCGGTCCAGCTGTCAGTGCTGGAGCGGTACTGGGCCGGGATATTGGCGGTGATCAGCTCGGATTTGGTCGGCTGCAGCACGCCTTCCTGCTCGGCTTGCCAGAGGTTGCCGGCGTCGACGGTGATCAGCAGGTCAGCCGGGGTGTTGGCGCCTTCAGCCTTCAGACGCGCGATCAGCGGCGCTTCCTTGTCGGTGATGAACTTGACCTTGACCCCGGTTTTCGCGGTGTAGGCATCGAACACCGGCTTGATCAGCTCGTCGATACGCGAGGAATACACCACCACTTCATCGGCGGCCTGCGCAGTGCTGGCGAGCGCAGTGAGAGAGAGTGCGGCGAACAAGCCTTTGCTTACCTGCATGGTGTAATGCCTCTTGGTATAGACGAGTTAAGGTGCCAAATAGTAGTGAATGACATTTAGGTTCTCAACTCGTTATCTATTTAAACCTGTAACAAGTGCCTTCAATCCTCCTTATGCCACCGCCTGCTGCGCGGCCAATTGCTTGGCTTGCTCACGCAAAACAAACTTCTGCACCTTGCCGGTGCTGGTTTTCGGCAGGCAGGTAAACACCACGCAGCCCGGCACCTTGAAGCGCGCCATACGCTGCTGACAGAAGGCGATTACTTCCTCGGCCGTCAGCTCTGCACCTGGCTTGAGGGTGACGAAGGCGCAGGGGGTTTCGCCCCACTTGGCATGGGCCATCGCCACCACGGCAGCTTCCAAAATAAGCGGATGGCGATACAGCACGTCTTCCACCTCGATGGAGGAGATGTTCTCGCCGCCGGAAATGATGATGTCCTTGCTGCGATCCTTGATCTCGACATAGCCGTCGGCGTGCCACACCGCCAGGTCGCCGGAGTGGAACCAGCCACCGGCAAAGGCCTCGGCGGTGGCAGAGGGGTTTTTCAGGTAGCCCTTCATCACCACGTTGCCGCGCATCATGATTTCGCCGATGGTCTGGCCGTCTTTCGGCACCGGTTGCAGGGTGTCCGGGTCGGCCACCATCAGGCCGTCGAGCAGCGGCGCTCGCACGCCCTGGCGGGATTTCAGGCGCGCACGCTGTTCCGGGCTTTCGCTATCCCACTCGCTTTTCCATTCGCAGGCCACGCTGGGGCCGTAGGTTTCGGTCAGGCCGTATACGTGGGTCACGCGAAATTCCAGGGCTTCCATGGCCTCGATTACCGCTGCGGGTGGTGCGGCGCCGGCGGTGAGCACTTTCACTGGACGGGTTTTCAGGACTTTCAGCGCGTCATCGGCGTTGGCCAGCATATTCAGCACGATCGGCGCACCGCAGAAATGGTCGACGCCATGCTCGGCGAGCAACGGGTAGATGGCCTCGGCGCGTACATGGCGCAGGCACACATTGACGCCGACATAGGCGGCCAGCGCCCAAGGGAAGCACCAGCCATTGCAGTGGAACATCGGCAGCGTCCACAGGTACACCGGGAAGCGGCTCATGTCCCAGCACATGGCGTTGGACAGGGCATTCAGGTGTGCGCCGCGGTGGTGGTAGACCACGCCCTTGGGGTTGCCGGTGGTGCCGGAGGTGTAATTGAGGGAGATCGCCTGCCACTCATCCGCCGGCAGCTGCCAGGCATAGTCCGGGTCGCCTTCGGCCAGCAGCGCCTCGTAATCCAGCTGACCGATCAGCAGACCCTCGGCATATTCCGGGTCGTCGATACCAATCACCAGCGGCGGTTGCGGCAGGTGACCGACCACACGCTGGGCCAGCTCGCCGAACTCCTTGTCCACCAGCAGCACCTTGGCTTCGCCGTGCTGCAGGATAAAGGCGATGGCTTCGGCATCCAGACGGGTGTTGATGGCATTCAGCACCGCGCCACACATCGGCACGCCAAAATGCGCCTCGAACATCGCCGGGCCGTTGGGCGCAATCACTGCCACGGTATCGCCCAAACCGATGCCGCGCTGAGCCAAGGCCGAGGCCAAACGAATACTGCGGCTATAGGTTTCGCCCCAGGTCTGCCGCAGGCTGCCGTTAATCAGCGCCAGGCGCTGCGGGTAGACGCTGGCGGCGCGCTCAAGAAAGCTCAGCGGGCTGAGCGCCTGAAAATTTGCCGCATCACGGGGCATGCCGTATTCGTAAGGATTGACGCTGTGCATTGTTGTTCTCCAGCTGGGCGTTGTGCGCAGAGACCATAGCAGCCGTAAGGTTTTAGCGATGCGCGACCTTGGTCGAAACCGTGACTCGCAAGTCAGCAATCACGTCAGCATAGGCATCCGAACAGCCATGCTGGGCGCTTGATCGCGGCGCAATAACCGCCGCAGAGCGTTCCAGACTGCGTGACAAGCCTCCATAGCCTTATCTCGGTTTGTCTGGCGTTATCTTTTCAAGGAGTTATCGAGTGACCTCACGCTTACCTGTGATAGTTGGTTTTGGTGGCTATAACGCGGCTGGACGCAGCTCCTTCCACCATGGTTTCCGCCGCACCGTGATCGAGTCCATGGACACGCCTGCGCGCCAGCAGACCCTTGCCGGTCTGGCAGTGATGATGAAACTGGTCAAGGTGGTTGATGGCCACTATCAGGATAACGCCGGCAACACCCTGAGCCTGGCCGAGATCGACAGCCGCTTCGCCGAGCAGATTCTCACCTCGACCCTGGTGCGCCGTATCGAGAAACAGCATCTGGATGTCGACGCCGCGCACTGGCAGAAGACCATCGACATCAGCGCCACAGCCGGTCAGCCGCTGAGCTTTATCACCCTGCGCAAGCACCTGCCAGAGCCGCTGCCGAGCGACTGGACGGTGGACGAGCTGAACGCCAGTGAAGTGCTGGTGACCCTGCATGACAACTGCGAATTCAAGGTCGACAGCTACCGCGCCCTGCCAGTGAAATCCGCCGGGCAGCTGCCCAGCGGCTTCGAGCCGAGCGAGCTGTACAACGCACGATTCCACCCGCGTGGCCTGGCCATGACCATCGTCGGCGTCACCGATGCGCTGCGCGCCACCGGCATCGACTGGCAGACCATCATGCAGCACGTGGCGCCGGACGAAGTCGCGGTGTTTGCCGGCAGCATCATGAGTCAGCTGGATGAAAACGGCTTCGGCGGCCTGATGCAGTCGCGCCTCAAGGGTGGTCGTGTCACCGCCAAGCAGCTGGCCCTGGGCCTGAACACCATGCCGGCGGACTTTATCAACGCCTATGTGCTAGGCAGCGTCGGCACCACCGGCAGCGTCACCGGCGCCTGTGCCACCTTCCTCTATAACCTGCAGAAAGGCATCGAGCTGATCAGTTCGGGCAAGGCGCGGGTGGCCATCGTCGGCAACAGCGAAGCACCGATCAATCAGGAATGCATCGAGGGCTACGGTGCCATGGGCGCGCTGGCCACCGAAGACGGCCTACGCCAGATCGAAGGCAAGGACTCGGTCGACTTCCGCCGCGCCAGCCGCCCGTTTGGCGAGAACTGCGGCTTTACCCTAGCCGAAGCCTGCCAGTTCGTCGTGCTGATGGACGATGCCCTGGCCCTGGAGTTGGGTGCAGACATCCACGGCGCGGTGCCGGATGTGTTTATCAACGCCGACGGTTTCAAGAAGTCCATCTCCGCCCCGGGCCCCGGTAACTACCTGACCGTGGCCAAGGCCGTGGCCAGCGCCGTGCAACTGTTGGGCATCGACGCAGTGCGTGAGCGCAGCTTCGTGCATGCCCACGGCTCCAGCACCCCGGCCAACCGCGTGACCGAATCAGAAATCCTCGACCGCATCGCCAGCGCCTTCGCTATTGAGCAATGGCCGGTCACCGCAGTGAAAGCATTTGTTGGCCACTCCCTGGCCACTGCCAGTGGTGATCAGGTGATCTCCGCTCTGGGCAGTTTCAAATACGGCATCATCCCCGGCATCAAGACCATCGACGCCGTAGCCGACGACGTGCACCAGCAGCACCTAAGCTTCGCCACCGCCGACCGTACCCGCGCGCCCGAGCAGCTGGATCTCTGCGTAATCAACTCCAAGGGCTTTGGTGGCAACAACGCCAGTGCCCTGCTGCTGGCCCCGCATGTGGCCGAACGCATGCTGCGCAAGCGCCATGGCGAAGCGGCCTTTGCCGCCTACCTGCAGCGCCGCGAAGCCACGCGCCACGCCGCTCAGGCCTACGACGCGCAGGCGCTGCTGGGGGATTTGGGGATTATCTATAACTTCGGCAACGACCTGATCGACGATAAGCAGATCGAGATCAGCGCCGAGCAGATCAAGGTGCCGGGCTTCGCCCAGCCGCTGCTGTTCAAAAAGGACGAACGCTACGGCGATATGCTCGACTGAGCATCAGTGATGGGTTGGCCTGCGGCTAACCCATCCTACGGCCACGTCTTAATCCAACGCGCGAGCCAGCTGAATCAGCTCGGCGCGCCAGGGAGCGTCGGCCGGCAGCGCCAGAAAGTACGGATTGAGCAACGACTCACGCGCCTCATAGGTCAGAGTCTCGCCCTTTAGCGTCAGCACTTCACCACCCGCGCCCTCCAACACGCCCTGCGCCGCGGCGGTGTCCCACTGCGAGGTCGGCGCCAGGCGCGGGTAACAATCGGCATTGCCTTCGGCCAGTTGGCAGAACTTCAGCGAGCTGCCGACATTGGCCAATTGCAGATCACCAAAACGCTCGCTCAACCCGGTCAACAACGCTTCCTGCGCCGGGCTGGAATGACGGCGGCTGGCCACCAGAGTAAAGGCTTCCTGTGGGGCCAGACGCACACGAATCGGCTCAGCCTTGCCCGCCGCATCAGCGCGCCAAGCACCAAGACCGGCACCGCCGTAATAGCACTGGCCGGTGGCCGGAATACCCACCACGCCAAACACCACGCGGCCCTGCTCAATCAGCGCGACGTTGACGGTGAACTCTTCGGAGCCGGCGATAAATTCCTTGGTGCCATCCAGCGGGTCAACCAGCCACCAGCGCGACCACTGCGCACGGGTGCTCAGGGCAATATCGGCCGCTTCTTCGGAGAGCACCGGAATATCAGCCGCCAAGACCAGCAGACCGTCATTAAGAATATGGTGCGCGGCCATATCGGCAGCGGTCACCGGCGAGGCGTCGGCTTTTTCATTCACCGTCACATCGGCGCGCCAATGCGGCAATGTTGCCGCGCCAGCCTGGCGCACCAGTTCAATCACAGCGGGAATAAGGGGATGGGGCATTGTTTGGCTCATGGCTTGGCTCATCCCTTGAAAACCCCACGCTGAGTCAGTACATCGCGGGCCAGGTAAAGCGCAGCGAGGGCGCGACCTTCGGTAAATTGCGGGTGCTGGATTAGGCTCGACAGTTCGCGCAGGCTGGTCTGATCGACGCGCATCGGTTCCGGTTCATCGCCGGGCAGGCGTTCTTCATAGAGATCCGAGGCCAGCACCACCTGAATCTTCTGGCTCATATAACCCGGCGACAGGCTCAGCTCGGCCAGCAACTCAAGCTTGTGCGCGCCAAAGCCGGCTTCTTCTTTCAGCTCGCGGTTGGCCGCGTCCAGCACGTCCTCGCCCGGCTCGATCAGCCCTTTGGGCAGCGACAGCTGATAATCATCGGTGCCGCCGCAGTATTCCTCGATCAGCAGCGCGTGCTCGTCATCAACCATCGCCACCACCATCACCGCACCATAGCCGGAACCCTTGCCCACCAGCCGCTCATAGGTGCGTTCCACGCCGTTGCTGAAGCGCAGTTGCAGCTCCTCAACGCGGAACAGGCGGCTGCTGGCGACAATTTCGCGAGCGAGTACGGTGGGTTTCTGACGCATGGGGCGGCTCCTGGGCAGGACATAGCGGGTTATCATAGCGCGGCTTTTCCTATTATCTGCGTAGGAGATTGCGCGATCACGACGCCTGTGGCGCAAATCGCGACCGCCTGCGCATCTACCAGAAGAACTGCGCATGCCTGCCTTGCCCTGGAACGCCATCGACACCGTCCTGCTGGATATGGACGGCACCCTGCTCGACCTGCACTTCGACAACCACTTCTGGTTGCAGCACCTGCCGCAGCGCTATGCCGAGCACCATGGTGTCAGCCGCGCGCTGGCCGAAGCCGAACTGCTGCCGCTGTTTCGCGAGCATGCCGGTACGCTCAACTGGTACTGCACGGATTTCTGGAGCCGCGAGCTGAACCTGTCGATCCGCGACCTCAAGCGCGAAGTCGCGCACCTGATCGCCCTGCGCCCGGACGCCGACACCTTTATCCAGGCCCTGCGCCAAGCCGGCAAGCAGGTGGTGCTGATCACCAACGCGCACCGCGATTCGCTGTCGCTGAAGCTGGAACGCATCGAACTGGCGCCCTACTTCGACCGGCTGATCAGCTCCCACGACTATGGCTTCCCCAAGGAAGACCAGCAGTTCTGGCACGCCCTGCAGCAGGACATCAGCTTCGAGCCGGCGCGCAGCCTGTTTATCGACGACAGCCTGCCAATCCTGCGCAGTGCCGGACATTTTGGCGTCGGCCACCTGCTTGCCGTGCGCCAACCCGATAGCCAAGCGGGGCCAAAGGACACCGAGGAGTTTGCAGCCGTCGAAGACTACCGCGCACTGGTGCAGGGGCTTTAACCTCACACCCGTTGGCCGCCCCAGGACGTTGAGGACGCATCATGGATATCAAACAGCTGAAGTTCCTCATCGCCCTGGATGAAACCCGCCACTTCGGCCAGGCCGCCGCGCGTTGCCATATCACCCAGCCGACCCTGTCGATGCGCCTGCGTCAGTTGGAGGACGAACTGGGTCTGGAGTTGGTGCGCCGTGGCCAACGCTTTGAGGGGTTCAGCGCCGAGGGTGAGCGCATTCTGGCCTGGGCGCGAAGCCTGATGGCCGCGCACGATGGCCTGTATGCCGAAGCGGCCGCCTGCCGTGGCCAGTTGGTCGGCACCTTGCGTTTGGGCGTGGTGCCACTGGCAGGTTTCGATCCGATGCGCCTGGTGCAGTTTTTCGCTGAGCAGCATGCCGGGCTGCGCTTTCAGTTGTTCGCCCTGAGCAGCGAGGAAATTCTCGAGCGCCTGGGGCGTAATCAACTCGACCTTGGCCTGTCGTATCTCGACCGCCTCAACCCGGAACACTTCGACAGCCTGGAGTTGGCGGAAACGCGCATGGGCCTGCTGCATGACCGTCGACATTTTCACTTCACCGACCCGTCCCTGCGCTGGGAAAGCCTGACTGATCTGCCGCTGGGCCTGCTCTCGGCCGGCATGCACTTTCGCCAGTCCATCGACCACAGCTTTCGCTCCCGTGGCCTGACGCCCAATCCACGGTTGGAAACCGATGCCGTGCATCAACTGCTGCAAGCGGTCAGCGCCGGGCTGTGCTGCGCGATCATGCCGCTCAACGGCGGCCTGGCCGAGTTCACCGAGCACTTGGCGCTCACGCCGATTGAGGATGCCCACACCCTCGCCCCGCTGGGCCTGATCCTGCGCCGCAGCGCCCCACGCTCAGCCCTGGCCGAAGCCTGCTTTGCTGAAGCGCAGAAACTTTTACCGGGCGCGACAGGCTGAAAGGCTCAGGCTTGAAGCCTTGATAGATACTGTCGATCACAAGATCGGCAACAGCGATTAGACGCACCCGTTAGAGCGGCCTAGGCTGGCGCTATTGCCTCGCTGCCGGGAAGCCTGCTCATGCCACGTCACGCCCCGACCATCGCTAAAGATTCCGCGCCGGTGCTGCTGCCAGCGCCCACCTACAGCTACGTCGAGCTGGCGGACGCACAGCAGGATGGCGCTGCCGCGCTGGCCAGTGAAACGGCGCTGGCGATCAGCTACAACGGCATCAGCCACAGCGTGATGATGGTCTCGCCCAGCGACCTTGAAGACTTTATCTACGGTTTCAGCCTGAGTGCCGGCCTGATCGATAGCTTCGATGAGATCTACGATATCCGCCTTCAGCAACAGGCCAGCGCCATCAGCGCCGAGGTGCAGGTCAGCAACCGCGCCTTTTGGGCGATCAAGCAGCAGCGTCGCACCCTGGCCGGCAACAGCGGCTGCGGCATGTGTGGGGTCGAAGCGCTGGAACAAGCCCTGCCGCAATTGCCCAGCCTCATGCCCAGCCCACTGCCAGCAGCCGCCCACTTACAAGGTTTGCGTACGCGAATTCAGGCCGTACAAACCATGGCCCGCCACAGCGGCGCGGTGCATGCCGCGCTGTTTGTTGATGGCCAGGGACAGATTCGCCTGTGCCGCGAAGACATCGGCCGGCATAACGCCCTCGACAAGCTGCTCGGTGCCTCGCACCGCGAAGGGGAAACCCCGCGCCAGGGTTTTGCCGTGGTCACCAGCCGTTGCAGCCTGGAGCTGATCCACAAGGCCCTGCGCGCTGGCATCGGCACTCTGGTCAGCCTATCCGCGCCGACCACCCTCAGCGTGCAGTGGGCGCGCCAGCACAACCTCAACCTGATTCACCTGCCCCAGCACAGCGCGCCACGGGTCTACAGCCCGGCCGCACCCGGAGTCGCCCAGCCATGAGCCTGCAACCGATCAAGCCACGCTATCAACCCTACACCGGCGCAGCCGCCGGTTGGGGCGCGCTGCGCAGCGTGACGCACTTCTGGCTGGACAGTAAGCAGCCGTTCAAAAACCTGCGCGCCCTGCTCAAAACCAACCAGCACGGCGGCTTCGACTGCCCCGGCTGCGCCTGGGGTGATTCACCGGAAGACGGCCATATCAAGTTCTGCGAGAACGGCGCCAAAGCGGTCAACTGGGAGGCCACCAAACGCCGTGTGGACGCCGCCTTCTTCGCCCGTTACAGCGTCAGCCAACTGCGTGAGCAAAGCGATTACTGGCTGGAATACCAGGGCCGCCTGACCGAGCCGATGCGCTATAACCCCGCCAGCGATCATTACCAACCGATCAGCTGGGACGCCGCCTTTGCCCTGATCGCCGAACATCTGAGGGCGCTGAAAAGCCCCAACCAGGCCGAGTTCTACACCTCCGGTCGCGCCAGCAACGAAGCGGCCTACCTGTATCAGCTGTTCGTCCGCGCCTTTGGCAGCAACAACTTTCCCGACTGTTCAAACATGTGCCACGAAGCCAGCGGCGTGGCCCTCGGGCAGAGCGTGGGCGTCGGCAAAGGCAGCGTGACCTTCGCCGATTTTGAGCACAGCGATGCGATCTTCGTGCTCGGGCAGAACCCCGGCACCAACCACCCACGTATGCTTGAACCGCTGCGCGAGGCGGTCCAACGTGGCGCGCAGGTGGTGTGCTTCAACCCGCTGAAAGAGCGCGGCCTGGAGCGTTTTCAGCATCCGCAACATGCGCTGGAGATGCTTAGCAACGGCTCCGAACCGCTCAACACCGCGTTCTTCCGCCCGGCTCTGGGCGGTGATTTAGCCGCCCTGCGCGGCATGGCCAAGTTCCTCCTGCAATGGCACCGCGAAGCGCTGGCCCAGGGCGAGCCAGCGGTGTTCGACCTGACCTTTATCGCGGAACACACCCACGGCGTGGACGACTATTTAGCGCTGCTGGATACCAGCAGCTGGGATTCGCTGGTCGAGCAATCCGGCCTGAGCCTGGACGAACTGCAGCATGCCGCCCTGCTCTACCGCCGTGCCGAGCGGGTGATCATCTGCTGGGCCATGGGCATCACCCAGCACCACAACTCGGTTGCGACCATTCAGGAAATCGTCAACCTGCAACTGCTGCGCGGCAACCTCGGCCGTCCCGGTGCTGGCCTGTGCCCGGTGCGCGGCCACAGTAACGTGCAGGGCGACCGCACCATGGGCATCAATGAGCGCCCGCCAGCAGCCTTTCTCGATGCGCTGGAGCAACGCTTTAACTTCCAGGTGCCGCGCGCGCAGGGCCACAACACCGTCGAGGCGATCAACGCCATGCTCGACGGAAAGGCCAAGGTGTTTATCGGTTTGGGCGGCAACTTTGCCCAAGCCACCCCGGACAGCCCGCGCAGCCATGCCGCGCTGAGCCGCTGCGCGCTAACCGTACAGATCAGCACCAAGCTCAACCGCAGCCACCTGACCACCGGAGCCAACGCGCTGATTCTGCCGTGCCTGGGACGCACCGACATCGACCACCAGGCCGGCGGCCTGCAGGCGGTAACCGTGGAAGACTCGTTCAGCATGATCCACGCCTCCTACGGCCAGCTCGAACCGCTGTCGCCGCAAATGCGCTCGGAGCCGGCGATCATCGCCGGTATCGCCAAGGCCACCCTGGGTAACCATCCGGTCGACTGGGACGCGCTGATTGCCGATTACCGGCGCATCCGCGAACTGATTGCCGAGACCATTCCCGGTTTCAGCGACTTCAACCAGCGCCTGCAACACCCCGGTGGCTTCTACCTGGGCAACGCCACCGCCGAACGACGCTGGCTGACCGCCAGCCACAAGGCCAACTTCAAGGCCAACCCGCTGCCCGCCGACCTGCTGCCGCCGCAGGTGCGCAGCAGCGGGCAAACGCCGGACTTGATCCTGCAGACCCTGCGCTCCCACGATCAGTACAACACCACCATCTATGGCCTGGATGACCGCTACCGTGGGGTCAAAGGCCAGCGCCAGGTGCTGTTCGTCAATGAAGCGGACATTCTGCGCCTGGGCTTTCAGCTGGGGCAGCAGGTTGATATCCAGTCCATCTGGGATGACGGCATCGAGCGCAAGGTTGCTGGCTTTACCCTGCTGGCTTTCGACATTCCCGCTGGCCAAGCCGCCGCCTACTACCCGGAAGCCAACCCCCTGGTGCCGTTGCAGAGTTTCGGCACGGGCAGCTTTACCCCGACCTCGAAATACGTAGCCATCCGCTTGCAGGCCCATCAGGCCACTGCGCGCATTCTTTAAGCGAATGTGTGGCGGCGATCACAGCGGCGACCAGCGGCAGGGAATTTTTCGGCAAATCGCTCTCTAAGACTGTGCGCGGAGTAATCATCCTTTAAAAACAAAGGCCTAGGTCCGCACCCTGTTCAATCGAGAAGGTCTGCCGTATGCGTACATTATTTTCTGCGCTGGTATTCAGCGCCCTGGCTTCGCCCCTGGCCCTGGCGGGCGATACCGGCAAGGTCGCCATCGGCGGCGGTATTGGTGGCGCCCTGGGCAACGTAATCGGTCAACAAGTCGGTGGCAGCACCGGCGCGGCGATTGGTGCAGGCCTGGGTGGCGCGGCAGGTGGCGTCATTACCGCACGCGACGGTAACAAGACCGAAGCCGCATTGGGCGGCGGCCTGGGCGCAGCCGGTGGCTCGGTACTGGGTAACAAGGTCGGCGGCAGCACCGGTTCAACCATCGGCGCCGGCCTGGGCGGCGCAGCCGGTGGCGCATTGGCTAATGAATACGCCGGTGGCAGCGAACGTGATCGCGGCCACTACAACGGCAAGAAACACAAGAAGCATAAAAAGCACAAACACCACTAAGTGCCGAGTACTGACAGCAAAAAGCCGCCTAACAGCGGCTTTTTGTTTGTGTGGCAAGCGCCTTAGCCGCGACACCAGCCTGGCGGCGCGCAGTTCAAGCGCAGCTACACAGCCGGCTCCATCAGTAGCACCGTCAGCGCCGCCCGCAGGTTCTCAGGAATGCTCGTCGGGCGGTTGCTGCTGCGGTCGACGAAGACATGCACAAAGCGCCCGGCCGCGCAGGCTTCGTCTTCATCTGCTTTGAACACCGCCAGCTCGTACTGCACCGAACTGTTGCCCAGCTTGCCGACGCGCAGGCCGATCTCGATGCGTTCGGGGAAGGCGATGGAAGCGAAGTAGTCGCAGCTGGAGCTGACCACAAAACCCACCACCTCGCCGTGATGGATATCCAGGCCGCCGACTTCGATCAGGTAGGTGTTCACCGCACTGTCGAAGAAGCTGTAGTAGGTAACGTTGTTGACGTGACCGTAGACATCGTTGTCATGCCAGCGCGTGGTGATCGGCTGGAAGTGCCGGTAATCGCTGCGCAAGTGTTGGGGTTGGCTCATCGGAAGTCCTTGAGGTTGGCGAGGCGGCTTAATAGGCCACCTGGTAGATGGCCAGGGCATGGGCCTCGGTCATTTCCCGTGGGTTGTTCACCAGCAGGCGCTGTTGCTGCATGGCGTCGCGGGCCAGGGTCGGCAGCATGTCTTGCGGCACACCGGCATCACGCAGGCGCGTGGGCAGGCCGCTGCGCACACTGAAATCGGCCAGAGCGCCGATAAACTGTTCGGTCTGCTGCAAAACACTGCCGGCGCGCAGCTGATCGCCCAGCACCAGCGGCGCCAGCTCGGCATACAACGGCGCGGCCGCATTGCCGTTGAAGCCCAGCACATGCGGCAGCACCAAGGCGTTACTCAAGCCGTGGGGAATATGGAAATGCCCGCCCAGCGGATAAGCCAGCGCATGCACCGCCGCCACCGGCGCGTTGGCAAATGCCTGACCCGCCAGGCAGGAGCCCAGCAGCATGGCCTGACGCGCCTCGCGGTTGCCGCCGTTGTGCACCACTTCATCCAGATTGGCCGCAAGCAGGCGCAACGCTTCGCGGGCCAGCAGGTCGGACAGTGGATTCTTTTTCAGCGCACTGGTATAGGCCTCAATGGCATGCACCATGGCGTCGATTCCGGTAGCGGCGGTCACAGCCGGCGGCAGGCCGAGGGTCAGCTCGGCATCGAGCAACGCCAGGTCCGGCAGCAGCAGCGGCGAGACCACGCCCATCTTGGTGGTTTCGCCGGTGGTGATGATGGAAATCTGCGTGACTTCCGAACCGGTGCCGGCGGTGGTCGGCACCAGAATCAGCGGCATTCGCTGGCCCCGGGCATTACCAACGCCGTAGACCTGCGCCAGCTCCTGGCCGCACTCTGGATGGGCCAGCAACGCCACCAGCTTGGCCACGTCCATCGAACTGCCGCCGCCAAAGCCGACGATCAGCTGCGCCTTGAGTGCGCGGGCCTGTTCCACCGCCGCCAACAGAATGGCCTCGGGCGGGTCGGCGACCACCTGATCGAATACCTCGACGGTCAGCTCGGTGCGGGCAAAACCTGGCAGCACATCCGCCAGCAGGCCGAGCTTGCTGATGCCCGGGTCGGTGACGATCAGCACCCGTTGCGCGCCGCGCTCGCGGCACAGCTCGGCCAACCGCCGGGAGGCGCCGATCTCGCACAAAATCTGCGCCGTGGTGGCAAAGCTAAAGGGCAGCATGGGGGGGATCCTCTTGTTGTAATGATTGGCGCGCGCCGCAGCGTGGCTTGTACCCACGCTACGCGCTTCGGTCAGAAGGCGAAACTCGCCTCATCCATGGCCATCAGGCACTCGGCACCGCCCAGCAGGGACTCGCGATGGGCGCTGGCCCGTGGCAACACCCGACGCAGGTAGAAGTCGGCAGACTGCAGCTTGGCCTGATAGAACGCCGCCTCGCCGCTGCCCGCCTCCAGGGCATCCTGCACCCGCGCCGCCGCTTGCAGCCAGAAACCGGCCAGCAGCACGTAGGCCGAATACTGGAGGAAGTCCACCGACACCGCGCCGATCTCCTGCACATCGCGCTGGCTGGCGGCGATCACCGCGCTGCTCAGCTCACGCCACTCGCCCAGACGCGCCTGCACCGTTTGAGCCAGCGCGGCCAGCGCCGGGCGGCCAACCTGAGCGTCGCACAGCTCGCTGAACTCGGCCTGCAGCGCCGACAGTTCCGCTCCGCCGTCACCGAGCACCTTGCGGCGGATATAGTCCAGCGCCTGAATGCCGTTGGTGCCCTCATACAACTGGGTAATACGGCTGTCGCGCATCAGCTGCTCAATGCCCCACTCGCGGATAAAACCGTGGCCGCCATACACCTGCACGGCATGGCTGGCGACTTCCTGGCCCATATCGGTAAAGAAGGCTTTGACGATCGGGATCAGCAGCGCCGCGCGCTTGCCGGCGGCCTTGCGCGCGGTGGCGTCGGGATGACCATGCTCAAGGTCGAGCTGACGCGCGCAGTAGACGGCGAGCATACGACTGCCTTCGACCAGGCTCTTCTGCGTCAGCAGCATGCGCCGCACATCGGGATGGACAATGATCGGATCAGCCGCCTTGCTTGGCTCGGCTGGCCCGCTTAGGGCGCGCGACTGCAGGCGCTCGCGGGCATAGCGCAGCGCGCCCTGGAACGCCGCTTCGCCGATGCCTAAGCCCTGCAAACCGACCTGAAAGCGCGCGTCGTTCATCATGGTGAACATGCAGGCCAGGCCCTGGTTGGCTTCACCGATCAACCAACCCGTGGCGCCGTCGAAGTTCATCACGCAGGTGGACGCACCCTTGATGCCCATCTTGTGCTCGATGGCGCCGCAGGACAGCGCGTTACGCTCGCCCGGCGTGCCATCGGCGGCAGCGATAAATTTCGGCACCAACAGCAGGCTGATGCCCTTCACCCCGGCTGGCGCATCCGGCAAACGGGCGAGCACCAAGTGGATGATGTTTTCCGAGAGGTCCTGCTCGCCGCCGCTGATAAAGATCTTGCTGCCGCTGACCTTGAAGCTGCCGTCCGCCTGAGGCTCAGCCTTGGTGCGCAGCAGGGCCAGGTCGGTGCCGGCCTGCGGCTCGGTGAGGCACATGGTGCCGGCCCATTGGCCACTGACCAGTTTGTGCAGGTAGGTGTCTTTCAGCGACTCGCTGCCGTGCTTGTACAGCGCCAGCACCGCGCCTTCGGTGAGCCCGGAATACACGCGGAACGACAGCGAAGCGCCCATCAGCATCTCGTGGAAGTTGCACGCGAGCATCTGTGGCAGCGCCTGGCCGCCGTATTCGCTGGGCCCGGTCATACTCGCCCAGCCGTTATCAACGTATTGCTGATAGGCCTCGGCAAAGCCGTCCGGCGTGCGCACCTGGCCTTCGCTCAGCTGGCAACCTTGCTCATCACTGTTGCGATTCAGCGGCGCCACCACCTCGGCGGCGTAACGCGCGCCCTCCTCAAGCACGCCGTCAATCAGCTCGCGATCAAGGCCGTTGCCGAGCAGCTGACAGTGGTCGCTGATATCAAACAGCTCATGCAGCACAAAGCGCATATCGCGCAGCGGAGCCTGATAACTCATACCCGGCCCTCCTGCACGTCGGATACCCGCACGTCGGCGAAGCGCTGGCCGCTACTGGTCAGTTTTTCAATCAGACGTGCCGGCAGCCAGTGCTCACCGAACGCCGCCTGCAGCGCCTTCAAGCGGTCATGAATCGCCGCTACACCCTGGCAATCCGCCCAGCTCATCGGCCCGCCTTTGTCGGCGGGGAAGCCGTAGCCGTTGAGATAGACCAGATCGATGTCGTGGCTATTGGCGGCGATGTTCTCTTCGAGGATTTTCGCCCCCTCGTTGACCAGCGCCAGCAGGCAGCGCTCGAGAATCTCAGAAGGATCAATGTCGCGGCGCGTGAAGCCCAGCTGCTCGGATACCTGCAGCACCAGCGCATCCACTTCAGGATCGTGCTCGGCCTGGCGACTGCCTTCGGCGTAGCGGTAATAACCCATGCGCGCCTTCTGGCCGAACCGACCAAGGCCGCACAGGCGGTTATCCACCTGCACCGCCGGATCATCCTGGCCCTTGCCGGCCAGCTCGCGGGCGCGCCATTCCAGGTCGATACCGACCACGTCATACATACGGAACGGGCCCATGGCGAAACCAAAGCCCTGCAGCGCGGCGTCGACCTGATGCGGATAAGCCCCTTCGAGCAGCAGCATGCGCGCCTCGCGGACATAGGTGTGCAGCATGCGGTTGCCGATAAAACCGTCGCAGTTACCCGCCACCACGCTGACCTTGCCGATACGCTGACCCAGGGCCAGTGCCACGTCCAATACCGCCGGCGCGGTTTTGGCGCCACGCACGATTTCCAGCAGTTTCATGATGTGCGCAGGGCTGAAGAAGTGCAGGCCGAGCACGTCCTCCGGGCGCGCCGTGACGGCGGCAATGGCGTCGATATCCAGCGCCGAGGTGTTACTGGCGAGGATCGCACCAGGCTTCAGGGTGGCGTCGAGCGTGCGGAAAATCTGCTGCTTGAGTTCCAGGTTCTCGTACACCGCTTCGATCACCAGATCGGCATCTGCCAGCGCGGCATAGTCGCCCACCGGTGTGACGCAAGCCAGTCGCGCGTCCGACTGCTCGGCGCTGATCCGCCCCAGTTTGAGGTTGTGGGCATTGGTCTCGGCCACCACCTTCATGGCCTGCTCGAGCATCTGCGGGTTGTTGTCCAGCCACAGCACTTGAATGCCGGCGTTGGCCAGGCTCATGACGATACCGCGCCCCATGGTGCCCGCGCCGATCACGGCGGCCTGTCGAACCTCGAATGCCTTGCTCATGCCCACTCCTCTGATTAGTGCCGAACGAAATGCCTGTGCTGCAAAGAAAATTCGCCAGCCACCTTAAGCAAGGCGCTACTATTTTTGAAATTTAGTCTTGTGATAAGTCGTATTCAGCAGATGAATTTCTCTACCTTCGACCTCAACCTGCTGCGCGTGTTCGATGCACTGATGCGCGAGCAGAACGTTTCCCGCGCGGCCGAGCGCCTGGCCCTGAGCCAGCCGGCGGTGAGCAACGCACTGAATCGCCTGCGCGAACTGCTCGATGACCCGCTGCTGGTGCGGGTGGGCCGCAGCATGCAGCCCACGCCGCGCGCCCAGGCGCTGGAAACGCCGATCCGCGCGGCCCTGCAGCAACTGGAACAGAGTCTCAGTGCCGGCGACGTGTTCGATCCGGCCAGCAGCCGTCAGCACTTCAGCATCGCCGTTACCGACTATGTCGAGCTGATCTGCATGCCAAGGCTGCTTGAACAACTCAGCCAGCAGGCACCCGGCATGCGCATCGACATCCGCCACCTGAGCCCCAGCCTGCCGGCCGAAGCGCTGGACAAGGGCGAGCTGGACCTGGTGCTGGGGCGCTTCGAGGACATCCCTGCGCGCTTTGCCCGCCAGCACTGGATGAGTGAAACCCTGCAACTGGCGCTGCGCCGCGACCATCCGCTGGGTAACCAACCGATGGACCTGCCGACCTTTCTGCAGCTGCGCCACCTGTGGGTACACGGCGGTCAGACGCGCGGCATGGTCGACCAATGGCTGGGCGAACAGGGCCTGTGCAGGGAGATTCGCTACACCACGCCCAATTACCTGCAGGCCGCGCATATCGTCGCCAGCAGTGAACTGGCTGCCGTGCTGCCGACCCAGCTGGCGCGCCACTTTGCCCGCCTGCTGCCGCTGCAACTGTTCGAGCTGCCGTTCGCCCTCGGCCCGTTTCACCTGGAAATCGTCAGCCTGGCCCAGCGCCAACGTGACCCGGCGCTGCATTGGCTGATTGAGCAGATCCAGCAGATCGATCAGCGCTGATCACCCGGCAGTCGGACAAAGCCTTCCTATACTGACGGCTACTGTCGTGCGGTCGCGGGGGATCAATCATGCTGAAATCGGCGTTGGCACTGCTGTTGGTGCTGCTGGGCACACTGGCGCAGGCCCAGAATCTGAAGATCGTGCTGCTCGATAATCAGGGCAAACCGCTCAGTGACGCCGTGCTGTGGATCGAACCCGGTCCGGCGCAAACCCAACCCGCTACTGCAGTGATGGACCAGCAGAAGCGCCAGTTCACCCCCTATGTCCTGCCAGTACAGGTCGGCACCACGGTGAGCTTCCCCAACGCCGATCCGATCAACCATCACGTTTACTCCTTCTCGCCGGCCAAGCGTTTCGAGCTGCGCCTGCACCAGCAGAAAGCCGCACCGCAGGAGATGCGTTTCGACCAGCCAGGCCTGGTCACCCTGGGCTGCAATATCCATGACTGGATGCTCGGCTTTATCCTCGTACTCGACACCCCCTGGTTCGCCCAGACCGACATCCAGGGCAAAACCCGCCTGGACTTCGATGCCGCCGCCGGACAAACCCTGCACATCTGGCACCCACGCATCGCCGATCCGCAGGAAGCCATGAGCCGCGCCGTACCCAGCGACGGCACGTTGACCTGGCAACTCACCGGCGCGCTGAAGCGCGACCCTCGACCGAAAGAGCCGAAAGCCCGCCCCATGGCCAAAGATGACTACGCCTCATGACCCTGCGCGGCAAGATTCTCGGCTTCTTCCTGCTGTTGCTGCTGGCGGTCATGGTGCTGCTATTGGCACTGGTTTATCGCTCCACGTATCAACACACCCTGAGCCAGGTGGCAGGGCAGCTGAACTTCGCCCATGCGGTGCTGAGCAACGAGCTGCAGAGCCGCCGTCAGGCGCAGAGCGCCATGGCCGATCTGATCGCCAAGGACTTCACCCTGCTCGGCGAAATCGCCGACCTGATCGCCAGCCCCCAGCAGGAAGCGCAATCACTGTCCGCAGCACTGGAATCGTTTGCCTCGCGCAGCCAGGCCAGCTTTGCCCTGGTCAGTGCGCCCGAGGGGCTGATCCTGGCGGGCACCAGTGGCGAACTGTTGCCGGGCGCGCAATTACCCTGGAATGACCTGCTCGACACAGCAGATGCACAGAGCAAAGAACGCCTGGTGGTGTTCGGCGAACGGGTGCTGCATATCAACGCCACGCCAATCTTCGCCCCGCGCCCCAACCTGATGGGCTGGCTGCTGATGGCTTTTGAACTGGACGATCAGGCAACCGCGCACCTGGCCCGTCTCAGCGGCGCCGACGTCGCGCTGCTCGACGGCCGCCCTGGGCAATACCGGGTATTGGCCAGCAACCTGCAGGCGTTGCCCCGGGCCGAGCTGGCCAGCCAGCTGCTGCCAAATGCTGAGGGCGTGTTCCGCTTCGACTTACAGGGCCTTGAGCAGGTGGCCCTACGCGCACCTCTAGTGGATACCAGTAGCGAACTGCAGGTGCTGCTGATGCGCTCGCTGGCCGCCGAGCTGGCTGATTACCAGCCGCTGCAATGGCAGCTGGCAACCATCTTTACCATCGCCCTGCTGCTGGCCGGGCTCGGCGCGCTGTGGATTGCCAACACCGTCAGCCGGCCGCTGAGTCAGATGGTCGACAACGTGCGGCGCATCGCCAGCGGCGACTATCAGGTACCAATGGAAACGCAGGCGAGCGGCGAAGTCGGCTTACTCGCCCGCGAATTCGTCGCCATGCAGCAAGGCATTGCCAAGCGCGAAACCACCATCAGCTTTCTCGCTTACCGCGACCCGCTGACCGAACTGGCCAACCGCAACCGTTTTGTCGCCGAGCTGCAACAGGCCCTGACGCAGTGTCCGCCAGGCGCAGGTATCGCCGTGCTGCTGATGGACCTGGATAACTTCAAGGACCTTAACGACACCCTCGGCCACGACGCCGGTGACCAGCTGCTCTGCCAGCTCGCCGCACGCCTGCAGGCGCTGCTACGCCCCGGCGAGCAACTGGCGCGTCTCGGTGGTGACGAGTTTGCGCTGCTGATCAGCCCCTGCCAGCCGGGCTGGCTGATCCCTGCCGCCGAGCATTACCGCGACGCTCTGCACGAGCCATTCGCCGTACGCGGCATCAGCATGACCCTCAACGCCACGGTTGGCATCGCCCTGTATCCAGACCACGGTGAAAGCGCCGGCAGCCTGCTGCAGCATGCCGAAGTGGCGATGTATCTGGGCAAACAGCAGCGCTCGCCCTACGCCCTCTACCGCCCAGAGCTGGACCGCCACAGCCTGCTGCGCCTGGCATTGATGAGCGAATTGAAAGGTGCGGTGGAAGGCGGCCAACTCAGCCTGTATTTCCAACCGAAGCTGAATATCCGTACGCGCAGCC
This sequence comes from Pseudomonas sp. WS 5011, assembly GCF_012985775.1. Classification (NCBI taxonomy): domain Bacteria; kingdom Pseudomonadati; phylum Pseudomonadota; class Gammaproteobacteria; order Pseudomonadales; family Pseudomonadaceae; genus Pseudomonas; species Pseudomonas sp. WS 5011. Next base: position 201,230 of record NZ_JAAQXA010000003.1, read on the forward strand.
TGTATGGCGTGGAATGCCTGGTGCGCTGGATTCACCCGGTGCATGGGTTTATTCCGCCGGACGAATTTATCCCCCTGGCCGAACAGACCGGCAACGTTTGCGCCCTGACACGCTGGGTGGTGCGCACAGCCGTGGCGCAGAGTCGCGCCTGGCAGGAACAGGGGCTGGCGCTGAAGACCGCGATCAATATCTCCGCACTGGATCTGGCTGATCCCGGCTTTGCTGGCTTTATCGCCGCGCAACTGGCCGAGCATGGTGTGCCGCCATCCGCACTGATTGTGGAAATCACTGAAAGCGCGGTGATGGCCGACCCGGAACTGGCCATGGGTCAATTGCAGGAGTTGTGCGAATTGGGCGTGAAACTGTCGATCGACGACTACGGCACGGGTTACTCAAGCATGGCCCAACTCAAGCGCCTGCCGGTGCATGAGCTAAAGATCGACAAGTCCTTCGTGCTCGACCTGTTGAGCAACCCCGATGACGACATCATCGTCCGTTCGACCATCGAGTTGGGCCACAACATGGGCCTGAAGATCGTCGCCGAAGGGGTGGAAACCGAGGCCATTCTCGACCGTCTGGATCAGCTCGGTTGCGATATCGCCCAAGGCTACTTGCTGAGCAAACCGCTGCCACCTGCCGCGTTTGCCAGCTGGCTGAAAAACTGCCAGTGGCACTTGCCTGTCGCAACTACTGAAGGCGCTGCTCGCCAACCGCGACCACCGGGCAATTAACGATAATCCCACTGGCTCTCACACTGACCAAGCCTTGCTCCTGCGCTTGCAACACGGCATCAGCCGAGCGCAATGGACTGCCTGGCGTACCACTCAACCAGCGCACCTCATAGACATGCCACAACGGGCTGTAGGCCATGTCCTGGTTATCCCCACCTAATGGCAGCGGGATAGACGGGAATACGCTGGCCTGGCTGTCATCAACAAATTTGTAGACCCGATCATAAGTCGCCAACGGATGCGGTCCGGGCTCATCGGGCAGTGCATTGGCCAGTCTCGGCACATAATTGGCCTGCATCACTGTCGCCATCTGCGCATCCGAAATATCGGTGGTCAGGTAGTAAACCTGCTCACCGTTGTACCAACCCGGCAACACCGGCAGGCTAATATGAGTGACGTGCGACCGGCTACAACCGCTCAGCAACGCGGCTAACAACAACACACCAAGCAAATCACGCATGCACATTCTCCTCAGACTTACGATGCTCAGGCCAGTAGAGTCTGATCACCCAGCGTTATTACAGATCCCGCATAGCCTGACTTGGCGCGCGTCAGCGGTACTCAGGGTACAGGCAGACCTGCCGCACATTAGTGCATGAAAAATTCAACGCGCACAAAAAAGGCCACTGCCGATCGAGATCGACAGTGGCCTGGGAAAACGATAGGGCGGACGCTAGAACGCGGCATCACCAATCAACATGCCGTGCACAACCATATAGGTCTTGCGTCCGGACTGCAGGGTCAAGGGGTTGCGATCAGCGATCACCCAGCCCTTGGCCAGCAACTTGTCGATATGCGCCCGCAGTTCAGGCAGATAGCGTTGTTCTTGCTGAAGCGATTCCATTCTGCGCATCCTCTAGAGGACTCCTCTGTGACAGCAGCCAGGTACACCGGCCCGTTCATCCGTGAAAGCTGCCACAGAAGCATAGTGGCCTTATGCCAACCTACCAAAGCGGCAAATGGCCACATCTCTGTAGGCATAACGCACCAGGTCGCTATAGCGTTTGGCTTACATTGCATTCAAGTCTAGACCGCTGTAGCCGGCGCTGTGGTTTCGCCGACATGCGGTGAGCTGAACTCCAGGTAGCCGTCTTCCACCTTGCCATAGCGCAGCAGCGCCAGGTCCAGCAGGTAGTTCTGGTAAAGCTTCCACGGCGCGCGATCCCCCTGGCTAGGGATCTTGTCAGCAGCGCGTTTGATATAACCAGAGGCCAGGTCAAGGAACGGCGCATTCTTGACCTGCCGCGCCGTGTCGCGCGGGGTGCACTGGCGCATGCCGTTGGCATCCATATGGTTGATCAGGCGGCAGAAGTACTCGCTGGAAAGGTCCGCCTTGAGCGTCCAGCTGGCATTGGTATAACCCAGCACCACCGCCGCATTCGGCAGGTCGCGCAACATGATGCCGCGATAGCCCATGCTCTTGGCCGCATCGAAGGGCACCCCATCCACCGCCACCTGCATGCCGCCAAACAGCTGCAAATCCAGGCCGGTGGCACTGATGATCACATCCGCAGGCAGCTCCTGACCCGACTTTAGGCGGATGCCCTTGGCGGTGAACCCGTCGATAAATTCAGTCACCACCGAGGCCTTGCCCTCGCGTAGCACCTTGAACAGGTCGCCATTGGGCACTGCGCACACACGCTCGTCCCACGGTTTGTAGCGCGGGCTGAAGTGACGCATGTCGAAGTCCTTGCCCAACTGATGACGCGCCAACCCGAGCAACGCCTTGCGTACCAGGTTGGGGAAGGCCTTGGACAGTTTGTAGAAGCCCAGTTGCACCGCCACATTGCGCGTGCGCGCCAGGCGGTAGACCCAGGTTTCCGGCAGGAACTTGCGCAGCACGTCGGAGATCGGATCGCCCTGCGGCAGGCTCACCACGTAGGTGGGCGAGCGCTGCAGCATGGTCACGTGCTTGGCCTTATCGGCCATCGCCGGCACCAGGGTAACGGCTGTCGCGCCGCTGCCGATCACCACCACATTCTTGCCGCTGTAATCGAAGTTTTCCGGCCACAGCTGCGGGTGGATAAATTCGCCCTGGAACAGTTCACGGCCTTTGAACTCAGGGGTGTAGCCCGCTTCATAGCGGTAATAGCCGGTGCACATCAGCAGGTGCTGACAGCTCAGTTTGATCGGTTCGGACTCATCGCCGCGCTGTACCTGCAGCGTCCAGGTGGCGCGTTCACTGCACCAGTCGGCCTTGAGTACCTTGTGCTGGAAGCGGATGTGCTGCTGGATGCCGTTTTCCTCGGCCGTTTCTGCGATATAGCTGCGGATCGACGGGCCGTCAGCGATCGCCAGCGGGTTGGTCCAGGGTTTGAAGTTGTAGCCAAGGGTGAACATGTCCGAGTCGGAACGGATGCCTGGATAACGGAACAGATCCCAGGTACCGCCCAGCGCTTCCCGGCCTTCGAGAATGGCGAAGCGCTTGCCGGGGCAATGCTTCATCAGGTGATAGGCCGCACCAATGCCGGACAGGCCGGCACCAATGATCAAGACATCCAGGTGTTCGACAGACATGGGGGCTCCTCAGGCTTCTTGTTATGGCTGCAGGTCGATAGATCGATCCGTAATGCCCGCCAGATTCACCCGCAATAGCGCGTTTGTCATCCAACCTTTAGTGGTGTGATCAGGCGCAGGCTGACCACAGTTATGGCTGAAGAATGACCAGAGCGCTCAACCACCTGACCAGCGATCAGAAACGGTCGCGCAACACCACTTCGGTGTACGGCAGTTTGCCGATACGCGGCTTGGGCTCAATGGTCTTCTTGCCTACCGCGACCATCAGGGCGATGACATGGTTTTCAGGCAGGTTGATCAACTTTCCCACCGCATCGAAATCAAAGCCGTCCATCGGGCAGGAATCCAGACCCTTGCCGCGCGCGGCGAGCATCAGGGTCTGCGCCATCAGGCCACAGCTGCGCATGGTTTCATCGCGCTGCACCTGCGGTTTGTCGCGGTAATAGGTGTCGATGGCACCGGCCATATAGGCCTGTACTTCTTGCGGAGCGCCTTCCCAAACGCGGCCGACATCTTCCTGCCAGCTGTCGAGCTTGGCGCACACCACCACCAGCATCGAGGCGTCGGTCACCTGCGCCTGGCCCCAAGCCACGTCACGCAGTTGCTGGCGCAGTGCCGGATCGCTGACTTCAACCAAACGCACGTGCTGCAGGTTGAACGCTGAAGGTGCGAGCAAGGCCAGTTGCAGCAGTTCATCCTTCTCAGCATCACTCAGGGTAAATGCCGGGTCATAGCCTTTGACGGCGCGGCGGCTGCGGATGGCTTCGTCGATATGCATGGGGGATCCTTCTATGCAGGTGTGAAAGAGAGCAATGCTAGGCACTTGCCGGGCGTAACGCCAAACGCCTTTACCGATAACAATGATCGATACAGACGATTCTAGGCGGCCGCCTGTTAAAATCGCCGCCTCACCAAATTGACCACAGCCCATGACACCAGCCGCACTCATGACCCTCCAGCAACACCTGCTCGACGCCCTAACTGCGCCGCCCAGTGAAACTCGCCGGCTGTTTCACGGCAGAGGCCGCTGCTGGCCGGGGCTGGAACAGATCACCGTGGATTGGTTGCAGGGCGTGCTGCTGGTGGCGCTGTTCAAGCCGGTGAGCGATACCGAACTGGCAGCACTGCAGCAGATGCTGCTCGACCTCGGGCAATCCACCGCCTGGCAGCAAAGTGGCGCACACAGCCTGTTGCTGCAGCAGCGCTACCTGCCAGAAAGCCCCACACAGTGGCTGCTGGGCGAACCGGTTGAGCACTGGGATATCTGTGAGCACGGCCTGCACTACCGCCTCGACCTGGGCAAAAAGCAAAACAGCGGGCTGTTTCTCGATATGCGCTATGGCCGTCAATGGGTGCAGACGCAGGCAGCGGGCAAACGTGTGCTCAACCTGTTCGCCTACACCTGCGGGTTTTCCGTGGCTGCACTGGCCGGCGGCGCGCATCAGGTAGTCAATCTGGACATGGCCAGGGCTGCCCTCAGCCGTGGCCGCGATAATCATCGGCTGAACCAGCACGACCTCAGCCAGGTGGTATTTCTCGGCCACGACCTGTTCAAATCCTGGGGCAAGGTGGCCAAGTACGGTCCTTATGACCTGATCATCATCGACCCACCGTCGTTTCAGCGCGGCAGTTTCGTGCTGAGCAAGGACTACCCGAAGGTGCTGCGCCGCCTGCCCGAATTGTTGAGTGCAAACGGAACGGTACTGGCCTGCAGCAATGAGCCGGAAATCGGCCCCGATTACCTGATCCAGGCCATGGCCGCTGAAGCACCAAGCCTGCACTTCAGCGAACGCCTGGATAACCCGCCAGAGTTTCCCGACAGCCAGCCAGACAGCGCCCTCAAGGCCCTGGTGTTTCAGCGGCACTGAACCCGCTCGCAGGGCGCCGACTAAGGACGATATTGCCTGTTGCAGGCTGGTCTACAGTTAGGCGACCACCCCTCGCGAGATCGCCGCAATGACGCTAAAAATCCTTGGCCTTGCCCTTTCCGCCACGCTGTTACTGACCGCTTGCGCCAGCAACACCCCGCAACCGTCGCAGTATTCGGGCTTCCTCAGTGATTACTCACAGCTACAGCCCGCACAGTCGGCCAGCGGCGCGCCGGTGATGCGCTGGGTATCACCGGACTTTAAGCCCGAGAACTACCGCTCGGTATTGGTCGAACGGCCAGTGTTTTACCCCGCACCGACGCCCACCGCCCAAGTTAGCCAGCAGACCTTGGACAGCATTGCCCTCTACTTGCAGCAGGCCATACGCCTTGAACTGGCTGGACGATTCAAGGTTGTCGAATATGCCGACCGTGACACCCTGGTACTGCGCTCGGCCATAACCGCGGTCAACCTGTCGCCGGAAGGGCTGAAAGTCTATGAAGTGGTGCCGATTGCCCTGGTTGCCGCGGCCGCCAGCACCGCCGCCGGTACTCGCGATCTCAACAGCAGCATTTATGTTGAGCTGGAAGCCATCGACGGGCGCAACAGCCAGCCGATGACCCGCGTGGTACGCAAGGGCCATGGCCTGCAGCTGGAAAACGACAGCACTCAACTCAGCCTCAAGGACATCAAGCCGGCGCTGGATGAATGGGCCAAGGATGCGCGCAACTTCAAACCCTAAGGTCTGACGGCTTAGGCAAATACAAAGTATTTGCGCACCGTCTCGACCACCTCCCAGGTGCCTTTCATCCCGGGCTCGACGATAAAAATGTCGCCGGCCCGCAGATGAATCGGCGCCTGACCCTCAGGGGTGATGATGCAGTAACCCTCCTGGAAGTGGCAGTACTCCCATTTTTCATAGGCCACCTGCCATTTACCGGGCGTGCAGATCCAAGTGCCCATTATCTTGCTGCCGTCCGCCGAGGTGTAGGCGTTGAGGTTGACGGTGTGCGGCTCGCCGGCGATGCGCGTCCACTTGCAGGCATCCAGCAGCGGAATCGGCTGGGTATCACGCAGTACGGTAATCGGTGACATGAGTGGCTCCTAAGGTCGGTAGAACATCACCTGCAGCCTACGGCCGCCCACCTGTCGCGACTGTCCTGAGGTCGACCTGCAACTGCCTGGAAGCGCAGCCCCTCCACTCAGGCCGACGTACCAACCGCGTGCTACTTTGAAGAGGGCCTGTTGGCTTATTCAGCCGTTTGCCCGATCCGGAGATGCTCTATGTCCAGTCTTTACCGCTTGGTCACCCGCAGTGATTTTGACGGCCTGGTGTGCGCCGCCCTGCTCAAACACCTGAACCTGATCGACGACATCCTCTTCGTCCACCCCAAAGACATGCAGGACGGCAAAGTGGCGATCACCAGTCACGACATCACCACTAACCTGCCGTATGTCCCCGGCTGCCACCTGGCCTTTGACCATCACCTCAGCGAGACCCTGCGTAACCAACCGGCGAGCAATCACCTGATTGATGCGGATGCGCCTTCCGCAGCCAGGGTGGTGTGGAAGCACTACGGCGGTCACGACGCGTTCCCACGGGACTGGGACGAAATGATGGAGGCCGTGGACAAGGCGGACGCCGCACAATTCAGCCGCGAGGACATCCTTGATCCACAGGGCTGGGAGCTGCTGAGCTTTATCATGGATGCGCGCACCGGACTCGGCCGCTTCCGTGATTTCCGTATTTCCAATTACCAACTGATGATGCAGCTGATCGACTTCTGCCAGACCCACGGCATCAATGAAATTCTCCAGCTGCCCGATGTTGAAGAGCGTGTGGCGCTGTACCTAGATCACCAACGCGAGGCCAAAGCGCAGATCCAGCGCTGTGCCACGGTCTACCACAACCTGGTGGTGCTTGATCTGCGCAATGAAGAAACGATCTACGCGGTCAACCGCTTCGTCATCTATGCCCTCTATCCGCAGTGCAATATCTCGATCCACGTGATGTGGGGCGTTAAACAGCAGAACACCGTGTTCGCCATCGGCAAATCGATCCTCGACCGCAGCTCCAACACCAATGTCGGCGAGCTGTGCCTGAGCTACAACGGCGGCGGCCATGCCAATGCCGGCACTTGCCAGCTGACCAACGAGGACGCTGAAGCCGCCTTGCGCGAGCTGATTGCCGAAATCACTGCCGACGGTTAGGCAGCACTTCGCTCTAAGCAGGCTGGGCGTAGCCTCTGCTAGAGGGTTAAGCTGTGCCCTATGAGCACAGCCCCTTTTATCACGCCGCTTGAGTCCAGCCGCACGGATGCGCCTTCTGGGTTGCGCATCGGCGGCGACTGGACACTCGCTCACTACGCCGACCTGGAAGCCCAGGTCCGGCAACTGCACGGCACATTGAGCAGCACCGCCAGCGTCGACTTGCAAAGCCTTGGCGCCCTGGACACTGCGGGTGCTGCCTTGTTGGTGGAGTTGCTCGGGAGTCAGCGCTTAGCGCAACTGGCTCAGGATGCGCCCGGGCTACCCAGCGAGCGCCGCGCCCTGTTGCAAACCGTGGGCACAGCGATTGCCGACGCCGGCGATGCGCTATCCAGCAAACACATCCCCGCCTGGCGTGAATTCTTCGGGCAGATCGGGCAGGCCGTCGATGAGCTCTGGCAACAAGGCATCGCCCTGCTCGGCTTTATCGGCATGACCCTGGCGGCGATGTTCGCCATCCTTCTGCGCCCCGGCCGCTGGCGCATCACCTCACTGGTCGCGCATTTGCAGCAGAGCGGCCTGAATGCCGTACCCATCGTCGCCCTGCTGACGTTTCTGGTCGGCGCGGTGGTGGCCTTTCTCGGCGCGACGGTGCTCGCCGACTTTGGCGCGAGCATCTACACGGTCGACCTGGTGGCGTTTTCCTTCCTGCGTGAATTCGGCGTGCTGCTCACTGCCATTCTGATGGCCGGACGCACCGCCAGCGCCTTTACCGCACAGATCGGCTCGATGAAGGCCAACGAGGAAATTGACGCCATCCGCACCCTGGGCCTGAGCCCCATGGAGCTGTTGGTATTGCCGCGGGTATTCGCCCTGCTGATCGCCCTGCCGATCCTCACCTTTATCGCCATGCTCAGCGGCATCCTCGGCGGCGCGGTGGTCTGCGCCCTGAGCCTGGACATCTCACCGGCCATGTACCTGGCCATGCTGCAGGAAAATATCGCCCTCAAGCACTTCCTGGTGGGCATGGCCAAGGCGCCGATATTTGCCTTCCTGATTGCCGTGATCGGCTGCCTGGAGGGCTTCAAGGTCACTGGCAGCGCGCAGTCGGTGGGCGAGCGCACCACCTCCAGCGTGGTCCAGTCGATTTTCGTGGTGATCGTACTGGATGCCCTGGCGGCGCTGTTTCTGATGGAGATGGGCTGGTGAAGGGCGAAGCGATTATCGAAGTGCGCAACCTGGTCAACCGCTTCGGCGCGCAGACCGTGCACCAGGACCTGGCGCTGGACCTGTATCGCGGCGAAGTGCTCGGTGTGGTCGGCGGCTCAGGCACCGGTAAATCGGTGCTGCTGCGCAGCATCCTCGGCCTGCGCCGCGCCAACTCAGGCACAGTACGGGTGTTCGGTGAAGAACTGCTGAGCCTGCCTCCCGAGCGTCGCTCGCAGCTGGAACGTCGGTTTGGTGTGCTCTACCAGCGCGGTGCGCTGTTCTCCTCGCTGACGGTGACCGAGAACACCGCCTTGCCGCTGATCGAACATGCCGGCCTCACGCGCGCCGCCGCCGAACGCCTGGCTCAGGTCAAGCTGGCACTGGTCGGTCTGCCACGTGGCGCGGGCGACAAATACCCGACCGAACTGTCCGGCGGCATGATCAAACGCGCGGCGCTGGCCCGCGCCCTGGCCCTGGAGCCGGACATCCTGTTTCTCGACGAACCCACCGCCGGGCTCGACCCGATTGGCGCGGCGGCCTTCGACCAATTGATCCTGACCCTGCGCGACGCCCTGGGTCTCAGCGTGTTTCTGGTCACCCATGACCTCGACACCCTCTACACCATCTGTGATCGGGTGGCCGTACTGGCGGAAAAACGCGTGCTGGTGGCCGACCGCCTGGACGTTGTAGCCGCCACCGACAACCCTTGGATTCACGAGTATTTTCACGGCCCGCGCGGACGCGCAGCCGAACAGGCCGCCAGCGGCGCGCCAGGGAGCAACTGAATGGAACCGCGTGCCCACCACGTGTTGATTGGCCTGTTTACCGTGCTGATGGTTGCCGCGGCCTTGGGCTTTGCCCTGTGGCTGAGCAAAGCCAGCTCGGACCAGGAAACCCATGACTTTGACGTGATCTTCAACGAAGCGGTCAGCGGTCTGTCAGCTGGCAGCGCGGTGCAGTACAGCGGCATCAAGGTCGGCGACGTGATCAGCCTGCGCCTCGACCCGAACGATCCGCGCAAGGTTCGCGCGCACATCCGCGTCAACGCCAACACACCGATCAAACAGGACACCCGCGCTCGCCTGTCGATCACCGGGATCACCGGCGCCTCACTGATCCAGTTGCACAGCGGCACCCCGGAAAGCCCGGCATTGGAAGGCAAGAACGACCAACTGGCGGAAATCATCGCCGATCCCTCGCCGCTGACCCGCCTGATGTCCAACGGTGAAGACCTGGTTGTCAGCGTCACTCGCCTGCTCGACCGCGCCAACCAGCTGTTCTCGCACGAAAACATCGGGCGTATTTCCCGCACTCTGGACAACATCGAACAAACCAGCGCCAGCGTGGCCGAACAGCGCGACGAACTGCGCCAGGCCCTGCAACAGATGACCCGCGCCAGCCAGGAAGCCACTGACCTGATGCGCAACGCCAACCAGCTGCTCAGCGGCCCAGGCCACGACGCGGTCAACAGCGCCAATCGTCTGATGGCCTCATTGGAGCGCAGCAGCAGCAGCGTCGAACGCTTGTTAGCGGATAACCACAGCACCCTTAACAACGGCATGCAAGGCATCGGCGAACTGGGCCCAACCATTGTCGAGCTGCGCGAAACCCTCAGTGCCCTGCGCTCCTTCGCCCGCCGCCTGGAAGAAGACCCGGCCGGCTACCTGCTACGCAGCGACACCATCAAGGAGTTTCAACCATGAGTCGTCTTCGCCTGCTCGCCGCCCTGCTGCTGATCGGCAGCCTGGCCGCCTGCTCGGTCTTGCCGAAAAGCCAGGTGCTGAGCATCTACCGCCTGCCGGCCAGCAGCCTGCCCAGCCATGACACAAGCGCCGGTTGGGCGCTGCGGGTGAACAAGCCCTACAGCAGCCAGCTGCTCGACAGCACGCGAATTGCCGTATTGCCGCCGGGCGACCAGATCAGCGCCTACCAGGGTGTGCGCTGGAGCGACCGCGCACCACTGCTACTGCGCGACCGACTGATTGACGCCTTCCTCGACGACGGCCGCCTCAAGGCGGTGAGCAGCGATGAAAGCCGCCTGCAGGCCGACCTGGAGCTGGACGGCGACCTGCGCGCTTTCCACAGCGAATACCAGAACGGCCGCCCAGCCGCGCGCATCCTGTTCGAAGCCCGCCTGGTGCAGAGTGGCAGCCTGCGCATCCTCGCCAGCCGGCGTTTCGAAGTCAGCCAGGCGGCCAGCGACACCTCTGTGCCGGCGGTGGTCAACGCCTTCGGCCAGGCCGGCGACCAACTGGCCCGCGAGGTGCTGGAGTGGACTCTGACCCAAGGTCAGACCGCGCAGCAAAAATGAACTGAGTTGTTCCAGCGAGGGGCGAACCATGGACAAATTTATGCAAGCGGCCATCGACGAAGCCCGCCAGGGCCTGGCCGAAGGCGGCATCCCGATCGGCTCGGTGCTGGTGCATAACGGCCAGATTATCGGCCGTGGCCATAACCGTCGCGTACAACAAGGCAGCGCCATCCGCCATGGTGAAATGGACGCCCTGGAAAACGCCGGCCGGCAAAGCGCGCAGACCTACCGCAAGTCGGTGCTCTACACCACCCTTTCACCCTGCGCGATGTGCAGCGGCGCAATCCTGTTATACGGCATCCCCAAGGTGATCATCGGCGAGAACCAGACCTTCCTCGGCGAAGAAGCGCTGCTGCGCGAGCGTGGCGTGCAGCTCGATGTGCTGCACAACAACGAATGCCTGCACCTGATGCAGGACTTTATCGCCGCCCAACCGACGCTGTGGAACGAGGATATTGGCGAGTAGCGGCTAGCCGCGCTGGGCGATCAGCCACTCGCGTACCGCCGCATAGGGGTAGGCGTCCAACGCGGCAAAACCACTGAACTGACGCGCTTTGAGCTTGGTGAACAGCGGCACGCTGATGCCACAGAGGTAGCGCGCCAGGCATTCAGTGCTCGGCTCAACGCCCTTGAGTTCCTGATGCTTGCGCACAAAACCGTCACAGAGTGCCTGCATATCCAGCTCCGCCAGCGGCGGCAACGCTGGCGGCTCGGGTAGCCGGGCAACCTGTCCCCGGCACACCGAACAATGCTCACACTGCTGCGGCGCGTTGGCGTCACCGAAATAGGCGGCCAAACGCTGACTCAGGCACTGCTCGCTGGCAAACAGCGCGAGCATGGCGTGAATCCGGCTGATCTCGCTGGCCTCCTGCTGGCTGAAATAGCCGTGCAGTTCGACGCTCAAGGCCGCGGGATCGAAGCCCGGGTCGAGCAGCGCGTAGACCTCAGTCATCTGCTTGCTTTCCAATTCGACCCAACCCTTTTCCTGGAAGTAATCCAGGGCTTTGATCACCCGACCGCGCTCGGCCTGGTGCTGCTGGTAGAGCTGGTCGAAATCCACCGTGCACCAGGTACGGGCGCGCTGCGAGGTGCTGATCAATGCCTCGACAAACTGCCGCCGCTCGCCCTCAAACTTCTCCAGCAGCGCCTCAGGCTCCAGGAGGAACTTGAAGCGGTATTCGGCGAAATAGGCGTAACGCGGGGCGATGATGCTGCGCAGTTCCAGTTGCACCAGCAGAGTTTTCAGCGGCAACTGGCGGATATTGCTTTGCTCGGAAAGCTGGTTGAGCATCAGCTCCCATTCACCGTTCTGGCTGCTGTTCAGCAGTTCGTCGAGCACACAGCGAATGCCGTCCAACTCCGGCGTATCGCCATACACGAAGTTTTCCAGCACGTTTAAGCTGTCGCGATTGGCCAGCACCAGGCAGTCGGAGGGCTGGCCATCGCGGCCAGCACGACCGATTTCCTGGCTGTAATTCTCGATGGATTTCGGCAGGTCGAAGTGCAGCACATTGCGGATATCGGCCTTGTCGATGCCCATGCCGAAGGCGATGGTGGCGACGATGCAGTTAATCGTCCCGGCCATAAACTGACGCTGAATCGCTTCGCGCGCCTCGTGCGGCATACCGGCGTGGTAGGCGCTGGCGGGAAGGCCACGCTGGCTCAGGCGTGCGGCCACTTGTTCAGCAGTCTTCTGTTGGGTGACGTAAACGATGCTTGGCTGCCCGGCTTTGGCATCCAACCACTGCTCCAGACGACGCTGCTTGTCGGCGCCGCTGACTGGCTCGACTAGCAGGTTGAGGTTGGCGCGATAGAAACCTGTGGTGACCACATCATCAGCGGCGATGGCGAACTTCTGCTGCATATCGGCAATCACCGGCGGCGTGGCCGTGGCCGTGAGCAGCAGCACCTGCGGGATGCCGAACTGGCGCTGGTAGTCCGGCAGCTTGAGGTAATCCGGGCGGAAGTTATGGCCCCACTCGGAGATGCAATGAGCCTCGTCAATCACCAGCAACGAGATCGGCACCTGGGCGATAAAGTTGCGAAAGCGCTCGTTTTTCAGGCGTTCGACCGAGATCATCAGAATCTTCAGCTCGCCAGATTTCGCCCGGGCCATCACCGCACTGGCCTCCTCGCGGCTTTGCGCCGAATCGATACTGGCGGCGCTGATGCCGCGGCCATGCAGGAACACCAGCTGGTCCTGCATTAACGCCAGCAAGGGTGAGACCACCAGGGTCAGATGCGGCAGATGCAACGCCGGCAGCTGATAACACAACGACTTGCCCGAACCGGTGGGGAAGATCGCCGCCGCCGAACGGCCCGCCAGCACGGCCGTGACCACACGCTCCTGACCGGGGCGCAATTGCTTGAAGCCGAACACACGTTCCAAGGTACTCATGGCTGTCACTCCATTGACCGCCGCGGCGGTAAACAATGATTAATTCCTACAGGTCGCACCGCTATTGCCAATCCAACTAACACCACGGGCAACACAGGCGTACATTCAAACCATGCCAATAAAAAAGGAGATGAGTATGCAGGTATCTGGTTTCAGCGGCAGCTTGCCGGTTATCCATTAGATCGCTCACCACCCAGGCCAGATGGCCGCGCAGCAAAGACCCCGGCGGAACCGGAGTAGCTGATGCGAACCACAGGCCGATGCGCAGTCTGGCGGGAAACTCAGGTTCGCCGTGAGGTGTGCCAAACCATAGCCCTGACGCCGCCACACAACTCGAAAGCACCAGCGGCCACCCGCGGCATATCGACACCTACCTGGCACTCGCCAGTCATGCTGAAGTCGACAGCTGCAGACAATTGCCCTGGAAATCGCCTGAGTTGCCAACCCCGTTAGCGCTGTGGCCCGAGACAGCCATACAGCAACAGTCAAGGCCGTGCAGAGCGGCCACCTGAGCAAGAGTGCAACGCGCGACACCCGCAAACGTGCCTGATCTGCTAGCAGATACGCACCCAAAGCCGCCTCCGGGCGGCTTTTCCGTTTCTTACTGTGCCTGCCAGTGCACAGCGAGAGGGGCTCTAGCCGCGACAACTCGCTCATTAACGAAAGTTCGCCGCTAAAGCGCCTCCTACAGATTGATGGTTAATTTCCCATGCATAAAAAAACCGCCGATTTCGGCGGTTTTTTCAACGCGACAGTTACAACTTAAAGCTGCGGGCCGGCGTTCTTGATGGCATCGCTGACATCGAACTTCTTGAAGTTCTCGATGAACAGACCGGCCAGGCCTTTGGCGGCTTCGTCGTAGGCGTTCTTGTCTTCCCAGGTGTTGCGTGGGTTGAGCAGATTGGTTTCAACGCCCGGTACCGACTTCGGCACGCTCAGGTTGATGATCGGCAGCAGCTCGGTCTCGGTACCAATCAGCGCACCGCTCTGAATCGCTGCAATCACGCCACGGGTGGTCGGGATGTTGAAGCGCTTGCCAACACCGTAGCCACCGCCGGTCCAGCCAGTGTTGACCAGGTAAACCTTGGAGCCGAAGCCGCGGATACGCTTGATCAGCAGCTCAGCGTATTCGCCAGCCGGACGCGGGAAGAATGGCGCGCCGAAGCAGGTGGAAAAGGTCGATTTGATGCCGCCGCCCGAACCCATTTCGGTGGAACCGACCAGCGCGGTGTAACCGGAGAGGAAGTGGTAAGCCGCTTGCTCTTCATTGAGGATCGACACCGGCGGCAGTACGCCAGTCAGGTCGCAGGTGAGGAAGATCACGGCGTTCGGCTCACCGCCGAGGTTCTTCTCGCTGCGCTTCTCGACCAGTTCCAGCGGGTAAGCCGCGCGGCTGTTCTGGGTCAGACTGTCGTCGGCGTAGTTCGGTACGCGGTTCTCATCGAGCACCACGTTTTCCAGCACGGCACCAAACTGGATGGCTTTCCAGATTACCGGCTCGTTCTTCTCGGACAGGTCGATGCACTTGGCATAGCAACCGCCTTCGATGTTGAACACCACGCCCACGCCCCAGCCGTGCTCGTCGTCGCCGATCAGGTAGCGGCTTTCGTCAGCCGAGAGGGTGGTCTTGCCGGTGCCGGACAGACCGAAGAACAGAGTCACGTCGCCTTCTTCACCGATGTTGGCCGCGCAGTGCATCGGCAGCACATCGGCGTCCGGCAGCAGGAAGTTCTGCACGCTGAACATGGCTTTCTTCATTTCACCGGCGTAACGCATGCCGGCGATCAGGACTTTCTTGGCGGCGAAGTTGAGGATCACGCAGCCATCGGAGTTGGTGCCATCACGCTCCGGTACGCACTCGAAGTTGGCGACGTTGAGCACTTGCCACTCGTCCTTGCCAGCCGGGTTGTACTGCTCCGGGTTGATAAACAGGCAACGGCCGAACAGGTTCTGCCAGGCAGTGGCGGTGGTCATTTTGACCGGCAGGTAGTGCGCGTCGGCAGAACCTACATGAACGTAGGACACAAAGCTGTCCTGCGCGTCGGAGAACGCTTGTACGCGGTCCCACAGAGCATCGAACTTGTCAGCCGGAAACGGACGGTTGATTGCGCCCCAGGCGATTTTCGCCTCGGTGCTCGGCTCTTGCACGATGAAGCGATCAGCCGGCGAACGACCAGTGCGATGGCCTGTGCGTACGACCAGCGAGCCGTTGGCGGCCAGCTCGCCTTCACCGCGACGAAGGGCTTCTTCGACCAGTTGGGCAGCGCTGATGTCGGTGTACACGGCGTTGTTGGCTTGCGTCATGTGGGTCCCCGTCGGCCACGTGGCCGAGTCTTCCGAACGTTTTGTAGTAGAAATCTGATCACTACTACAGCGAAAAAAGTGCGCCGGATTATGCCAGAAAAAGCCAGCTGCGGGTGCAGCCTCTGATCAGATCATTCCGACACGGTTTAGGGGCTGTGTGCCCCCGAATCTGCTTGAAACTCAGTGGCGCGTATCCGATGGCGCTTCGATGCTGCCATCGATAAACAGTTGCAGCACATCGGCGGCATCGAACAGATAGCGCTCGTTGCAGAACTGGCAATCGATTTCCACGCTGCCGCCGTGCTCCTGCACCAGCGCTTCGGCGTCGGCTTGGCCAAGGCTGATCAGCGCGCGGCTGGAGCGCTCACGCGAGCAGCTGCAGCGAAACAACAAGGCACGTGGGTCGAACAGGCGCAGCGCTTCCTGGTGATACAGGCGATGCAACAGGGTTTCGTTATCCAGGCCCAGCAGTTCTTCAGCCTTCAGCGTATCGGCCAGGGCCATGGCGTGCTGCCAGCTGGCTTCACGCTCATCGGCCTCCTTCAGGCGGTCGGCCGGCAGCTGCTGCAACAGCAGGCCGCGAGCACGCTGGCCATCGGCGCTGAGCCAGAAACGCGTCGGCAGCTGCTCGGACGTGGCGAAGTAATTGGTCAGGCAATCGGCCAGGGTATCCCCTTCCAGATCGACGATGCCTTGATAACGCTGCCCGGACTTCGGGTCAACGGTCATGGCCAGCACGCCATCGGGCATCAGCTCGCGCAGGTTGGCATCGGCAGTGATCTGTTCAGCGTGGTAGCGGGCGATACCGCGCAGCTCACCTTCGCTGGAGCATTCGACCATCAGCAGGGGCACAGCACCGGAGGAGCGCGCCTGGAGGATCAGCAGGCCTTCAAATTTCAGGGTGCCAATCAGCAAGGAGGCGGCAGCAAGCAGTTCACCCAACAGCTGAGCGACCGGTTGCGGGTAGGTGTGTTTGGCCAGCACGTGGCTGTAGCTATCGGTCAGACCGACCAGTTCGCCACGGATATCGCTGTCGTCGAACAAGAAGCGTTGGGAAAAATCAGACATGCCAACTTCACTGAATGTGACTCGGCCCGCGATTTTAGGCGCAAACGCCCATCCGACCAAGCGCCTCTTATCTATCAGCGCTGCGGGTGGAAGCTATCGATACAAAACCGGGTCACAGTTGTCGACAAAAGACTGGGAGAAACTTTGCATTCTCGGGACCAACTCCCTGGGATGCCGGCCGCTTTAAACCCCTACAGATGACAAGGATGCCTCTGCATGACCCCTTCTTTTCTTAACGATCAGTGGCGTATTCGCCCATTGGTTGCCAGCCATTTCGTCGCTCTGCTGCTGCTTGCCAGTTGGTTGTGGGCACCCAGCCGCGCGCTGTGGGACCAATTCGACCTGCAGCTGTTTGCCCTGCTCAACGAGCCCGTGCACAGCGCCGGGCTGTGGGCGCAAACCTGGGCGATTGGCAGCATGCGCCCGGTGGACATGGGTGTTGGCGTGCTGATGCTGGCCGTGATGCTCAAGGCCGATCTGGTGCTCAGCGACGCCCAAGTGCGCAAGGCGCTGTATGCCTTTCTCGCGGCGCTGATCGTGATGCTGCTGTTTCGCGTCGGTTTCGCCGAGCTGGTCAAACTGATGGGTTGGCAGCGCCCGAGCGCATCCCTGGTAGTGGAAGGCGCCGCACGGCTGACCGAACTGTTCCCTGACTGGGAAGAACGCTGGGATATGAAGGACAGCGCCACCCGCAGCTTCCCTGGCGATCACGCATCGGTGCTGTTGATCTGGGCGATGTTTATGAGCTTCTTTGCACGCAACTGGCGTTTGCTGCTGGTCTGGAGCATGGCGGTTATCTTTATGCTGCCGCGTCTGGTGGCGGGTGCGCACTGGGGTTCGGATGCTCTGGTAGGCGGCCTGTTCCTCGCCTTGCTGGGCCTGGCCTGGTCCTGCTTTACCCCGTTTGCGTACAAGACCAGCGAATGGCTGGAATATGTTACCCAGCCGCTGCTCAAGAGCCTGGCCGCCCTGCCAATGCTGGACCGACTGAACGTTATCAGCGGCCGCTAGGCGTGGGCTGTGCAGTGCGCAGCTGAACAGTGCAGCGCTGCTGAGCACGACGGTCGGCGACACGCGGCCTAGAACTCGTCATCAGACCACGGATGGCGCAGGCCGCCATCCTGCCGGTCATTGAAGTCGTGAATCTGCCGCCGTTGCTTTTTGCTGGGCCGACCCTCGGTCTGCATGCCCAGTGCCCCGGCCTTACGCTGTGCGGCGGCCTGTTCGCGGCGCTCAATGCTTTCGGCTGTCTCGGTGTACAACGCCTGCGCTTCAGGCGCACCGCGACGCACCACGGACAGTGCCTGCACCACTACACTGCGCTCCTCAAAGCCAGTGCGAATCACATAGACATCGCCCACCCTCGGCTCCTTGCCGGGTTTGCAGCGCTCACCGCGATGATGCACCTTGCCACCCTCAATGGCCGCCTTAGCCAAGGCGCGGGTTTTATAGAAACGCGCAGCCCACAGCCATTTATCCAGGCGTACCTTGTCGTCGTCTTTTTTCTCGCTCATCCGGCCCTCGCTGATCACACCGTGCAGGCGGACATTTTGCCTGATGCAGTTGTCACACGTGCCAACTAGAATGCCCGCACATAACCCGGAACTGCCCTTTGAAGACTTTCGACCAACTTGGCGTAATCGGTTTGCGCGAATGGATCAACCTGCCGGAACTGGGCATGGTCGGCCTGCGCGCCAAGATTGATACCGGGGCCAGTACCTCCAGCCTGCATGCCAGCGATATTCAACCGTTCGACCGCGACGGCGAGCCTTGGGTGCGCTTTACCGCCCACCTCGGCACAGTGGTGCAGCGTCGGCATCGCTGCGAGGCACAACTGGTGTCAGTGAAAACCATCAAAAGCTCCAACGGCCACAGTCAGTCGCGCTATGTGATTCGCACCCCTCTGACGCTAGGCGAACGCGAATGGCCGGTCGAATTCACCCTGACATGCCGCAAAACCATGCGCTACCGCGTGTTGCTTGGCTCCAAGGCGCTGATTGCCGGTCAGCTGCTGGTCAACCCGGCGCTGACTTACGTACAGAACAAACCCACCCTCGCTGACTCCCCTGGTGCCCCATGAAGATCGCCGTGCTGTCGCGCAACCCGCGCCTGTATTCCACCCGTCGCCTGGTCGAAGCCGGGCAACAGCGGGGCCATGAGATGGTGGTGATCGACACCCTGCGTGCCTATATGAACATTGCCAGCCACAAGCCGCAGATCCATTACCGCGGCAAGCCGCTGGAAGGCTTCGATGCAGTGATTCCACGCATCGGCGCCTCGGTGACGTTCTATGGCTGCGCGGTGCTGCGCCAGTTCGAGATGATGGGCGTGTTCCCACTCAACGAGTCGGTGGCCATCGCCCGCTCGCGGGACAAACTTCGCTCCCTGCAACTGCTGTCCCGCCGTGGCATTGGCCTGCCGGTGACCGGTTTCGCCCACTCTCCGGATGACATCGCCGACCTGATCGATATGGTCAATGGCGCGCCTTTGGTGATCAAGGTGCTGGAAGGCACCCAGGGCATTGGCGTGGTGCTGTGTGAAACGGCGACGGCGGCCGAGTCGGTGATCGAGGCCTTTATGGGCCTCAAGCAAGACATCATGGTGCAGGAATACATCAAGGAAGCCGGCGGCGCGGACATCCGCTGTTTTGTGGTCGGCGACAAGGTGATTGCGGCGATGAAGCGCCAGGCCAAGCCCGGCGAATTCCGCTCCAACCTGCACAGGGGCGGCAGCGCCAGCCTCATCAAGATCACCCCGGAGGAACGCATGACCGCCATCCGTGCGGCCAAAGTGATGGGGCTGAGCGTAGCCGGCGTGGATATCCTGCGCTCCAATCACGGCCCGCTGGTGATGGAGGTGAACTCATCGCCCGGCCTGGAAGGCATCGAAACCACCACCGGCAAGGATGTCGCCAGCCTGGTAATCCAGCACCTGGAGAAGAACAGCGGCCCAAACCTGACGCGCACCAAGGGCAAGGGTTGAGCCGGATATAGGCGAACGCACGGCCAAACATGACCTGGCCTGTATGGCAGGACGCCGCAGAGGTACCGAAACACAGACTCAAGCCTACAGCTGATGCCGCTCCATCCAGGCCTGGAAATCCGCTTCTTTCAGCGGGTGACTGAAGTGATAGCCCTGCCCCAACGAGCAGCCATGCTGGCGCAGGCAATCAAGTTGCCACTGGCTTTCAATGCCTTCGGCCACGCACTCCAACCCCAGGTTGCGGGCGATCACCAAGATGGTCTGCACCAATACCAAGCCGCTGCCGTCTTCAGCGTCCATGTCCCAGGTAAAGCTGCGGTCAATCTTCAAACGATCCAGCGGCAGGCGCTTGAGGTAAGTCAGCGAAGAGTAGCCAGTGCCGAAATCATCAATGGCAAACCGCACGCCCAGCGTCTTGAGCGCCTGCATATTGCTGATGCACTGCTCGACTTCTTCCAGCAACACGCCTTCGGTGATTTCCAGCTCCAGCGCCGTGGCCGGCACCTGATGGCGTGCTAAGCACTCACTGATGCGTGCGACACAGTGACGCTGGCGCAGTTCACGTGGGCTCAGGTTGACTGCCAATACCAGCTGCGGCCACTGCGGTAACCAGCGTGCCAGCGCTGCGCAGGCCTGTTCCAGCACCCAGGCGCCGAGTTCCTCGATCAACCCCGTTTCTTCGGCCAACGGGATAAAGTCGCCGGGCATGACTTCGCCGCGCTCCGGGTGCACCCAACGCAACAGCACTTCTGCGCCGGCAATACGCTCGCTGGCCAACGCCAGTTGCGGCTGAAACACCAGGTACAGCTGGTTGCGCTGCACCGCCTGGCGCAATTCGCTTTGCATCTGCAAGCGCTGGTCGATGGCCGCCTGCATCTCCGGGGCAAAGAAATGCAACGCGTTGCGCCCGCCTTGCTTGGCCCGGTACATGGCGGTGTCCGCCTGTTTCAGCACGTCGGAGGCCACCTGACTGCCGAAAGGATGCAGGGCGATACCGATACTGGCGCTGATCGACAGCTCGTGGCCATCAATCCAGCAGGTGCCCACCAGGCTTTTCAGCAGCTTCTCCGCCGTAATAGCCGCCGCTTCAGCTGCCAGTTGCGGGTTGCTGTCGAGCCCTTCGAGCAGCACCACAAATTCGTCCCCGCCCATTCGCGCCAGGGTGTCTTCGGCACGTAAACCACTGGCCAGTCGCGCCGTCACCTCACGCAAGAGGCCGTCGCCGACCAAATGGCCAAGGCTGTCGTTGACCGTCTTGAAGTGATCCAGGTCGATGAACAACAGGGCGCCCAGGGTATTTTCGCGCTGTTCACGGTCCATCGCATGCTGCAGGCGGTCGAGCAGCAGACGCCGATTGGGCAAACCGGTGAGTTCATCGCTGAACGCCAGTCGCTCAATTTCACGCTGATAACGCTGACGTTCGGAAATATCGGTGACGCTGCCGCGAATCAGCACCGGCTCACCGGGCATGCGCACCAGGCGTACCTCGCACGGAATCTGTCGCCCTTTACTGTCGCGGTGCAACCAGTCGAATACTGGCGCTTCACCGTTCATTGCCCGCTTCAAGTAAACCTTACCCAGCTCAGCCGTAAGCTGGCCATCGGCCTGTTTGTTAGGGCTCAGATCAAACACACGCTTGCTGGCGATTTCCTCGCGGCTGTAACCCAGCAAACGTAGGGCATTGTCGTTGCACTCGACCAGCGTTCCGTTGAGATCGAACAGCAGGATCGCTTCAGGTGCATTCTCGACGATGGTGCGGTAGCGCGCCTCGGCCTGCAGGCGCTCGCTGATGTCTTCGACCAGCAACAGAAACATGCGCACCCGACCGGTGCTGTGGCGCACCGCACGCAGGCTGACACGGGTGTGCACCAGGCTGCCGTCGGCCCGACGGAAGCGCTTTTCCAACTCGAACCCTTCACGATGCCCGCTGAGTACCTGGTCGAGCAGCGGCTGTTCGTTTCGCAGGTCATCGTCCTGCGACAGCTCTTCCCAGCTGGCCGCCAGCAGCTGTTCGCGCGAGCGCCCAAGGATGCTGCAGAGCTTATGGTTGACCTCTTCCCAGGCAAAGCTCGGGCTGGTCAGGGCCATACCGATCAGCGGCGCTTCGAAGAACAGGCGCAGCCGCTCATCACGTTCGCGCAGTTGCTGCTCGGCGTATTTGCGCGCACTGACATCCTGCAACGCGCCATACACCCTGACCAGTTCGGCGCCATCACGCTCGGTAATACCGCGGATACGCAGCCAGCGCGTCTTGCCCTTGGCAGTCAGCAGGCGCACCTCAATGTCAAATTGCTCCAGCCCATCAATTAGCTGCTGCAGCACCTGCTCGGCCAATACTCGGCCGCTGGCATCCAGGTAGCTCAGGGCACCACTGAGGTCCGGCGTGCCGTTTTTCGGGTCCAGCTCGTAAATACGAAAGCAGCCGGCGCTCCAGTCCATATTCTGCTCGGGCATGTTCAACACCCAGCCGCCCAGGTTGGCAATGTGCTCGGTCTGGCTGAACAGGTAGCTTTGCTTGAGCAGCTCGTCGCTCTGCGAACGCACCTGGGTGGCCAGCTGCTCGCGGGCAGTGACATCACTTTGCAGGGCGACGAAATGGCTAATGCCCTGGTCGTCACGCATCGGCGCAAGGGTAAATTCATTCCAGAACTGCTGACCATCCTTGCGGTAGTTACGCAGCACCACATCGCAGCCCATGCCCTCGCGCACCGCCTGCTGCAAACGGCTCAAGCCCTGTTGCTGCTGATCATCACGCAGCAGGAAGTTCCAGTTGTTGCCCAGGGCTTCCTCGCGGCTGTAACCGGTAATCTGCTCGAACGCCGGGTTGCAGTAGATCAGCGGCAACGCCGGCTGGCGGGCATCAGCAATGATCACCCCCAGTGGGCTGGCCTCCAGCGCCAGGTTGGCCAGGGCCAGTTGCTGCTGTATCTGCGCACTGCGCGCCAGGGCCTGGCGCAGGTCACTCAGGCTGCGCCCCACCAGCAGCGTGGCGAGCATAAATAGGAGTACGCTGAAATGCAGTTCCAGACGCTGCGGGTCGAGCCAGGCTGAACTGTTCACCAGGCCGCGCAACAGCGGCAGAATCAACACCATCAATACACTGAGCGCCGCGCCACAGAGGCCGCCGGCAAAGCCCCAGACCAAGGCCAGGCCCAGCATCATCACGCCGATCAACGGCAAATTAAGGGTTAGCGGCAATACACCGAGCAGCCAAGGCATGCCGATTAACAGCACCAGCAGCAGCGGCCATGGCGGTAACTGGCGTAGCACCTCGGGCACATGCTCGCAGCCGCTGCGCACGGGGCCCGCCAGCCAACCGCGGCGGCGCAACCAGGGCGTCAGGTAGACCAATAAGGGGATGGCTAGGGCCAAGGCTGTGAGGCTGTCAGCCAGCCATAGCGTCATGCTGCCCGAAAGCAAAGCCTCAAGCGGTATGTGGCCGAACAGCCAGAGATTGCCCTGTAACCCCAGCACCATGGGCGCAATTGGCAACAGCACACCGAGTAGCATAAAGCGCAGCAGATGACTGAGATCGGGCAAGGCCGGGTCAAACGGCCGCAACCGTAGCAACAGCCAGGCCAGCGCTACACCCAGGGTTTCCGGCAGGGCATAGAGCGCAGCCCATTGCCACTCCAGCCCCCACAGTGGAATCGACACCGCTGCATTGAGGTAAACCGCCAGCAGTACGCGCGGCCCCCACCACAGCGCAAACAGCAGCGCCAAGGCAAACGGCGGATACCACAGCGCCGCCCCGTCGGTGAACTGAGTCGCCAGGGACAGCCAGGTGGCCAGATGGAGCAGTGGCAACGGCAGCAGCCAAGTCCATAGAGAGAGGCGGTGGGGAACTGCAGGCATGCTGACCTCATGTCATCGCGCTGATAAAGCATAGTTCAGCGCAGTGATGACAGTATGCCAGTGCGGTCTAGACGGCGTCGCGCGGTAACAACAGACCCAACGGCAGGCACACCCGCGCCTCAAGGCCGCCGCCAGAGCGGTTGCGCAACTCGACGCTGCCGCCGTGCAAGGCGGCAATCCGCTTGACGATGGCCAAACCCAGGCCGGCACCTTGCCCGCCCCGGGCGCGGTCACCACGAATAAAGGGATTGAAAATACTGCCCAGCTCCGCCGGATCAATCCCTGTCCCACGGTCCAGCACGCTCAACACCACATACGGCGCGCTGTGGTCACCCGACAGGGAAACCGCCACCTCCACCGCATTGCCGCCATAGCGCAGGGCGTTTTCGATCAGGTTGACCAGCAACCGCTTGAGCGACACTCGGCGCAATGGGAACGCTGGCACGGACTCCAGGCACAGCCGGACCATTTCCTGCTTCTGGTTATACGGCGCAACCACTTCACGGATCAGCTCCAGCAAATCCAGCTGCTCCAGCGGCTCGTCACGCCCGTCGCGGATAAAGGCCAGGAACTGATCGAGAATCGCATCCATGTCTTCAATATCGCGCACCATGTCTTCGGTCAGTTCCGAGTCGGTGTGCAGAAACTCCATGGACAAGCGCAGGCGAGTCAGCGGCGTGCGCAGGTCATGCGACACCCCGGCGAGCATCAGCTCCCGCTCGCGGGCTGCCTGTTCAACGTCTTCGGCCATCTGGTTGAAGGCGCGGTACACCTCAGTCATCTCGCTCGGCGTATCGCTGACCGGCAGCCTGACGCTGCGGCCTTTACCGATCTGCCGGGCAGCGAAAACCAGGCGCTTGAGCGGTGCACTGAGCTGACGCACAAAAATCCACGCGGCGGCGGTGGACAGTAAGCCAATGGCCAGGAACCAGCCCAGCACACTCCAGATCCGCTGGCCGCGCAGCGGGTGCGGATACAGCGGCACCCGTAACCAATCGTCACCCAGCGCCGGTGCATGCACCCAAAGCGCCGGCGGGCTCTTGGCGCGCACCCGTACCTCGGTGTCAGGGCCCAGCTCGGTGCGCATCTGACGCTCGAAAATCTCACTGTAGGGCCAGTGCTGTTCGGTGGCGGGCACCTGCTCGTAAGGCACCCGTTTGAGCCCGGCAGCCTCGGCGATGGTGGCGCGGTCTTCCGGGTCCGCCGCCCAATAGGCGCGCAGGGTCAATGCGGCGCCGTGGCTGTACTGACGGTCGACCAGCACATCCTCGTTCATCATCAGATAAACCAGGGTCAGCGCCTTGGAAAACAGCACCACGATCAGCACCAGCCACAGCGTGCGGGCGAAAAAGCTTTGCGGGAACCAGAGAGGGGTTTTCATGCATCAGACCGTAAGCGAACAGTGAAACCGCGCCGCTGTATAAGCGGCCATACATTCTGGCCAGCCAGAGACAAGGCAAAACCTGCCGTGGCGCAAAAGAGTAAAAGTGCCCAACGATAAGGATGAGCCCAAGGTGCAAAGGGGTTCGCCAACAGCGTTAAAAACCCCGCGAAGATCAGCCAAACCAGCACCGCCACCCTGATTCGTCTGGCGGGCCAACGCACTGCAGCGGCATTTTGCAGCACCGACAGGGCAACAAAAACATACAGCGCGAGGTGCAGCGCAATGCCCCAGCTGATCCCGCCACGCAGGCTCAGCCCGCGTGACGCTGCCATTGATACAGCGGTTTCATGCAGATACACGAATAGCAGAACAGCCGACGCGCTTAACAGCAGTACCTGCAAGCACGCCGTGAGCACCACCCGCCATGTCACTTATTACCATCCGGCACAAACACGTAGCCAACACCCCAGACGGTCTGGATATAGCGCGGCTTCGACGGATCCGGCTCAATCAGCCGGCGCAGACGGGATATCTGCACGTCGATGGAACGCTCCAGGGCGTCCCACTCGCGGCCACGGGCTAGATTCATCAGCTTGTCACGGGTCAGTGGCTCACGGGCGTGCTGCACCAGCGCCTTGAGTACGGCGAACTCGCCAGTGGTGAGCATGTGCACTTCCTCACCTTTCTTCAGCTCGCGAGTGGCCAGAGACAGTTCGTACTCGCCGAAACTCACGCTTTCGTCTTCGCTGCCCGGCGCGCCTGGCACTACCGGCGCCTGACGGCGCAGCACAGCCTTGATCCGCGCCAGCAGTTCACGCGGGTTGAACGGCTTAGCCAGGTAATCGTCGGCGCCCAGTTCCAGGCCTTGAATACGGCTGGCTTCATCGCCCTTGGCGGTGAGCATGATGATCGGCACTTGGTTGTTCGACTCACGCAGGCGACGGCAGGCAGACAGCCCGTCCTCACCCGGCAGCATCAGGTCGAGCACCACCAGGTTGAACAGCTCGCGGGCCAGCAGGCGGTCCATCTGCTCGACGTTTTCCACCGCGCGCACACGGTAGCCCTGCTCGTCGAAGAAGCGCTCAAGCAGGCGACGCAGGCGAGCGTCGTCGTCGACGATCAGGATTTTTTCGCCTTCAACAGGAAGTGCAGTGCTGCTCATTCAGGGCTCCTTGACCAGACCTCCGCCGGGCGCGGACGCGCTGGCAGTATGCAATGGCCGGCATTATGGCTCAGGTGCCACAGCCGACGTGCAGCCCATTGTTAGCAGATTTTTCCCGGACGGGTTCCCGGCGCATTGCCGGGCAATGTTTATAATGCGCGGCTTTCGTGTCTGGCCCGTGGTCTGCGTGGCTGGTTTTTCGTTTCCGTGTGGGTAGCTTTTTCTATGCTCAGCATCAACAACCGCATCGCCGAAGAACTGGGCGTACGCCCGCAACAGGTCGCCGCCGCCGTGGCGCTGCTCGACGAAGGCTCTACCGTGCCGTTTATCGCGCGCTACCGCAAAGAGGTTACCGGCAGCCTCGATGATACCCAGCTGCGCACCCTGGAAGAGCGCCTGCGTTACCTGCGCGAACTCGACGAGCGCCGCGCCAGCATCCTCGCCAGCATCGAGGAACAGGGCAAACTGACCCCTGAGCTAACCCGCGACATTAACTTGGCTGACACCAAGACTCGCCTGGAAGACCTCTACCTGCCGTTCAAACAGAAGCGCCGCACCAAGGGCCAAATCGCCCTGGAAGCCGGCCTCGGTGAGCTGGCCGACGCCCTGTTTAACAACCCCGAGCTGAATCCCGAAAGCGAAGCTGAGCGCTTTATCGACGCTGAAAAAGGCTTTGCCGACATCAAGGCCGTGCTCGAAGGCGCCAAATACATCCTGATGGAGCGCTTCGCCGAGGATGCCAACCTGCTGGCCAGCCTGCGCAGCTACCTCAAAGACAACGCCATCCTCAGCGCCCGCGTGGTCGCCGGCAAAGAGAACGAAGGCGCCAAGTTCCGCGATTACTTCGAGCACGACGAAAAGCTCAAGGGCGCACCGTCGCATCGTGCCCTGGCGATTTTCCGTGGCCGTAACGAAGGCATCCTCAGCGCCAGCCTGAAAGTCGGCGACGAGCTGCCCGGCAGCATGCACCCGTGCGAAGGCATGATTGGTGAGCGCTTCGGCATCAGCGCCCGTGGCCGCGCCGCCGATAAATGGCTGGGCGAAGTGGTGCGCTGGACCTGGAAGGTCAAGCTCTACACCCACCTGGAAACCGACCTGTTCGGCGAGTTGCGCGAAGCGGCGGAAGACGAAGCGATCAACGTGTTCGCCCGTAACCTGCACGACCTGTTGCTGGCCGCACCGGCCGGCCCGCGCGCCACCCTGGCGCTGGACCCGGGCCTGCGTACCGGCTGCAAGGTGGCGGTAGTGGATGCCACCGGCAAGGTGCTGGAAACCTCCACGGTGTACCCCCACGCACCACGCAACGACTGGGACGGCACCCTGGCGATCCTCGCCAAGCTGTGCGCCAAGCACGCGGTCGACCTGATCTCCATCGGTAACGGCACCGCCAGCCGCGAGACCGACAAACTGGCCGCTGACCTGATCAAGAAGTTACCAGGCCTGAATCTGACCAAAGTCATGGTCTCCGAGGCTGGCGCCTCGGTTTACTCCGCCTCGGAGCTGGCCGCCAAAGAATTCCCGGACATGGACGTGTCGCTGCGTGGCGCCGTATCCATCGCTCGCCGCCTGCAGGACCCGCTGGCCGAATTGGTGAAGATCGACCCGAAATCCATTGGTGTCGGCCAGTACCAGCACGACGTCTCGCAGCTGAAACTGGCGCGCTCGCTGGATGCGGTGGTCGAGGACTGCGTAAACGCCGTCGGCGTCGATGTGAACACCGCCTCCGCCGCCCTACTGGCGCGCATCTCCGGGCTGAATACCACTTTGGCGCAGAATATCGTCGCCTTCCGTGACGCCAACGGCGCGTTCAACAGCCGCGCCGACCTGCTCAAGGTGCCGCGCCTGGGCGACAAGACCTTCGAACAGGCCGCTGGCTTCCTGCGAGTGATGAACGGTAGCAACCCGCTGGACGCCTCCGCCGTGCACCCGGAAACCTACCCGCTGGTGCAGCGCATCGCTGCCGACACAGGCCGCGATATCCGTTCGCTGATCGGTGATTCGGGCTTCCTCAAGCGCCTCGATCCGAAGCAGTTCACCGACGATAAATTCGGCCTGGTGACCATCGGCGATATCCTGAGCGAGCTGGAAAAACCCGGCCGCGACCCGCGTCCGGAGTTCAAGACCGCCGAGTTCCAGGAAGGCGTGGAAACCCTTAACGACCTCAAACTGGGCATGATGCTCGAGGGCGTGGTGACCAACGTGACCAACTTCGGCGCCTTCGTCGATATCGGCGTACACCAGGACGGTCTGGTGCATATCTCGGCGCTGTCGGAGAAATTCATCAAAGACCCGCACGAGGCGGTCAAGGCCGGCGACGTGGTCAAGGTCAAGGTCATGGAAGTCGACATCCCGCGTAACCGCATTGCCCTGTCGATGCGCATGGGCGATACACCTGGCGAGAAAATCGAAGGCCCGCGTGGCGGCGCTCGGGGCGGCAAGCCGGCCGGTAATGCGCCGCGCAGCGAACGCCACTCCAGCCAGGACAAGCCGGCTCCTGCCAGCGGCGGCATGGCGGCGCTGTTTGCCAATGCCAAACAACTGAAGAAATAAGCCAACGCCCACGGACATAGGCGCTATGTCCGTGGGCCGCGCGCCTGCACCTGCCGCGTCGCCCAGATGCAAAAGCACAGCGCCCAGCTATAACCTTCTTCATCCGCGCCGGGTTATAAAGCGCTATCGACCGCTGAACGCGGTTTTCTCGCCCCCTTGTAGAGCGTGCGTGTCGTCCCCATATTGAGGCGACCGATGCGTGAAGGAATGCAATCTTGAGCGACCTGTTACCCCGCCGCCTGGCCCAGCTTGGCGAGCGCGCCAACCTCTCCCTGCTTTCCCAATGCCTGCACGGTATCGAGCGCGAATGCCTGCGCGTCGACGGCGATGGCCAGCTGGCCCTCACGCCGCACCCAGCCGCCCTCGGCTCGGCGCTGACCCATACGCAGATCACCACTGACTACTCCGAGTCGCTGCTGGAGTTCATCACCCCGGCCGAGCCTGATCCGGCGGCGACCTTGGCCGATCTGGAGCAGATCCACCGCTTCGCCTACAGCAAGCTGGACGGCGAATACCTGTGGAGCCCGTCGATGCCCTGCGCCCTGCCGGACGAGGAGACGATTCCAATCGCCCGTTATGGCAGCTCGCATATCGGCGAGCTCAAGTACGTGTACCGCAAGGGTCTGGCCCTGCGTTACGGCAAGACCATGCAGTGCATCGCTGGTATTCACTACAACTTCTCCCTGCCGGAAGCGCTGTGGCAGCTGCAGCAGCAGGCCGAAGGCGATACGCGCAGCGCGCGGGATTATCAGTCGGCGCGTTATATCGCGCTGATCCGCAATTTCCGCCGCTACAGTTGGCTGCTGATGTACCTGTTCGGTGCCTCACCAGCGCTGCACAAGGGCTTTATGCGCGGCCGCCCGCATCAGCTGCAGGAACTGGACGCAGAAACCCTCTACCTGCCCTACGCCACCAGCCTGCGCATGAGCGATCTGGGCTATCAGAGCACCGCCCAGTCCGGTCTGACACCCTGCTACAACGACCTGGCCAGCTACACCGACAGCCTGCGCCAGGCCGTCGGCACGCCCTACCCGCCCTATGTGGAAATCGGCGCGAAGAAGGATGGCGAGTGGCTGCAACTGAACACCAATATTCTGCAGATCGAAAACGAGTACTACTCGAATATTCGCCCCAAGCGCGTGACCTACAGCGGTGAGCGGCCAATCCAGGCACTGATGGCCCGTGGCGTGCAATACGTTGAAGTGCGCTGCCTGGACATCAACCCGTTCCTGCCGCTGGGCATTGATCTGAGCGAATCGCGCTTCCTCGACGCCTTCCTGCTGTTCTGCGCATTGGCCGACAGTCCGCTGCTGGAAAGCGGCGAATGCCATGCCTGCACCGACAACTTCCTGGCCGTGGTCAAGGAAGGTCGCCGGCCAGGTCTAGAGCTGCAGCGCAATGGCCAGCCAGTGGTGCTGCAGGCATGGGCCGATGAGTTGCTGGAGCAGATCCGTCCGCTGGCCGAACTGCTCGACCAGAACCACGGCGACAACGCCCATAGCCTGGCCTTGCAGGCGCAACAGGCCAAGGTTGTCGACCCCAGCCTGACGCCTTCCGCTCAAGTGCTGGCGCAACTGCAACAGGGCCAGAGCTTTACCGAGTTCGCCTTGCGCCAGAGCAAGCGGCACGCCGAGTACTTCCGCAGCCAGCCGTTGAGCGCCGAACAGCAAGCGGCCTTCGAAGCCAGCGCCGCCCAGTCGCTACACGACCAAGCCGAACTGGAAGCCCACGAAGAAGGCGACTTTGACAGTTTTGCCGCGGCGTATCAGGCCAGCATCCTGGCTCTGGCTGTTTAACCTGCGGAGAATGCCGGCTCGCGCGCAGCCGGCATTTCGCCAACTGCATCACATAAACTGCCAGCGGTGGCAAAAGCGAGATCAGCGGCGCAGCCCTGCCCAAGCGATGCGGCTAGCATTGCACGGGTAAATCCACTGCGAGCTGCCGCCATGGCCTGCGCCGACCTCAACACGGAAGATGACCAGCACTGGAGCCTGGAAAGCCTTAACAAGGCTTACCAACAGGGCTACATGGCAGGGCTGACCGGGCAAACCAACACCCCACGCGCGCTCGCTGCCGATGTGCTGATCGCTGCCTGGGAAGCAGGCTGGGACGACGGCCACGAGCAATTCGAGCTGCACAAACGCTACAGCGCCTGATCCCTCGCTCTACCCAACCCTCATCTGCACACACCGTTCACGCCCGCAGCACGTCAATCTGCGCGGCTGTGCATCGCCTTGCCTTTGATCGGCGACTGCTTTGCCATAGCGCATTAATTCGATTTTTATTCGATATAAGTCGATAAAAACTCATATAGCGTCTTATATTTTGCTTTTAAAGCCGATTTTTATCGGATATAAATAGGCCATCCACTGTCGTGACTCGCCCGCGAGGCATGGCACAGTCGCCGGCCTCTGCTAGTGTCAGATGACCGCCCCAACTGCTCTTGAGGTGCCAAATCATGCCCCGTATCGTTACTGTCGCCGCCACCCAGATGGCCTGCTCCTGGGATACCGCTGCGAATCTCGCCAACGCCGAGCGCTTGGTGCGTCAGGCCGCCGGCAAGGGCGCACAGATCATCCTGCTGCAAGAGCTGTTCGAGGCGCCGTACTTCTGCCAGAAGCCCAACCCGGACTACCTGCAGCTGGCCACCCCGGCCGAGAGCAACCCGGCGATCCTGCACTTCCAGAAAATTGCCAAGGAACTGCAGGTGGTCCTGCCGATCAGCTTCTATGAACTGGCCGGCCGCGCGCGCTTCAACAGCATCGCGATCATCGACGCAGACGGCAGCAACCTCGGGATTTATCGGAAAAGCCATATCCCGGACGGCCCGGGCTACCACGAGAAGTACTACTTCAACCCCGGCGATACCGGTTTCAAAGTGTGGAACACCCGCTACGCCAAGATCGGCGTGGGCATCTGCTGGGATCAGTGGTTCCCCGAGTGCGCGCGCAGCATGGCGCTACTCGGTGCCGAGATTCTGTTCTACCCAACCGCCATCGGCAGCGAGCCACATGACCCGAGCATCAGCTCGCGCGACCATTGGCAGCGCGTACAGCAGGGCCACGCCGGTGCTAACCTGATGCCGCTGATCGCCAGCAACCGCATCGGCCGTGAAGACCAGGGCGACTACCACATCAACTTCTATGGCTCGTCGTTTATTGCCGACCAGTTCGGCGCCAAGGTGCAGGAAGCAAACGAAACCAGCGAGGCGGTGCTGATGCACAGCTTCGATCTGGATCAGCTGGAGCATATCCGCAGCGCCTGGGGCAGCTTCCGTGACCGCCGCCCGAACCTCTACGGCCCGCTAAAAACCCTCGACGGCCATCTGGCCTCCGAGTAAAACGCCCCTGTAAGAACGCCCCGATAAGATGGGTTGCGACGCGCAGCGTTAATACCCATCCGTCCCCGCTCAATGTTTTGGTGAATTTATGACAACCCTGACGACTACCCCACGCGCCGACGGCTTCCGCATGCCCGCCGAGTGGGAAAGCCACAGCCAAACCTGGATGGTCTGGCCCGAGCGCCCGGACAACTGGCGCTTGGGCGGCAAGCCTGCGCAAGCCGCGTTCACCGCCGTGGCCAGGGCGATTGCCGAATTCGAGCCAGTGACCGTTGGCGTATCCGCCGGCCAGTATGAGAACGCCTGCGAGCGCCTCGCCCACGCCAATATCCGTGTGGTGGAAATCACCACCGACGACGCCTGGGTGCGCGACACCGGGCCGACCTTCGTCACCAACAACAGCGGCGAAGTGCGCGGTGTGGACTGGGCGTTCAACGCCTGGGGCGGCCTGAATGGCGGCCTTTATGCCAACTGGGTACGTGACGATCAGGTAGCCCGCAAGATTCTGCAGATCGAAGGCTGCGCGCGTTATCGCACCGATGAGCTGATCCTCGAAGGCGGCTCGATTCATGTCGATGGCGAAGGCACCCTGATCACCACCGAGGAATGCCTGCTCAACCCCAACCGCAACCCGCACCTTAACCGCGAGCAGATCGAGCAGTACCTGGCTGATCACCTGGCCATCGACACGGTAATCTGGCTGCCGGACGGCCTGTTCAATGACGAAACCGACGGCCACGTCGACAACTTCTGCTGCTACGTGCGCCCCGGTGAAGTGCTGCTGGCCTGGACCGACGACGCCACGGATCCCAACTACCCGCGCTGCCAGGCCGCCATGCGCGTGCTGGAAAGCGTGCGGGATGCCAAGGGCCGTCAGCTGATCGTGCACAAGATGCCGATTCCCGGCCCGCTGTATGCCAGCGATGAAGAATGCGCCGGCGTCGATCTGGTGGCCGGCACCCAGGAGCGTGATCCGTCGATCCGTCTGGCGGGTTCCTACGTCAACTTCCTGATCGTCAACGGCGGCATCATCGCGCCAAAGTTCGACGACCCCAAGGATGCCGAGGCCGAGGCAATTCTGCGTCGCCTGTTCCCTGAGCATCGCGTGGTGATGGTGCCGGGCCGGGAGATTCTGCTGGGCGGCGGCAATATTCACTGCATCACCCAGCAGCAGCCGGGCCCGCAAATGGCTGGTTAAACATTCAAGGTAGGATGTAAAGTTTCGCCCTGCCAGTCCGATACAGTTCTGGTGAGCGCCAGTGGGCTGGCAGGGGAAAATGATGTTCAACAAGGCAATTAAACAAGCGCTCAGCAGCGCGCTGGCTAAACTGCGGGCCGCAGAAGCCAGGAAGATGGCCGTCGACCGTTCGACCGCCATGATTGAATTCAAACCTGACGGCACCATCGTCAGCGCCAACGAAAACCTGCTGGCCACAATGGGTTATCGACTTGAGGAAATCGTTGGTCAGCATCATCGCATCTTCTGTTTTCCCGACTACCAAGCCAGTGCCGAGTACCGGAAGTTCTGGCAGCGCCTGGCCGCGGGTGAGTTCATCCGCGAGCGTTTCCTAAGACGCCACAAGCAAGGCCAGGAAGTCTGGCTAGAGGCCAGTTACAACCCGATCAAGGGTCCTGATGGCCGTATTGAAGGCGTGCTCAAACTGGCTACCGACATTACCGCGCTGGTAGCCCGCGAGCAGGAACAGAACAGCATGGTTGAGGCCATTAGCCGTTCCATGGCCGTAATTGCCTTCAACCCCAAAGGCGAAGTGCTTGAAGCCAATGAAAACTTCGAGCAAACCATGGGTTATCGCCTGAATGAGATTCGCGGCAAACACCACCGCATGTTCTGCACCCGAGAGGAGGCGGACTCCGCCGAATACCGCCGCTTCTGGGAGCGCCTGAACAAAGGCGAGTTCTTCTCCGGTCGCTTCCAGCGCATCAATCGGCATGGCGACACCGTTTGGCTGAGCGCCACGTACAACCCAGTGTTTGACGCCAGCGGCAAGCTCTACAAGGTCGTCAAATTTGCCCGCGATGTCACGGGCCTGGTACGTCAGCAGCAGGCCGAGTCAGAAGCCGCCAAGCTGGCCTACGAGATCTCCCAGCAAACCGATGAAAGCGCCCGCCATGGTGCCAAGGTGATTCGTGAAACCGTTGATGTCGTGCGCGGCATCGCCGATGAGCTGTCACGCGCCGCCGAAGGCATCACCGCTGTCAGCCAGCAATCGGAGATGATCAGCAGCATCGTTCAGGTGATCCGCGGGATTGCCGAGCAAACCAACCTCTTGGCGCTCAATGCGGCCATCGAGGCGGCGCGTGCCGGTGAACAAGGCCGTGGCTTTGCCGTGGTGGCGGATGAGGTGCGCAACCTGGCCGCGCGCACCAGCCAGGCCACCGTGGAGATTGTCGAAGTCGTCAAGCGCAACCATGAACTGGCGCAGGTTTCGGTCGATAGCATGCAGGCAAGCCGTCACAAGGTCGACCAAGGGGTGAACCTGGTCAACCAAGCCGGTGATGTCATCGAAGAAATCCAGAGCGGCGCACGGCAAGTGGTGGATGCCGTACGCCAGTTCGCCGACGCCCTGGAAGAGCACTGATTGCGGCGCGCGAGTCGCGCCGCTAGACCGCTGAGAGCAGCATGCCCGGCCGCCAGCGACTGGGCATACCTCAGTCCTGCATGGCCTCGGTGAATTGCCCAATAGCGTCCACCACGCGCTGCGCTTCGTCGCGGATCTCCAGCATCACCTCGCCTGCTTTGTTGGCGAGCAGCACACCCTGCTCAGCCTTCTGTTTACTGCCTTCCATCCCGCTCACAGCCTGCAAGGCCAGGTCATGATTGAGGCGTACCACGTCATTGATCTCCACCGTGGCCTGGCTGGTGCGCGCCGCCAGGTTGCGCACCTCATCCGCCACCACAGCAAAGCCGCGGCCTTGTTCACCAGCTCGTGCCGCCTCGATGGCCGCATTGAGCGCCAATAGATTGGTTTGTTCGGCAATCCCGCGGATCACCTGAACGATGCTGCTGATGCGTTCTGACTG
Source organism: Pseudomonas sp. WS 5011 (assembly GCF_012985775.1). Lineage (NCBI taxonomy): Bacteria > Pseudomonadati > Pseudomonadota > Gammaproteobacteria > Pseudomonadales > Pseudomonadaceae > Pseudomonas > Pseudomonas sp. WS 5011. The sequence continues at coordinate 236,159 of NZ_JAAQXA010000003.1, forward strand.
CGCGCTCAAGGCCTCGATATTGCCTGCTACCTTTGAAAGCTCATCGGCGATGCCGCGCACCACCTGTACCGTCTCTTCCACGGTGGCGGCGCCCTTGATCGCGCTTTCATCGGTTTCCCGGGCGATATCAAACGCCAGTTGCGCGGCAGCGGATTCGGCCTCACGGTGCTCAATCTGATGGGTGATATCAGTGGCGAACTTGACCACGCCATACAGCCGACCACTCGCGTCATACAGTGGGTTGTACGTCGCCCGCAGCCAGACCACACGCCCGCCTTTGGCCAAGCGCTTGAAGCGATCAGCAATGAATTCGCCCTGGTTCAGGCGTTGCCAGAAGCGCCGGTACTCATCACTGGCGGCCTCCTCATGGGTGCAGAACTGGCGGTGATGCACGCCACGGATCTCCTCCAAGCGATAGCCCATGGTGCTGAGGAAGTTTTCATTGGCCTCCTGCACCTCACCCGCCAGGTTGAACTCGATCACGGCAGTGGAACGGTTGATCGCCTGCAGATAGCTGTCGTGCTGATGCTCAACGTGCATGCGCTCGGTGATATCTGCGGCCAGTTTAATCACCTTCACAACCTTACCCTGGGCATCCCGTACTGGCAGGTAGCTGGCTTCCAGCCAGACTTCACCGCCGCCCTTGGCAATGCGCATGTAGCGGTCACTGAAGCTCTCACCGTCAGCCAGACGCTGCCAGAATTTTGCATAAACCGGACTGGCCAGCTGCGCTTGGCTGCAGAACATGCGGTGGTGCTGACCGCGTACTTCTTCCAGGCGATAGCCCATGACGGCGAGAAACGGCGCGTTGGCATCGAGAATCTCGCCCTGGGCGGTGAACTCGATCATGGCGAAGGTTTGTCGGATGGCCCCGATTACTTGCTGGCTGGCCGCCAGCTTTAACTGGCACTGCTGTAATTCACTGTGACTCTTTGATCCGAACATTTAAGCGCCTCAAGCAGGACAAAATTGCTCAGGGCAGATGATCAATAACTCATCCCTGATCAACCAGCGTATCGACACGCGGTGGATAACGTTTAGCTCAGATTCACTGCGCGCGCATGGCCCGCGCCGTACTTTCTGCATCCAGCGTTCGCAACGCCTGGTACTGGCTGACAAATACCTGCCCGCCAAAGCGTTGCAGAAACTCCGAACGCTGCAGTCGATCCATCACCGGCCCCTTCACTTCGGCCAGGTGCAGCTGCACGCCTGCGCTGTGCAGACGCTCGCTGATCGCCTCCAGGGTATCCAGCGCGCTGGCATCAATCTGATTGACCCCGGAGCACATCAACACCAGATGCCGCACGCTTGAGCGCTTGGCAATCAGCGCGCCGATACGCTCTTCCAGAAACCGCGCATTGGGGAAGTACAGGCTTTCATCGACGCGCAGCGACAGCACGCTGGGACTTTCCACGACCTGATAGCGCTCGACATTGCGAAAGTGCTCGCTGCCGGGCAGCTGGCCGACCACCGCCATATGCGGCCGGCTGGTACGCCAGAGAAACAACAGGAGCGACAGACTCACCCCAAGCAGAATACCGGCCTCAACACCGTACAACAGCACGCCGACCAGCGTTGCCAGCTGCGCCATCCCTTCCTGCGGTGAATAGCGCCAGGTGCGGCGCAGGCTGGATACATCAATCAGCCCCATTACCGCGACAATAATGCTCGCGGCCAATACCGCTTGCGGCAGGTGCTGCAGCAACGGCGCCAGCCCCAGAACCGCAGCCAGCATCAACCCCGCCGCAAACACACCCACCAACGGCGTGGCCACATTGCTTTGCAGCGCCAGCGCCGAGCGCGAAAAGCTCGCCGCGACCGGCATGCCACCACTGCATGCGGCAGCGATGTTGGCGGCGCCCTGACCGAGCAGTTCCTGGTCAGGGTTGATCGACTGACGCTTGCGCATCGCCTGACTCTGGGCAATGGACACCGACTCGACAAAGCCCACCAGGGCAATCAACACGGCCGCTGGCAGCAACTCGCGCAACAAGCCCAGCTCCAGGTTCGGCAGCCCCAGTGGCGGTAGACCCGCGGCCACCGTGCCGACCACCCGCACGCCATACGCCTCCAGTTGCAGCAGCGCGCCGAGGGCCATCGCCAACAGCATCAGCAACAACGCACTCAACTGCCTGATACGCAGCGCCAGCGCCTCAGGCACACCGAACAGGCCCAGGTTACGCAGCAGCACCAGCAGCGCCAGGCTACTCAGCCCCAAAAGCAGCGTCGGCAAATGCAGCGCCGGTAACTGCGTATACAGCGCGGGCAGCACCTGAAACAGGGTCAAGCCGTCGGCGGAGATGCCCAATAAATGCTTGAACTGGCTGACCGCAATCAGCAGCGCCGAACCGCTGACAAAACCGGAAATCACCGGATGGCTGAGAAAGTTGGCGACAAAGCCCATCCGCAACAGCCCCATCAGCAGCAGGAACATGCCGACCAACAGGGTCAAGGTGGTGGCCGCTGCCAGATACGCCGCAGTACCAGCGGCAGCCACCGGGGCCAAGGCCGCCGCAGTCATCAGCGATAGCACCGCCACCGGGCCGAACGACAGTGCCACGCCGGGACTGGCCCCGATCAAGGCATAGACAACCAGCGGCAGAATGCTCGCGTACAACCCCGCCACCGCCGGCAACCCGGCAAGCTGCGCATAGGCCAACGCCTGTGGCACCAGCAGCAGACAGACCAGGCAGGCGGCGAGCAGATCGCGGCCTGCCTGATCGCGGTCGTAACGAAGCAAGGTAGTCAGCAGCGTCCACCTAGAGAACATTCAGCGGCACCTTGAGGTAACGCACACCATTGTCTTCGGCGGGCGGCAAATGGCCGGCGCGCATATTCACCTGCACCGAGGGCAGCATCAACGCCGGCATGCCCAGGCTGGCATCGCGGGCCTGACGCATGGCGACAAAGGCCTCCTCGTCGACGCCCTGGTGCACATGCACGTTATGCACGCGCTGCTCGGCCACGGTGGTCTGGTAGCGATGCTGCTCACGCCCCGGCGCCAGGTAGTCGTGGCACATGAATAGTCGGGTGCTGTCTGGCAGGGCAAACAGCCGGGCAATCGAGCGGTACAGCGCACGCGCATCGCCGCCAGGAAAATCGCAGCGCGCGGTGCCGTAATCCGGCATAAACAGGGTGTCCCCAACAAACGCTGCATCGCCGATCAGGTAAGTCATGCAGGCTGGTGTATGCCCAGGGGTATGCAGGGCACGGGCATTTAGCGAGCCGAGCTGAAACACCTGCTCATCACGGAACAACTGATCGAACTGGCGGCCATCAACGGCGAACTCGCTACCGGCATTGAACAACTTGCCGAAGGTGTTCTGCACCACGCGGATCTGCTCACCGATTGCCAATTGCCCACCCAAAGCAGCCTTGAGATAGGGCGCGGCGGACAGGTGGTCGGCATGCACATGGGTTTCCAGCAACCATTGCACGCTTAGGCCCTGCTCGCGCACGTAGGCGATCAAGCGGTCGGCGCTGGTGGTGGCGGTTCGCCCGGCCGCCGCATCGTAATCCAGCACCGAATCGATAATGGCGCAGTGTGAAGTGGCTGGATCACTGACGACATAACTGTAGGTCGAGGTGGCAGGGTCGAAAAAGGCCTGAATGAGCGGGGACATGGCAGCTCCAACCGACCGGCGGTGAAACCGGTCGGTATTGCAGTGGGTTAAGCCTTGGTCTTGCAGGTGCTGATACCCAGCAGCGGGTATAGCGGACAGAAGCGAAACAGACCGGTTGCCAGCGGCACGATGCCGATCAGCCCCCAGAGGCCAATCACGCCGCTCAGGCTCAAGCCCAACAGAATCAGACCTGCGGCAATGCGCAGGCTACGGTCGAGGGTGCCAACATTTGCTTTCATAGTGATCTCCCGATCATCAATTACCCGCGCCGGCGTTCCAGCGCAGCAAACACAACCATTCCCACCAGCATGGCCGCCACGAACAGCAGCACCTGCCAGCGCCCTGTGAGCAGAATCGCCACGGCTGGGCCCGGACAGATGCCAGCAATCCCCCAGCCGACACCGAACAACAGGCTGCCGCCGATCAACCGCCGATCCAGCTCACGTTTGCCCGGTAACTGCATCGGCGCACCAAGCAGACTGCTGCGCTGCGAGCGCGCCCAACTGAACGGCAGAAATGCCACGCCAATCGCCGCCACCATCACCAGGGCCAGCGATGGATCCCAGGCACCGGCCAGGTCGAGAAACGCCAGCACCTTGGCCGGGTTGGCCATGCCTGCGCTAAGCAGGCCGATGCCAAAGGTCACACCGGCGAAAAAGGCCAACAGTTTGCGCATGCTCAAGCCTCCAGCAGATGACGCAGGACAAACACCGTGGCGAAACCGGCGGCCATAAAACTTAAGGTGGCAGCCAGGGAACGCGGTGACAGCCGCGATAAACCACAGACGCCATGCCCGCTGGTGCAACCTGCGCCATAACGGGTGCCGACACCGACCAGCAGACCGGCAACCGTCAGCGCGAGCCAGCCGTTGTCGATCTGAATTTCAGGCAGACGGCTAAACAGCTGCCAGAGCAGCGGCGCGATCAGCACGCCCAGCAGAAATAGGCCCTTCTCGCCCCGCCCTTCACCGCGCTCGAGCAAACTGCCGAGCAGGCCGCTGATGCCGGCCACCCGGCCATTCATTACGGCAAACAAGCTGGCGGCCAGGCCAATCAATGCGCCACCCGCCAGGGCGCTCCAAGGTGTGAAGTTGTACCAATCGATACTCATTGCTCACCTGCGCAGAACAGCTGATACAGGGTGTTGATCACCGCCAGCGCCGCCGGGCTGCTGATGCAGTAATAGATCTGCTTACCCTCACGACGGGTCGCCACCAGCCCTTCACGGCGCAACACCGCCAGTTGCTGCGACAGCGTCGGCTGTTGAATACCCAGCAGCGTTTCCAGCTCGCTGACATTGCGTTCGCCCTGGGAGAGCTGACACAGCAACAACAGGCGATCCGGATTGCCCAGAGCCTTGAGCAACTGCCCCGCCGCATCGGCATTGGCGCGTAGTTGCTGGATATCGAGAGGCGGATGTTCAGGCGTCATGGCAAGCAACTCAATTAAGATAAAAACAATCTATTCTTTTATATATTGAATAGCAAGTACCGCCCGGCCTTCATACAGCGGTCAATCGCAGGCGATAAAAAACCCGGAACGGAGTCCGGGTTTTTTGTTCAGTGCAGGCAGGGCTGGATGCAACAACTCAGCCTACAGCCACCGCAATCAGAGCAGTGGCAGGGTGTAGCTGACGATCAGACGGTTTTCGTCGATGTCGTTCGCGAAGTTGGAACGCACCGACGCGTTACGCCAGCGCACGCCCAGGTTCTTCAACGCCCCCTCCTGGAACACATACATCAACTCGCTATTGCGCTCCCACTCCTTGCCTTCGGAGATCCCGCGACCACGATCGACATTGTCGCCGGTCAAGTAACGAGTCATAAAGGTCAGGCCCGGAATACCGATCGAGGCGAAATTGAAGTCATAACGTGCCTGGTAAGACTTTTCGTCTTTGTTGGCAAAGTCGCCGATCTGCACGTAGTTAACCAGGAACGGGTCAGTGCCATTGATATAGGCGAAGCCGGTGTCACCGCTCATTTTCTGGTAGCCCAGGCCGAAGGCGTGACCATCCAGACCATAGGTAACCATGGCACCTATAGCTGTGTTGTCGATGTTGCTACGGTTGCCGTCGTCAGTGGAGCGCGCATAACGCAGGTCAGTTTTCAGGCTTTGCTTATCGCCCAGAGGCAGTACATGCACGGCGTTAAAGGAATGCTGCTTATACAGCTCGTCCAGGTTGGAATAGTAATAACCGGCCGTCAGATCCTTGGTGATTTTGTAGGTACCGCCAATGAAATCAAAAGCATCAGTCGTGGAACCACCGCTCAAGCGGATACCACGGGTACCTACAGTGCCACGGGTGCTATTGAAGCTATTGGTAACCGAAATATCTTCGTAGTCACTGGAGTTACGATTGTTCACTTCACGCACGTGTGCAGCTTCAAGCATCAGCCCATCGATCTCTTGCGAGACCAGGTGGCCAGCTTCAAACACCTGCGGCAGAAGGCGACTGTCGCTGGATGCGATAGCAGCATTTTTGAACTGCATCTGACCTACGCGCAGGGTGCTGTTGGAAATCTTCGCCTTGGCAGCAACTGCCAGGTCTGAGTAGTTGTCCTGAGAACCACCGGAAGAATTATCAGGGACCAGCAAGCCACTGCCGGCGGTACCGTCACCAGAATCCAGTTTGAAACCGAACATGCCAATAGCATCAGCGCCAAAACCTACTGTACCGTCGGTAAACCCAGAGTTCGCACGCAGAATAAAACCTTGCGCCCACTCTTCTTGCTTGGACTGGCTCTGCGCAGGCGCATCGCTATTGCCCTGGCGGAAATCACGATTGAAGTAGAAGTTACGCGCTTCGAGAGTGGCTTTGCTGTCGCCAATAAAATCGGCATGGGCGACTTGGCTCAGGGACAAGCCCAGGGTGCTAGCCGCGACGGCCAGGGCCAGGGAGGTCTTTCTCATTATGTTTTCTCCAGTTGTGTGTGGGTTGCACATCGGTGCGGGTACTGTCTTCACGGATGAAGCGGCAGGCGCGCACCGAATTCGGGGGTTATTGCAAAGCCAGGCGCCGGACAGGCGAACGGGGGCCGCAGCCAGAGCGGCCTTGCAATAAGCGAGATCAGGTGAGCGCGTGAGAACAGTCAGCGCGAGCTGGGGAATGAGGGCATGGCAGCGGACAGGTCAGCATAATGGCGCAGGTCTCTTCATTTTTATTGTCGGCCCATCAACCAGGCCGTTATGTAGAGAGCCCTACGCAGATACTGTGCCAGCCGCCAAAAACAGCTCGCCGACACGTCTATTACAAGGTTTTACAGGCTTTCCGGGGGAGTGCCGAAGCCTGACCGAAGCAGCGATAAGCGGATTTTTGCCGATAGCAAAATATGAAGAGGCGGTTTATCGCCAGCACGCAGACCGTCATTCCTCGGCGCGTGATCAGTCCACCACCACCTGATTCTTGCCCTGGCGTTTAGCCCGGTACATCGCGGCATCCGCCCGGGCATACAAGGCATCCAGGCTTGCATCTTCGGGGCGCAGGCTGGTGAGGCCCTGGCTCAGGGTGATGCCGAACGTTGTCCCGGCATGGCTGAAACTCAGCCGCCGTGTATCGCGCTGTAACCGCTCGGCAATCTGCTCGGCCAAGGCCGGCTCGCAGCGCGGAAACAACGCGGCAAACTCCTCCCCACCGATGCGTCCGAACAGATCACCACGGCGCAGAGTGGTCGCCCCGCAGTAGGCCAGACGCTGCAGCACCTGATCACCCATCTGGTGGCCATAGCGGTCATTGATCTGCTTGAAGTCATCTAGGTCGAGCAGTAGAAAGGCCAGTGGACTGTTGTATTCACGGGCCTGCTCGAACTCGCGCTGAGCGCATTCGAAGAAGTGCCGACGGTTACTGCTCTGGGTCAGCACATCGGTGGTGGCCAGGCGGTGCAGCTCACCTTCCAGCTGTTTCTTCTCAGTGATGTCTTCGGCAATGCCAACAATAATATGCGGCTTACCCGGCGAGCTTTCACGGCTGACAAAGCACTTATCACTCAGCCAGCGGACCTGGCCATCACCACGGATGATGCGGTACTCGCGCGCTTCGACGGCGCCGGTTTCCAGCACTTGGGCAAAACTTTCGGCGGCGTATTCCAGGTCATCGGGGTAGATGTTGTTGCGCCACTCGTCGTAGCCGGCCAGCAACAGCTCGGTGGAGCGTCCGAAGACGCGCTCATAGGCGGGGCTGACGTAGACCACCCGCTGGGCATTCCAGTCAAATGCCCAGAGCACCGCGTTCACACTGCCAAGTAGGGTGCTGAACAGCTGCTCGCGTTCCTGTAGCCGCGCCACCTCGGCACGCGTGTGCAACAACGCCAGTGTCAGCTCTTCCTGCTCCAGCTGCTGCCTGTTGACTTCATCCATAAACACCGCCGCCGCTCTCAGATAACGGGGATATGACAGCAGCATACGCCAGAAGTTAAAAAGCCCGCCAATAGGCGGGCTTCGTGGGCGTAAAAGACCGTCAGGCCGTCGCCGGACGCAGCGAGTAGGTCTTCAGTTGTTCGGCGAATTCACGCAGCGACTGAATGCCACTGGCTTCGGCCTCAGTGACCCACTGCTTGATGGCTTCAAGCATGTCATGACCATTGGCGCTGGTTTTCACCCAGATTTGCTGCAGGGCCAGGCGCTTCTCGTAGATCACCTTGAGTGCCTGGCTCTGCTCCAGCATGCGCTGGATGCGCGCCTGGTGACCTTCGTCCAGCAGGCTCGGCTCACGCGAGAGCAAACGCTTGGCGCGGTGGAAGTGGTGACGAACCGAAGCATCTGCCTTGGCCAGTTCCTGCTGCACCAACGGTGCGATCACCAACTTGCGGTACTGCGCCATGATCTGGAAGCGGTTGTTGAGGATGGCCATTGCAGTATCCATGTCCAGGCTACGCTTGCCTTCTACCCGGTGGGCGATCGGCGCAACGCGCTGCACCTGGGCCAAACCAAGCAGACTGAACAGCTTGATCCAGAACCAGCCCATGTCGAACTCCCACTTCTTCACCGACAGCTTGGCGCTGTTTGGGTAGGTGTGGTGATTGTTATGCAGCTCTTCACCGCCAATCAGAATGCCCCAGGGCACCAGGTTGGTCGCCGCATCGCGGCACTCGAAGTTGCGGTAGCCAACGGCATGACCAAGGCCATTGATCACGCCCGCCGCCCAGACCGGAATCCACATCATCTGAATAGCCCAGATGGTGATACCAGCAGCACCAAACAGCGCCAGGTCGATGGCGCCCATCAATGCCACGCCGCCAACCGGGAAGCGTGAATAGAGGTTACGTTCGATCCAGTCTTCGGGGCAGTTTTTACCGTAGATGCGCAGGGTTTCCAGGTTCTTCGCCTCTTCGCGGTACAGCTCGGCACCGGTACGCAACACCGTGCCCAGGCCCTTGATCACCGGACTGTGCGGATCATCCACGGTTTCGCATTTGGCATGGTGTTTACGGTGGATTGCCGTCCACTCGCGGGTGTTTTGTGCCGTGGTCAGCCACAGCCAGAAACGGAAGAAGTGCTTCAGCGCAGGGTGCAATTCAAGCGCGCGGTGCGCCGAGTAGCGATGCAGGTAAACCGTGACACTGACGATGGTCACGTGCGTCATCAGCAGAGTGACTGCGATCAGTTGCCAGACCGACAGATCGAGAAAACCGTTGTACCACATGGATCACGTGCCTCATGAAAAAGGAAAGACATGGCTGCTTTTTAGCGCACATCTGTACACATTATCCCTGACCCGGATCAGAAAACCAGTTGGTCTTTTGCATAAGAATGCCGCGCCCTATCTACATCTATAATGCCGGCCTTACACAAAGGACTGACTTTTACCCCATGAATATCCCGCAAAGCCCTTGGCGCTTGACGCTCACCTATGCCTTGGCCGCTGGCCTTTGGGTGTTTTTCAGTGATCGCTTGCTGGCCACTCTGGGCCTGCCGCTGGCGCAACTGGAACGCGTACAACTGCTCAAGGGGCTGGGCTTTGTGCTGCTCACTGCTGGTTTGCTGTACGCCGTTCTGCGCACCCATCGTCAACAGCACAACCAGGTCAACCTGGCGCTGAGCAGCAGTAAGCAGCGCTTGCATCAGGCATTGGAGGCGGCCAAGGACGGTATGTGGGACTGGGATCTGCAAACCCAGAAACTCTATTTCTCCCCCGGCTACTCGGCACTCTTGGGCGTGGGCCCTGAAGCACTGGGCGATGACCCCGACCTCTGGCGGCAGCGACTGCACCCCGATGACCGCGTGCTCTTCGAGCGTAACCTGGAACAGCGCCTGGCCGCCTGCAACCCTGCGCCCTATGAAGTCAACTATCGCCTGCTGCACCAGGACGGCAGCTACCGCTGGATTCAGTCACGCGGACGCCTGTTGCTCGACGAGCATGGCCAGGCCGAACGCCTGATCGGTACCGCCAGCGACATTACCCAGCGCCGCTACGACGAAGACAGCCTGCGCCAGGCCGCTGCGGTCTTCGATGCTACCCAGGAAGGCGTGCTGGTCACCGATGTGCAGCAACACATCGTGCACTGCAACCCGGCTTTTACGCGTATCACCGGTTACAGCCAGGATGAAATCCTCGGCCAGTCACCGGCCATTCTGAAATCCGGACGGCATGACCAAGCCTTTTACGACAGCCTATGGCATGCCCTGCAAAACCGCGGGGCGTGGAGCGGCGAAATTTGGAATCGGCGCAAAAGCGGCGAAATCTACCCGCAGTGGCAATGCATCCGCGTGATTCACGACGAGCAGGGCGAGATCAGCCATTACGTCGCAGTGTTCTCCGATATCAGCGCGTTGAAACGCTCACAACGCGAGTTGGATTACCTGGCGCATCACGACCCATTGAGCAACCTGCCCAACCGCCTGCTGTTCACCGAGCGTGTCGAGCGCGCCCTCGAGCGCGCCACGCATGATGAGCAGCGTGGCGCGGTACTGCTGATTGACCTCGACCATTTCAAGCACATCAACGAAAGCCTCGGCCACACCATCGGTGACATGCTACTCAAGGAGGTGGGCGAGCGCCTCGGCCAGCAGCTCGGCAAGCGTATGACGCTCGCCCGCCTGGGCGGCGACGAGTTCGGCCTACTCGATGAGAGCTGCAGCAGTGCCGAGCAGGCCGCCGTGGTCGCCCAGCGCTTGCAGGCGTGCCTGACCCAGGCCTTCCGAATCAATCAACAGGAGCTGTTCGTCACCGCCAGCATCGGCATCAGCCTCTACCCTGCAGAGGCCACTGATGTCGGCCAGGTGTTGCGCAATGCCGACTCAGCGCTGTTCAAAGCCAAAAGTAACGGCCGCGAAAGCTATGCCTTTTACAGCCAGGAGCTGACTGAACACGCCCGCCAACGCGTCGAACTGGCCAGCGCCCTGCGTCATGCCCTGGATCATCAGGAGCTGCGCGTCTACTACCAACCGCTGGTCTGCCTGCACAGCCAGGAAATGATCGGCGTTGAAGCCCTGGTGCGCTGGCAGCACCCGCAACGCGGGCTGGTGCCGCCCGGCGAATTTATCCCGATTGCCGAAGAAACCGGGCTGATCGGCGCCATCGACGCCTGGGTACTGGAGCAGAGTTGTCGGCAGATGGTCGCCTGGCAGATCGCGGGGTATTCGCTGCGCTTTGTTTCCGTGAATGCCTCCAGTCGCCTGTTCAGCCGGGGTGGGCTGGACCGACGAGTGGCAGAGGTACTGCGTGATACCGGCCTGGCCCCGGCATACCTGGAGCTGGAAGTGACCGAAAGCGCGGTGATGGAAGACCCCGACGCCGCGCTGGCCTTGCTTGAGCGCCTGCGCGCACTCGGTGTCCGCCTGGCGATTGATGACTTCGGCACGGGCTACAGCTCGCTGGCACGCCTCAAGCGCCTACCCGTGCACAAACTTAAACTGGATCAGAGCTTTGTCAGTGGCTTACCGCATGATCAGGACGACGTGGCCATCACGCGAGCCGTCATCGCGTTAGGTCATAGCCTGGGGCTCAAGGTACTGGCCGAAGGCATTGAGCAGCTCGAACAGGTCGAATTGCTCCAACAACTCGGCTGCGACCATGCCCAGGGCTACTATTTCGGTCGCCCGCAACCGGCAGAACACTTGATCGCACACCTGGCGCGCAGCGCCACAACCACGAGCTAAGGCAGCACGCATGCGCGTCATGATTCTGGAAGATGACAGCTGGATCGCCGATCTGCTCAAGCAGATCGTCCTCAGCCTGCGCCCTACCAGCCACGTGGTATGCCTCGACAGCGTCAGCGCGGCCCTGCGCGAATGGCAGCAGCGCCCCGCTGAGCTGGTCATTTGTGATTGGAATCTGCCGGACGGCCCCGGCACCCGCTTGCTTGAGCAGGTGCGCCGCGACAACAGCAGCACGCCGCTGGTAGTGATCACCGGCCGTTCCGACCGCGCCAGCGTACTGGCCGTGCGTGCTTTGAAAATCAGCGCTTTTATCAGCAAGCCCTTTCAGGCCGAGCATGTCGCCGCCAGCCTGGCCGTCTTGCTGCCCTCGACAGGCGATGAGTTACACCACCCGAGCACCGCACACCAGGACCTGCTCAGCCACCTGGCCAACGTGCCCAGTCATGAGCTGCAGTTACCGCTCAAATCACATGTTCGCGATCATCTGCTGCAACGCTTTAGGGGTGAGTCTGTCGACTTACGCCTGTTGGCCAGCAAATGGCAGCACGACCCCGCACTTACCGCACGCCTGCTCGCCGTGGCCAATAGCAGCGCCTACAACCTGGCGGGTAAGCCCTGCATCAGCCTGCTCGACGCGTTGCAGAAACTGGGCGCAGACAACAGCTTGAACCTGGCATTGGGCCTGGCATTACGCCAATGCAGCGTGCTGGATAACGCCCTGCTGCGCCTGTTTGCCCAGGCCCACCTGGACAGCACCGAGTTACTGATTGAGCGCAGCACTCAGCTCGCCCGCCAATGCGCCCTGGACCCAGCGCCGTTCCACACCGCGGCCCTGCTGCACCGCATGGGCGAATTGTGTGTGCTGTACCTGGCGCAGGTTTGGCAGGACAGCGGGCAGTGTTTCAGTGAAGGCCATGTGTTACAGTCCCTGGACCAATTCAGCGGCCCGTTTGCCATCAGTATCAAGGCACAATGGCACGTGCCATTGCAGCTGCGCGAGCTGATCGGCGCGTGCTACAACCTGCCTGCCCACAACCTCAAACGCGAGAACATCCTCATGCGCCTGGCCGCCTGTGAACTCAACAGTGCACCTGATGACCCCGAGTTGGCCCGCCTACGCCGGCTGGCGGGGCTGATCTGAATGGCACTCTGCCTGGCTAGACGCATGACGGAGCTGAAGGATGTTTAAACCCTTCAAACTCAACGCCATCCACGGGATTATCGGCTTGGGTAGCCTGGGCCTGGCGCTGCTTTTCAGCGTGCTCGGCGGTATTGCGCTGAACGAGCGGGAAACCCTGTGGACCCTGCAAATCGCCAAACAGCATGAGCTGCAACGCCTCACCCTGTACAACAGCCAGCATGAGCTGGAGCAACAGGCGCAGCTACTGGCTGAAACCTTAGCGGCCGACGCCTGGCTGGTTGACCTGGTGCGTCAGGCACAGACGCTAACAGGCGGTGCGCCCGCAGACAGACAACACCTCAACGCTATCCGCGACCAGCTCTACACCCGCCTTGCGCCGCGTTGGCGCAACCTGCAAGGCATTCGCCCGTTTAACCTCTCGATCCACCTGGCTCCTTCGGCCGAAGTGCTGCTGCGTGTACATGAACCGCAGTCGTTTGCCGACTTCCCCAGCGCGCAGCGCCCCATGTTGCTCGACAGCCTGAGCGAAGGTGCCGCCAAGGCAGGCCTTACGGTGGATGGCGACGCCCTGAGCATGCGCGCCATTGTGCCATTGACGGTGGACACCCCTGACGGTCGCATGAATGTCGGCGCGCTGGAGGTCAGCCTGGATGTATTGAATAACTTGCCACAGCTGGACCGTGAGCTGGATGCCGGCGTAGCCCTGTTGGTCAAACGTCAGATTCAAACGTCCGCCAGCAGCGATGACGCGCGCAACGCTCCGGCAACACCGCACGCTTACTGGCACCTGGCGGGCTTCTCACAGGTGCAGATACAACACTGGCAAGCAGAGCATCGCCTGCCCGCCCCGGACGCAGGCAATACCTTCACATTGCTGGAGGACCGCGGCCGCACCTACCTGCTCAACCAGGTGCTCTTGAATGACTACCAAGTCGAGCCGGCCAACCCCGAAAGCAGCGTTACCGTCCTGAGCTGGCGTGACATCACCACGCTGTACAGCCTGCACCTGCGCGACAACCACTGGCTGGTGGCCAAGTGGTTACTAGCCTGGCTGGCCGCCGAAATGCTGTTGCTGTTGCTGCTCCAGGCCACACGTCACAGCAGTCAACGGTTTATTCAGCGCCACAACGCCGAACTAGAGGCCAAGCACCAACAAAGCGAAGAGGCGCGCCAGCTACTGGCGTTGATCACCGAAACGCAGGCGGCCTATATCAATGCCGACAATCAGCGCGAATCCTTCGAAACGCTGCTCGGCCGTATTCTGCAAGTCAGTGCCAGTCAGTTCGGCTTTATCGGCGAAATCCGTCGTGACGAAGCCGGTGCGCCCTACCTGCGTACATTCGCCATTAGCAATATCGCCTGGGATGCCCAGAGCAGCGCGTTCTTCGCCGCCCATGCGCCGCAAGGCCTGGAGTTTCGCAACCTCAACAGCCTGTTTGGCCAGGTGATCCGCAGTGGTCATGCACTGATCAGCAACGACCCGGCCAATCACCCGAACCGTGCCGGATTGCCCCCCGGTCACCCGCCGCTATTGGCATTTGCCGGCTTGCCCATTCATGCCAACGGCGAGCTGCGCGGCATGCTCGGTTTGGCGAACCGCGAAGGTGGCTACGACGAAGAGTTCGCCACACAACTGCAACCGCTGCTGACTACTCTCGGCCAGCTGCTCGAAGCCCTGCGCCGCGACCATCAACGCATGCAGACCCAGCAACATATGCAGCGTCAGCAAGCAGCCTTACGCGCGCTCAATGAAATTGCTGCACTGCCTAAGCTGAGCAGCCACGAACAACTGCGCCAGGCCCTGCAACTGGGTGCACAATTCTATGACATGCCAATCGGCATCATCAGCCAGATCGAGGCGGACACCTACCAGGTCAGGGTTCAAGTGTCGCCGCCCGACACCCTGCAGGACGGTCAATGCTTCGTCCTCGGTGACACCTATTGCAGCATTACCCTGCGCAGCAATGATGTAGTCGCCATTGCAGCCATGGGCCAGAGTGAACATGCCGCCCACCCCTGTTACCCGCTGTTTGCCTTGGAAAGCTATATCGGCACCAGCATCTGGGTCACCGGTCAGCGCTTCGGCACCCTGTGCTTCGCGTCCAGCAAGGCGCGCGCGACGCCCTTTGATGAGGCCGATGAAGAGTTTATGCGCCTGTTCGCCCGCTGGGTCGGCGCCACCCTGGAGCGCATGCGCCATGAAGAACAGACCCGCGAAGCGCGCAGCTTTCTGCAGGCGGTGCTCGACTCTGCGACCGGAGTCAGCATCATCACCACCCATACCGACGGCCTGATTACCCTGTTCAACTCCGGCGCCGAACGCCTGCTGGGTTATCGCAGCGCCGAAGTCATTGGCCGCCACACCCCAGCCTTGTTCCACCTGACCGAGGAAATTCAGGCGCGCGGCCAGCAGTTGACTCGCCAGCTGGGCACGGACGTCAGCGGCTTTGCGGTGTTCACCCGCGTTCCCGACCAAGGCGAGCCGGAAACCCGCCAGTGGACCTACCGCCGTAAAAACGGCGAGCTGCGCATCGTCAACCTCACCGTCAGCACCATGCGTGATACACAGGGCGTGATCACCGGTTACCTGGGCATCGCCAGCGACATCAATGACCAGCACATGACCACCCGCGCCCTGCAAAAGAGTGAAAGTCGTTTTCGCGGTCTGGTCAGCAATTTACCGGGCGCGGTGTACCGCTGCCGCAATGACGAAAACTGGTCAATGAGCTACCTGAGCGAGGAGATTTATGCGCTCAGCGGCTACCCTGCCCACGACTTTATCAACAACCGCGTGCGCAGCTTCTCCAGCGTGGTGCACCCGGATGACCTGCCGATCACCTACCGCGCAGTGGCTGCGATTGAGCGTAAGGAGTCCTTCGAACTGACCTACCGCCTGTTGCATGCCGACGGCCGCAGCGTCTGGGTACGGGAAAAGGGCCGCGGCGAATACGACAGCCACGGCGAGTTGCAATGGATTTCCGGCTTCATCTGGGACATCAGCGACCGCAAGGCCGTGGAAGACCAGCTGCGCCTCAGTCAACAGCGTTTCAGCAGCGCCTTCAGCACCGCGCCCCAGGGCATGGCGCTGGTCTCGCTGCAGGGGCAATGGCTGGAGGTCAACGAAGTGCTCTGCGAGATGCTTGGCTACAGCCGCGAAGAGCTGCTGCGCAGCAACTTTCAGCAGATCACCCACCCTGACGACCTGGATGCCGATCTGCAGCATATCGAAGAGCTGCTGGCCGGCGAGATCAATACCTATCAGATGGAGAAGCGCTACCTGGATAGCCAGAGGCGGATCATCTGGGTGCTGATGAGTGTGTCACTGGTACGCGACAGCAACGATGCGCCGGTGCACTTCGTGGTGCAGATTCAGGACTTCAACGAACGTATCGCCGCCGAAATGGCCATCCGTGAGCGCGAGGATTACCTGCGCACCCTGCTCGACAACGTGCTCGACGCAATCGTTACCATCGACCAGCAGGGTTATATCGAAACCTTCAACCACGCCGCCGAGCGCATCTTCGGCTACAGCCACCTGGAGGTTTCCGGGCACCGGGCCACCCTGCTGCTGCCTGAGCCGCAACGTTCAATGCGTGCCCGCTACCTCAACCATTTCCTGAAAACCGGCATCCAGCAGATTCTGGGCAAGGAAATCGAGCTGACCGCCCTGCGCAAGAATGGCGAGAGCTTCGCCATTGAGCTGGCCATTTCGCAGATCAGTCACCAGGGTGAGCGGCGCTTTATTGCGGTCATCCGCGATATTGAAGAGCGCAAACGCATTGAGCGGATGAAGAACGAATTCGTCTCCACCGTCAGCCATGAACTGCGCACGCCGCTGACCGCGATTGCCGGCTCCCTAGGCCTGGTCAATGGCGGCGCGCTGGGAGACGTGCCGGCGGGCATGCAACAGATGCTGCAGATCGCTCAGGACAACAGCCAACGCCTCAACTTGCTGATCAATGACCTGCTCGACATGGAAAAACTGGTGGCCGGCAAGATGCTCTTCGAGCTACAGGACGAAGCACTGCAACCGCTGCTGGAACAGGCCATTGAAGAAAACCAGCCTTACGCCAGCCACTACCAGGTGCACTTGCAGCTACACGACCTGCCTATCAAGACCCGCGTGCGTGTCGACAAACTGCGTCTGGCTCAGGTGCTGGCTAACCTGCTGTCCAATGCCGCGAAGTTCTCACCGCAGGGCCAGACCGTTGATGTGCGCGTGCACGAACAGGGCACGCGCGTTCGCGTCAGCGTGACCGACCACGGGCCCGGTGTTCCAGAGAATTTCCAGGCGCGCATCTTCAGCAAATTCTCCCAGGCGGATGCCACCGATACCCGGCAGAAAGGCGGTACAGGCCTAGGCCTGGCGATCAGCAAGGAAATCATCGAGCGGATGAACGGTCACATCGGTTTCGACTCAAGCCCCGGTCATGGCGCGACTTTCTGGTTTGAACTGACTACCCTGGCCCAAGAAGCCAGCCCTGAGGAAACCCGGCATGTCTGAGCTACAGCGTATTCTGCACGTGGAAGACGACCCCTCCATCCAAGCCGTGGCCAAGCTCGCGCTGGAAGCAGTGGGCGGTTTTCAGGTGCTCAGCTGCTCATCCGGCCAGGACGCCCTGGATCAACTGCAGGGCTTCGCCCCGGACTTTATCCTGCTAGATGTGATGATGCCGGACATGGACGGCCCGCAAACCCTGGTGCAGATCGCCCGGCTGATCGACATCAACCAGGTGCCTGTGGCCTTTATGACCGCCAAGGTGCAACCGGCGGAAATCGCCCATTACCGCAGCCTCGGCGCCCGCGATGTGATCATCAAACCCTTCGACCCGATGCAGCTGGCCGCGCAGGTGCGCCAGATCTGGAGCCTGGCCCATGAGTAAAGGCAAAAGCACCGCTGATGAACTGCAGCAACACCTGCAGCAGTTAAGCAACGCCTTCGCCGTGCGCCTGCAGGTAGAACTGCCCGCCCTCGCACAGAAAGCCGAACGCCTGTTGCACGCCGCCGACCCGCAGGAGCAGCTGCAGCACCTGCAAAGCCTGCGCGACCAATTACACAAACTGGCCGGCGCCGCTGGCACCTTTGGCTTCAGCAGCCTGGGCCAGCGCGCCCGCGAGCTGGAACAGGAAGCCGATCAGTGGCTGGAAACCCTGCAGAAGGAACAACAGAGCCTGCAGGACTTCAGCCACAGCCTGCAGCAACTCGCACTTCAGCAGTTTCAAGCCGAACGTGGGCAGGAAGCCGCCACTCGCGCGGTTAAACCACCACGGCCTAACAGCAGTGCGCGGCGCATTTATATCCTCGAAGATCAATTGGCGATTGGCGAAAACATGCGCCTGACACTGAACAACTTCGGCTATCACGCCGAACACTTCAGCCATATCGCCGACCTCGACCACGCACTGCAACAACAACTGCCCGATGCGCTGATCGTCGACGTCAACCTGCCTGATGAAAGCCTCACCGGCCTGGAATATGCCGCCAGCCTGCAACAACGCCTGGATGAACCGCTGCCGCTGTTGGTGATCACCACCCAGGACGATTTCGCCACCTACCTTGAAGCCGTGCGCGTTGGCGCCATGGGTTTTTTCACCAAGCCAGTCGACATCCCACAACTGGAAAACCGCCTGGAGCGCTGTTTTGCCCAGCAACAGGGGGAACCGTACCGGGTGCTAATCATCGATGATGACCGCGAACTGGCCAGCCGCTTCAGCCTGATTCTGCGCGGCGCCAATATGCTGGTGGAGATGCTTCACGAACCGGCTGATATCTTCGCCCGCATGCGCAGCTTCAACCCCGAGGTGGTGCTGCTGGACGTGAGCATGCCCGGCTGTACCGGTCCCGAGCTGGCGCAGATCATCCGCATGAACGACGACTGGCTGCGTGTGCCCATCGTTTACCTGTCGGCGGAAACCGATATCAACCGGCAGATGAACGCACTGATCAAGGCCGGCGATGACTTCGTCACCAAACCGATTTCCGACAACGCCCTGGTCGCCGCCGTGTTCTCCCGCGCCCAGCGCGCGCGCCTGCTGAGCAATGCGCTGTCGCGCGACAGCCTCACCGGGCTACTCAAACATGCCGACATCAAAGAGCAGGCGGCAGTCGAGCTGGAACGTGCGCAGCGCAGCGGAAAACCCGCCAGCGTGGCCATGCTCGATATCGATTTCTTCAAGAAGGTTAACGACAGTTACGGCCACGCCGCCGGCGACAACGTGATTCGTGCCCTGGCCAACTTGCTGCGCCAGCGCCTGCGGCGCATCGACAGCCTGGGACGTTACGGCGGCGAAGAGTTCCTCGTGGTGCTGCCGGACTGCCCGCCCGATCAAGCCTTACGGATTCTTGATGAAATCCGCCAGCGGTTTGCCGACCTGCACTTTATTGCCGACGGCCAGCAATTCTCGGTCACGCTGAGCGCCGGCATTGCCTCCACCGATGATGCCCCGGCAAGTGCCGACGACCTGCTGGATAAGGCCGACCGCGCGCTCTACACCGCTAAACACGGCGGACGCAATCAAGTGCGATAGCCGCCGTCGAACAGCCCTCTCGACCTGCCAACACCTCACACCCCTGGCCAACGCTCAGCAGGGATGTGCTGCGCCTGCTCGCCAGACAAGCTTTACAAATCATGTCGAAGCCTGAACTCTGCGGCATATTGTTGTACAAAGGTTGTGCAAAACAAATAACCCTGTATCAGGAGATTTTTATGTTTGCCCAACTGACTTCGACCACTCAACGCCTCAAGCGCACGCTCATGCTCACAACTGCCGCACTGACATTCGCGGCAATGCCAGCATTCGCCGACATGCACGGTGACAAGAAAGACATCGTCGACAGCGCGGTTGCCGCCGGCCAATTCAACACCTTGGTGACCGCTGTAACCGCCGCCGGCCTTGCTGAAACCCTCAAAGGTGAAGGCCCTTTCACCGTTTTCGCCCCCACTGACGCGGCGTTTGCCAAGATCCCTAAAGCCGACCTCGATGCTTTATTGGCCGACAAGGAAAAGCTTACCGCCGTGCTCACTTATCACGTCGTACCCGGCAAGCTGATGGCCGCTGACCTGGCCGGGAAAACCAGCCTGAAAACTGTACAAGGTGGTGAGCTGACGCTGGACACCAGCAATGGCGTGACCGTCGACGGTGCAGCCGTCACGAGTGCCGACATTGAAGCCAGTAATGGTGTGATCCATGTCATCGACTCAGTCGTACTGCCCAAGTAAACCGCACCAACGCTGCACAAAAGCCGACCCTGTTTAGGGTCGGCTTTTTTGTTGGCGGACCAATGAGATGTAGCCAGACTTGGCTTTGTGAAATTTATCGCGTAGATTTTCATGAAATTATTTAAATAGAATTTCATGAGGCGCGCCATGTTCAAACAATCCGCCCAGCACATCGGCACCTACTACGCCGGCACCTACCCCGGCGCCATCCCGCTGCGCCCGCGTCTGCAGGAAGCGTTGCAATGCGATGTGCTGATTATCGGCGGTGGTTTCAGCGGGCTGCACACGTCGCTGCGCATGGCACTCGCCGGCAAGAAGGTGGTGCTGCTGGAAGCCAGTCGACTGGCCTGGGCGGCCTCCGGGCGCAACGGTGGTCAGGCGCTGCCGGGTTGGTCCTGCGATATGCCACCGTTTGAGAAGGCATTAGGCCTGGAGCGCGCCCGCCGCCTGTGGGACAGCATGGTCTGGGCCGCCGAAGAAATGCGCGAGCTGCCCGAGCGGCATCAGTTCGATATTGATTACCGCACCGGCGCGATCTATACCGCCGTGCTGCCGCGTCGTGTGCGCCAGTTGCAGGAAAGCCTGGAAGAAGCCGAGCAGAAGTACGGCTATACGCAGCTGAGCTTTATCCCCAAGGACGAACTGCCGCAGTGGATCGCCAGCCCGCGCTACCTCGCTGCCCTGTATGACAGCGGCGCCGCGCATCTCAACCCGCTGAAACTGGCCCAAGGCCTGGCCGATGCTATCGAGAAGGCTGGCGGAAAAATCTTCGAGCAGAGCAAGGCGCTGAGCTATCAGGAAACGGCTGACGGTTACCTGGCCCGCACGGAACAGGGCGAAATTCGCAGCAACGTGCTGGTACTGGCCTGCAATGCCTATATCGACAAGCTCGATCCGCAACTGTCGAAACGCCTGCTGCCGGTCGGCTCCTACCAGGTCGCCACCGCGCCGCTGGACCCGGAGCTGGCGCGCTCACTGTTCCCGCGTGGCACCTGTGCCATCGACAACCAGTTCGTACCGGACTACTTCCGCGTTACCCCGGACAACCGCCTGCTGTTCGGCGGCGGCTGCACCTACCTGGGCGGTATCCCCGCGGACGTGCCAGCAGCCACCCGACCGTACCTGGAGCGGGTGTTCCCGCAACTGCGCGGCGTGCAGATCGACTACGGCTGGGGCGGGCATATCGACTGCACCATGCACCGCACCCCGGATGTCGGCCGCAGCAGGCAGAAGTATTGGCTACAGGGCTTCTCCGGCCACGGCATCCTGCCGACCTTGGCCGCCGCCCGCGCGGTCAGCGACGCGATCCTCGGTGACGCCGACCTGCTCGATCTGTACCAGGGCCTGAGCAACCCGCGCTTCCCCGGCGGTGATCTGCTGGCGGCGCCGATCGAGGCCGTGGGCAAAGCCTGGTATCGCCTGCGCGATGTAATTTAAGGAAGTTGACCATGGATATGCAGGAAGAAGTCGAAGGTCTGGCGATCCTGATCCGCGACCTGCGCAAGCACAAGAACCTCACCCTGGGCGAGCTGGCCGCGCGCATCGACCGTTCGGTGGGCTTTCTGTCCCAGGTCGAGCGCGGCCTGTCGCGCCCAACCGTGGCCGACCTCACCGCGATCTGCGAAACCCTCGGCGTGCCGACCACCTATTTCTACAGCCTTAGCAAGCCGCGCGACGTGCCCTGGGTCACCCGCCCCGGCGAGCGCCGCACGCTGTATTACGCCGGCGGCATCACCGACGTGCTGGCCTCGCCAACTATGGCTGGCGGCTTCTCCATGCTCGAAAGCCGTTTGGACCCGGGCGCCACCAGCGGCGACGGGCATTTGAACGATAGCTCCGAGCAAGGCGGCTTCGTCCTCGAAGGCGAATTGACGATCTGGTACGGCGACGCCGCCGAGCCAGTCATCCTCGGCCCGAATGACAGCTTCCAGCTGCCGCCGCATGCGCAGTTTCGCTACGCCAACCTTTCCGATTCCCCCACACGAGTGCTCTGGGTCTTCACCTGACCCGCGCAGATACCGCCATGACAATAACAACAGCATTCCCCGACCTGCTCAGCGAAGTCCGTGCCTTCCGCAGCGCCCACCCCGAGGTGCGCTATGTCGACCTGATCAGCCTGGATATTCCCGGGCATTTCTACGGTAAGCGCTACCCCATCGACATGCTCGAGAAGGTCGCCGCCGGCAGCCCGCTGAAAATCCCGCAGAACTGCGTGCTGCTCGGCGTGCAGGGCGGCCTGCACCCGATTGGCGATTACTGTTTCAATGACGGCGACCCGGATGCACCGCGCCGGCTGATCCCCGGCACGCTCAAGCCGGTGCGCTGGGAAAGCCAGCCGCTGGGGCAGATGCTGATCAGCTCCGACGGCACCGCTGCGCCCATCGAATTCGAACCACGTGAAGTACTCGCTCGCGTGCTCAAGCGCCTGGCCGCACGCGGTATCCGTCCGGTGGTGGCCTTCGAGCTGGAGTTCTACCTGTTTGATCGCAAGCTGCAGGACGGCCTGCCGCAGTTCCCCCGCGACCCGCTGTGCGGCGATGAAGACGATCAGCCGAACATGCACATCGAACGCCTGTCGCGTTTTGCCGATGTGCTGCACGAGATCGTCGACGCCGCCAATGAGCAGGGCGTGGACGCCAACGTGATTACCGCCGAACTCGGCCCTGGCCAGTTCGAGATCAACTTCGGCCATTGCGACGACGGCCTGCGCGCCGCCGACTGGGCCGCATTGTTCTGCCGCAGCACCCGTGGCGTGGCGCTCAAGCACGGCCAGCGCGCCAGCTTTATGAGCAAGCCCTACCTGCACGCGCCGGGCAGCGGCATGCATGTGCACGTCAGTCTGTACGACGCGGCCGGAAACAACCTGCTCGACGGCGACAACCAGCGCCCGCTGCGCCACGCCGTGGCCGGCTGCCTGGAACTGCTGCCGCACTGCATGCCGATCTTCGCCGCCAACCACAACGCCTTCCGCCGCTACGGCGCCATGGTCAACGCCGCAAGCCGCGCCAGCTGGGGCTTCGAGGACCGCGATGCATGTATCCGCATCCCCGAGTCGGATGGCAAGAACCTGCGCATCGAACACCGCCTGGCCGGCGCCGATGCCAATCCATATCTGGTACTGGCGGCGATTCTCACCGGCATGGAGCACGGTCTGGATGCCGGCCAGGAGCCGATTGCCCCGCTCAATGAGAACCGCCAGAGCGGCATCGACTTCCCCCAGGACATGCTCGGCGCCGTCAGCGCCATGCGCGACCACCCGGTGGTCAACCAGGGGCTGGGCAGCGAGTTCGTCATGGTCTACTGCGAGAACAAGCGCCAGGATCATCTAGCCTTTATGCAGGAAGTCAGTGCGCGGGAATACCGCTGGTTTCTCTAAGAGACAGCGCGTCCGTTGCCTTGGCAGCGGACGCGCGACTTCAACGCAACAGATACACCGCCAGCCCGGCCAACGCCGACACCAGCAACACCTCCATCACCCCGCGTTTGAAGTGCAGCAGCGCCAGCGCCGCGCCCACGGCCAATAGCGCCGACGGCCAGTCGAAAGTGCCGGCAAAACCCTGCGGCCAGAACACGTGATAGGCAAAGAACAGCGCCAGATTAAGGATCACCCCCACCACTGCCGCAGTAATCGCGGTCAGGGGTGCGGTGAATTTCAGCTCGCCGTGGGTGGATTCCACCAGCGGCCCGCCGGCGAGGATGAACAGAAAGGACGGCAGAAAGGTGAACCAGGTGACCAGCGCTGCCGCCAGCGCACCACTGACAAAACCCGAATCGCCGCCGAACACCGGCTGCAGGTAAGCCCCGACAAACGCTACGAACGCAACCACCATGATCAGCGGCCCCGGCGTGGTTTCCCCCAGCGCTAGGCCGTCGATCATCTGCGTCGGGGTCAGCCAGCCGTAATGGCCAATGGCACCCTGATAGACATACGGCAGCACCGCATAGGCGCCGCCAAAGGTCAGCAGCGCCGCCTTGGTAAAGAACCAGGCCATCTGCGTCAGCGTGCCGTCCCAGCCGAACAGCCAGGTCAGCAGGCCCATCGGCAGCAACCAAAGCAGCGCTCCCACCACCACCAGCAGCGCCAGGCGTGATGCGCGAAAGCGCGTATGCGCCAGCGGCGGGCTGTCATCATCGATCAGCGCCGGGCCATAGTTCGCGTCCTGCGCCACATGACCGCCCCCCAGGCTGAACTGTTGCGGCAACAGGCGACCACCGAGATAACCGAGTAGCGCTGCACCAATCACGATCAACGGAAACGGCAGATTGAAGGCAAAGATGGCGACAAAAGACGCACCGGCAATGCCCCACAGCCAGTTGTTCTTCAACGCCCGTGAGCCGATGCGCCAGGCCGCCTGCATGACGATAGCGGTCACCGCCGGCTTGATCCCATAGAAAATCCCCGCCACCAGCGGCACATCACCGAAGGCGATATACAGCCAGGACAGGCCCATCAGGATAAACAGCGACGGCAGCACAAACAGCACCCCGGCGATCACCCCGCCCCAGGTGCGGTGCAACAGCCAGCCGATATAGGTGGCCAGCTGCTGCGCCTCTGGCCCCGGCAGCAGCATGCAGTAGTTCAGCGCATGCAGAAAACGCCGCTCGGACAGCCAGCGGCGCTTCTCCACCAACTCCTGATGCATGATCGCGATCTGTCCAGCCGGCCCGCCGAAGCTGATCAGCCCCAGTTTCAGCCAAAACCAGAAGGCCTCGCCCAGGCTGACGGCGGGTGGCGCAGACGGTGCGGACGATTCAGGCATACAAGCTACTCACGGCAATAAACGCGGTCGCACTATAGCGCGAGCGCGTGACGATTTAAGCGCGCACCGCTCAAGCCCGGACGCAGATTTCCGTATACTGAGCGCCGCTGCATCCCCTTCAACCTGCCCGTGAAGCGCCCCGTGAAAATCCGCCAATCGATAGTAAGCCTGCTGCTGATTTGCAGCTGCGTTGTAGTTGCATCGAACACCCAGGCTGCACCCGCCAAACAACAGGACCTGGCCGCCGGCAGCGCGCTGCTGGTCGATCTGCAAACCAATCAGGTGCTCTACGAGCGTAACGCCGACAGCGTGGTGCCAATTGCTTCGGTGACTAAACTGATGACCGCCATGGTCACCCTCGACGCCAAACTGCCGCTGGATCAGCAGCTGCCGATCATGATTCGTGACACCCATGAAATGCGCGGCGTGTTCTCCCGCGTGCGCGTGGGCAGCGAGCTGAGCCGCCGCGACATGCTGCTGCTGGCCCTGATGGCCTCGGAAAACCGCGCCGCCGCCAGCCTGGCACACCACTACCCGGGCGGCCACGCGGCCTTTGTCGCGGCGATGAACGCCAAGGCCCGCGCCCTGGGCATGAAGCATTCGCGCTTTGTCGAGCCCACCGGCTTGTCGGAACACAACGTCTCCAGTGCCCGCGACCTGGTGCTGATGCTCAAGGCCGCACGCCAGTACCCGCTGATCAGCCAGTTCAGCACCACCTCGGAAAAGACCCAGGCGTTCCGCAAACCCAACTACACCCTGGGTTTTCGCAACACCAACAACCTGGTGCGCAAACCGGGCTGGAGCGTGCAACTGAGCAAAACCGGCTACACCGGCGAAGCCGGCCGCTGCCTGGTGATGAATACCGTGATGAATAACCGCCCGGTAGCGTTCGTGGTGCTGGATGCCTTCGGCAAATACACCCACATGGCCGACGCCAACCGCCTCAAGCGCTGGCTGGAAACCGGCAAGGTCACCGCCGTGCCGCCAGCGGCCATCAGCTACCGCCAGCAGAAACTGGCGCAGCGCCAGGCCAACGCCGCGCAGTAAACCACCCATGCAATAAGGCCCGCAGACAGCGGGCCTTATTCGTTCTGGCAGTCGCTCAGCCGCTGTTCAAGCTAAACAATGGTTGACGTGTGCCGAACACCAGAAAGCGCGCCAGCTCAGGGAGCGGCAACGCCTTGCTGATCAGGTAGCCTTGCACCTGATCGCAGCCGTATTGGCGCAGCAGTGCCAGTTGTTCGGCATTTTCTACGCCCTCGCCCACCACCTGCAGGTTGAGGTTGTGCGCCAGGTTGATCATCGCCCGCACCAATTGGCGATTCTCCGCACGCTCACACATGCCGCCGACAAAGCTCTTGTCGATCTTCAGCAGGGTGATCGGCAAGTTGTTCAAGTGCACAAAGGAAGAGAATCCGGTGCCGAAGTCGTCCAGCGAGAAGCGCACACCGAGGCGACCGAGGGCCAGCATGGTCTGCTGCACCTGATCACTGCGGCGCATCACCGCGGTTTCGGTTAGCTCGAATTCCAGCCACTGCGCATCAACGCCACGCTCTTCGATCAGCCGACTGAGGGTTGGCAGTAGCTGGCTGTCCTGAAACTGACGAAATGACAGGTTGACCGCCATGTGCAGCGCTGGCAGACCACGCCCGCGCAGCCACTGCATATCGCGCAGCGCACGGCTGATCACCCAATACCCGAGCGGTACGATCAGTCCGCTTTCCTCGGCCAGCGGTACAAATTCATTGGGCGCCAGCAGACCATGCACGCTGTGGCGCCAGCGCACCAGCGCTTCCAGGCCGAGGATGCGTCCGGTTTGTAAACACAGACGCGGCTGGTAGTGCAGCTCCAGCTCGTCCCGGCGCAGGGCGCGACGCAGCTCGCTTTCCAGGTCAGCCTGGTTGCGCGCACTGCGGTTGATCCGCTCGTCATAAACATGAAAAGAGCAGCCCTGCTGGCTCTTGGCCTGTTGCATGGCGATATGCGCGTGCCACATCAGTGGGTCGGCGCTGCTCGTGGCGCGGGAATGGGCCAGGCCGAGGCTGCAACCGATCAGCAGACTTTCGCCGTCAATCCAGTAGGGCTCGCCAAGGGCTTCGGTAATCTGCGCGGCTAAGCGCTCTGCGCGCTGCGGGTCGCGTCGGCTGTCGATCAGCAAGGCAAATTCATCGCTGCCCAGGCGCGCCACCTGGTCGCCTGCCTGCAGCTGCGCCTTGATCCGCGCCACCACTTGCAGAATCAGACTGTCGCCACCCTGGTAGCCGAGGGCATCGTTGGCGTGGCGGAAGTTGTCCAGATCGAGGTGGCCGAGGGTCAGGCCACGGCCTTCATACTCGGCCAGGCGCGCGGCCAGTAGGGTCTGGAATCCTTGGCGATTGGCAATGCCGGTAAGGGCATCCTGATCCGCCAGGCGGTGCAAGGTGTCGTTGAGTTTGCCGTACTCACGGGCATAGCGCAGGCAGCGACGCAGCACTTCACTGCTGAGCTGATGACGCACCAGCCAGTCGCAGACACCCTCGGGCTCGACGTCGGGCTCGGCATCCAACAGCAGGACAATCGGCAGGGAACAGCGCCCGGAGGCAGGCAGGTATTGGGGGGTGGTGAGGAGCAAGGCGTTGCTGGGTTTATCGAACAGCGCGCTGGCCGCCTCCCAGGACGGTGCGGTGATCAGCGCATAACCGCTGCCGAGCGCACCCAGACGTTCACGCAGCAACTGCGCCCAGCCCGGCGTTTCCGCCAGCAACAGCAAGCGTAATGGTTCGACGAACGCGGACAAACAACTTCCCCCACAGCACAAATAAAGAGCATTACAACCGCTCGGATGCGTCGTAATCGACGTCTAATCACGCACATCCTTGTGTCAGTGGCGCGTGTCCTGCGGCGAGGCTGGACCCGAAAGTGGCACCAGAGTACTGGAATAGGAAAATTAACCAAGCCTGGCGGTTTGCCATTATGTGCACTGCGACACACTTCCAGATGGTCACGGCACAATGCGCCAGGCCTGTTAAAATGCGCGCCCACTTCACCTGACGATTGATTCCATGTCCCGACTGAACCCCCGGCAGCAGGAAGCCGTGAACTATGTCGGCGGCCCACTTTTGGTGCTCGCCGGCGCAGGCTCCGGCAAGACCAGCGTGATTACCCGCAAGATCGCCCACCTGGTGCAGAACTGCGGCATCCAGGCCCGCCATATCGTCGCCATGACCTTTACCAACAAGGCGGCGCGCGAGATGAAAGAGCGCGTCAGCTCTCTGCTCAAAGGCCCAGAAGCCCGCGGCCTGACGGTCTCGACCTTCCACAACCTGGGCATGAACATCATCCGCAAGGAATACGCGCGCCTGGGCTACAAGCCGGGTTTCTCGATCTTCGATGACGGCGATATCAAGGCGCTGCTCACCGACATCATGCAGAAGGAATATGCCGGTGATGACGGTGCGGACGAGATCAAGAACATCATCGACAGCTGGAAGAATGACCTGATCCTGCCCGAGCAGGCCCTGGCCGGCGCACGCAACCCCAAGGAGCAGACTGCGGCCATCGTCTACCTGCACTACCAGCGTACCCTGCGCGCCTACAACGCGGTGGATTTCAACGACCTGATCCTGCTGCCGGTGATGCTGTTTCAGGAACACGCTGACATCCTGGAAAAATGGCAGAACCGCATCCGCTACCTGCTGGTCGACGAATACCAGGACACCAACGCCAGCCAGTACCTGCTGGTAAAGCTGTTGGTGGGCATGCGCAACCAGTTCACCGTGGTCGGCGACGATGACCAGTCGATCTACGCCTGGCGCGGTGCGCGCCCGGAAAACCTGATGCTGCTGAAAGAGGATTACCCCTCGTTGAAGGTGGTGATGCTGGAGCAGAACTATCGCTCCACCAGCCGCATCCTCAAGTGCGCCAACATCCTCATTGCCAACAACCCACATGCCTTCGAAAAACAGCTGTGGAGCGAGATGGGCATGGGCGACGAGATCCGCGTGATCCGCTGCCGCAACGAAGACGCCGAGTGTGAACGGGTGGCACTGGAAATCCTCACCGAGCACCTGCGCACCCAGCGCCCTTACAGCGATTACGCCATCCTCTACCGCGGTAACTACCAGGCCAAACTGATGGAGCTGAAGCTGCAGCACCATCAGATTCCCTATCGCCTCTCGGGCGGCACCAGCTTCTTCGCCCGCCAGGAGGTGAAGGACCTGATGAGTTACTTCCGCCTGCTGGTCAACCCAGATGATGACAACGCCTTTCTGCGCGTGATCAACGTGCCGCGCCGCGAAATCGGCTCGACCACCCTGGAAAAGCTCGGCAACTACGCCACCAACCGCAAGATCAGCATGTACGCTGCCGCCGGCGAGATCGGCCTGGGCGAGCAACTGGATGCGCGCTACACCGAGCGCCTGGCGCGCTTTACCAAATGGATGGACCGGGTGCGCCAGGAATGCGCGCAGAACGATCCGATTGCGGCGATCCGCAGCATGGTGATGGACATCGACTACGAGAACTGGCTGCGGCAGAACGCCTCCAGCGACAAAGTCGCCGACGCGCGAATGGGCAACGTCTGGTTCCTCGTCGAGGCGCTGAAGAACACCCTGGAGCGCGACGAAGAGGGTGACATGACCATCGAGGATGCTATCGGCAAGCTGGTGCTGCGCGACATGCTCGAACGCCAGCAGGAAGAAGAGGAAGGCGCCGAAGGTGTGCAGATGATGACCCTGCACGCGTCCAAAGGCCTGGAATACCCCTCGGTGTATATTCTCGGCGTGGAGGAAGAAATCCTCCCGCACCGCTCCAGTATCGAGGCCGATACGGTCGAAGAAGAGCGGCGTCTGGCCTATGTCGGCATCACCCGCGCCAAACGCAACCTGACCATGACCTTTGCCGCCAAGCGCAAACAGTACGGCGAAATCATCGACTGCTCGCCGAGTCGTTTCCTTGATGAATTGCCGCCTGAAGATCTGGTCTGGGAAGGCCTGGAAGACGCTGCACCGGAGGTCAAAGCCGCCACCGGCAACTCGGCGCTGGCCAATATGCGCGCCCTGCTAAAAAAATAACCGGCAACACGGCGCGGGCACAGATAGACGTATTTCGTCACCGCATGCATCCGCGCTACGCTGCACCATTACATCCCGGCGCAGACCGGGTATCAGAAAGAACGATGAGGGTAACCGCGTGGAAGCGCTGAAACAGAAGATTCGCGATGAAGGCACCGTGCTCTCGGAGCATGTACTCAAGGTTGATGCCTTTCTCAATCACCAGATCGACCCCAAGCTGATGCAGCAGATCGGTCATGAATTTGCCCAGCGTTTTGCCGGCCAGAACATTACCAAGATCGTCACCATCGAAGCCTCAGGCATTGCTCCGGCAGTGATGGCGGGCCTGGAGTTAGGCGTACCGGTGATTTTTGCGCGCAAGTACCAGTCACTGACGCTCAAGGACGACTTGTACATCTCCAAGGTGTTTTCCTTCACCAAGCAGACCGAAAGCACGCTGGCCATTTCGGCCAAGCACTTGGGCGCCCACGACCATGTGCTGTTGATTGACGATTTTCTCGCCAACGGCCATGCCGCCCGCGCCCTTATTGATCTGATCGGCCAGGCCGGCGCGAGCATTGCCGGTATCGGTGTGGTGATCGAAAAATCCTTCCAGCGCGGCCGCGCCGAGCTGGACGCACAGGGTTATCGGGTCGAGTCGCTGGCGCGCATTGATTCACTCAAGGATGGTCAGGTCAGCTTTATCGACTAAGAGCTGTAGCCCACCGGGAATTGCTTTGAGCCGTTTCTAGCGCCCACAAAAAAGCCGCCTTTTCAGGCGGCTTTTTCACAGCAGCGTCAGGCGACTTACAGGCCGGACATCTTCTGGATTGCGCCACGCAGCTCGTCATCCGAGCAATCGGCACAGGTGCCTTTCGGCGGCATGGCGTTGATGCCGGCAATCGCGGTTTTCAGGATAGCGTCGATACCACCTTCTTTATCAGCACGTGCCTTCCAGGCAGCGGTGTCGCCAATTTTCGGCGCACCCAGGATACCTGGGGTGTGGCAGGCACCGCAGTGCTTGGCAATGATGTCATCGGCAGTACGCGCACCGCCGCCAGCAGCAACGGCTACAGCACCCACGCCCTTGCATTCTTCACCCATCACACAGACTTGGCCAACCGGCTTCAGTCGGTCAGCAATGGCATCGTCGGTCGTGGCCTGAGCAGTCACTGCCCACAGGGCCAATACGGTAGCCGGTGCTACCAGGAGCTTTTTAATCAGGTTCACGGTACACCCTCTTCGTGGCTAGTCACGCTCGCGGCCACGGTTTCGCGAGCGGGTAGCAGTATAACGGCAAGCCGGGCTGGCCGAAACAACCCAGATTGTCGCAGGGTTATTTAGAAATTGGCCGGCGTAGTCGCACTGATCAGCCGGGCAGGCTGTTCGAATGGGTTACGGAAACGGTGCGGCTTGCTGCTCTCGAAGTAGTAGCTATCGCCCGGTTCGAGGATAAAAACCTCGTCGCCGACGGTCAGTTCCAGCTTGCCTTCAACCAGCATGCCGGCCTCTTCACCTTCGTGGGCGTACATCTCATCACCGGTGTCAGTGCCGCTCGGGTAGGTTTCATCGAGGAAGGAAATGGCCCGGCTGGGATGCGCCTTACCCACCAGTTTCATGGTGATGGCCCCACTGCAGATATCGGTGAGTTCGGCGGCGCGATAGACCACCTGAGCCTGGCTATCCTGCTCCACATCCAGGGAGAAGAACTCCACCAGGGACATGGGGATACCCGCCAGCACCTTTTTCAACGAACTGATCGAAGGGCTTACGCTGTTCTTCTCGATCATCGAAATGGTGCTGTTGGTGACGCCCGCCCGTTTGGCGAGTTCACGCTGGGAAAGGCCTTTGAGTTTGCGAATGGATTGCAGGCGTACACCGACGTCCAATGCTGGAGTCCCCCTTGGGAGTGATACGAAAAAGTCGCCGTATCATGGCATAGCGTTCAGAATTTACAACACTCGCGTTCAAACTCGTCCACAGCGTGGCTGTTAGTGCTCGAGGTAGAGCAGCGGCGCCCTTCGCAGGTTGCAAAAAAGCTGATAAGGAATACTGCCGGCCTGGGTGGCCACGTCGCTGGCGAGGACCTGTTTACCCCACAGTTCGACCCGGCTGCCCAGGCCCGCTTGTGGCAGATCAGTCAAATCGACGGTGAGCATGTCCATCGACACGCGGCCGATCAGGCGGGTCAGTTGGCCGTCCACCGCCACTGGCGTACCGGTAGGTGCATGGCGTGGGTAACCGTCGGCATAGCCCATGGCAACTACGCCAACGCGTGTAGGCCGCTCGCTGACAAAGCGTGCGCCATAGCCCACCGGCTCGCAGGCCGGCAGTTCGCGCACGCTGATGATCTTCGACTCCAGAGTCATCACCGGCTGCAACCGCGCAGCCACGGCCTGCACCTGTTCGAACGGTGTGGCGCCGTAGAGCATGATGCCGGGACGCACCCAGTCGCTCGGCACATTGGGCCAACCCAATACGGCTGGCGAATTGCGCAGGCTGACCTCGGCGACTATGCCCTGGCGCGCCTGCTGAAACACCGCCAACTGCTCAGCACTGCGCGGGCAATCCAGCTCGTCGGCACGGGCGAAGTGGCTCATCAGCACAATCTTCGCCACCTTGCCGCTGGCCAGCAGGCGCTGATAGGCCGCCTGGTAATCGGCCGGGTGTAGGCCGACGCGGTGCATGCCGCTGTCCATCTTTAGCCACACCGTCAACGGGCCACGAACAGCACTGCGCTCAATCGCCTCCAGCTGCCACAGCGAATGCACCACGCACCACAGCTCGTGCTGCTCGATCAGCGGCAATTCGTCGGCCTCGAAAAAACCCTCCAGCAACAGGATCGGCCCGCGAATACCGGCCTCGCGCAGCTGCAGCGCTTCCTCGATACAGGCCACGGCAAAACCATCGGCCTGCTCCTGCAACGCCTGGGCACAACGCACCGCGCCATGGCCGTAGGCATCCGCCTTGATCACCGCCAGGGCGCGGGCGCCGCTGACTTCACGGGCCAGTTGGTAGTTGTGACGCAAGGCTTGCAGGTCGATCAGGGCGCGGGCAGGACGCATGACGTTCTCGGCTATCAGCAGTTTTCAGAAGTAAAAAAGCCCGGTGTGATGGCCGGGCAAACACTTATCGCAAACGGGACGGGCCGATTTACAGGGCGGCCACGATCATCATTTCCACCAGCACCTCAGGCTTGTACATCTTCGCCTCGACGCAGGCCCGAGCAGGCGCCGCGCCTGGCGCGACCCAGGCATCCCAGACCTGATTAAGCCCGGCGTAATCGCGGTCCATGTCCTTCAGGTAGATGGTCACGGAAAGGATCTTCGACTTGTCGCTGCCGGCCTCGGCCAACATGCGGTCGGTGTTGGCCAGGGTTTCGCGGGTTTGCTGCACGATGTCGCCGCTGTAGTCGTCCGCCAGTTGCCCGGCCAGGTAGACCGTGCCGTTATGGATGACGATTTCGCTGTAACGACTTTCAGTGTGCAGGCGCTGTACTGACATGCTTGTGACTCTCCTGGGAACGGCTGTAACGGGAAATATCCAGGCCTTCGGCGCTGATCTGCGGACGCTTTTTCGCCATCAGATCGGCAAGCAGGCGACCGGAGCCGCAGGCCATGGTCCAGCCCAGTGTGCCGTGACCGGTGTTGAGGAACAAATTGCGCAAGCCGGTGGCACCGACAATCGGCGTGCCGTCCGGGGTGGCCGGGCGCAGGCCGGTCCAGAATTCGGCCTGGCGCAGATCGCCGCCCTGCGGGTAGAGATCGGCGGTAATCATTTCCAGGGTTTCGCGGCGACGCGGGTTGAGGCTCAGGTCAAAACCGGCAATTTCCGCCATGCCGCCCACGCGGATGCGGTTATCAAAACGGGTGATCGCCACCTTGTAGGTTTCATCGAGGATGGTCGAAGTCGGCGCCATCGCCACATTGGTGATTGGCACGGTCAGCGAGTATCCCTTAAGCGGGTATACCGGCGCCTTGATGCCCAGCGGCTTGAGCAGTTGCGGGCTGAAGCTGCCGAGCGCCAGCACGTAGCGGTCGGCGGTTTCCAGCTTGCCGTCGATCCACACGCCATTGACCCGGTCGCCCACGGCGTCGATCCGCTGAATGTCCTGACCGAAGCGGAATTCCACCCCCAGCGCCTTGGCCATCTCGGCCAATTTGGTGGTGAACAGCTGGCAATCGCCAGTCTGGTCGTTGGGCAGACGCAGCGCGCCGGCCAGTTTGTCGGTCACAGCAGCAAGGGCCGGTTCAACGCGGGCAATACCGGCGCGGTCGAGCACTTCATAGGGCACACCGGATTGCTGCAGCACGGCGATATCTTTCGCCGCGTTGTCCAGTTGCGCCTGGGTGCGGAACAGTTGGGTGGTGCCCAGGCTGCGGCCTTCGTAGGCGATGCCGGTTTCCGCGCGCAGCTCGTCGAGGCAGTCGCGGCTGTACTCGGACAAACGCACCATGCGCTCCTTGTTCACCGCGTAACGGCTGGCGGTGCAGTTGCGCAGCATCTGCGCCATCCACAGGTATTGGTCGATATCGGCGGTGGCCTTGATCGCCAGCGGTGCGTGTTTTTGCAGCAGCCACTTGATCGCTTTCAGCGGCACGCCTGGGGCAGCCCATGGCGAAGCGTAGCCAGGAGACACCTGGCCAGCGTTGGCGAAGCTGGTTTCCATGGCCGGGGCGTGCTGCCGGTCGACCACCACCACTTCAAAACCCTGACGCGCAAGGTAATACGCACTGGCTGTACCAATCACACCGCTGCCGAGAACTAAAACCCGCATGCCGCTCTCCTCGCCGCGACAATGCGCGACGGATAATTCCTGAGATCACAATTGAGCGCAGTATAGGAAGAGATCAGCAGTGCTTTTCACTATATAAATAGCTATATTTGGCGACAATTCTTGGCAAAATCGCCTTATACAGAGGGGTATCCACCGTGCGCACCCAACATCAGAGCCGCCGCGAACTGGACAAGATCGACCGCAACATCCTGCGGATCCTGCAGGAAGATGGGCGCATCAGCTTTACCGAGCTGGGTGAGCGGGTCGGCCTGTCGACCACGCCCTGCACCGAACGTGTACGCCGCCTGGAGCGCGAAGGGATCATCATGGGCTACCACGCCCGGCTCAACCCGCAGCAGCTCAAGGCCAGCCTGTTGGTGTTTGTCGAGATCAGCCTGGACTACAAATCCGGCGACACCTTCGAGGAGTTCCGCCGCGCGGTGCTGAAGCTGCCGCACGTGCTCGAATGCCACCTGGTATCTGGCGACTTCGACTACCTGGTGAAGGCGCGGATCAACGAAATGGCCAGCTACCGCAAGCTGCTCGGCGACATCCTGCTCAAGCTGCCGCACGTGCGTGAGTCGAAGAGCTACATCGTGATGGAAGAAGTGAAAGAGAGCCTGAGCCTGCCGATTGCCGACTAGCCGTCAGACTAGAACTTGGCGGGTAGTCGCAATCAACTGATGCACCTGCTTTGCCACAGCCGGTTCGATCATCTGCTCCGGTCCCTGGCCGCGCGGGCACGGCAGGCTTGGCGTGGTGCCGAACAGCCGGCAGATCAGCGGGCGCTGGTCATACACCGTGCACCCTTGCGGGCCGAGGTGTACGCAGTTGTACTCAGCCAGCGCGGCGTCATGCTCGGCATCACTCTTTACCGGCAGCCGCGACATCTCTTCGGATGAGGCCGTGACCGGGCCGCAGCAATCGTGGCAGCCTGGCACACAGGCAAAACTGGGAATCTGCAAACGCAGCTGATCGATCTTGCGACTGGTGCAACTCATGGACGTGATCCTGAAACACAGGCCGGCATAGTAACCGTGCCCAAAGTTGAATCGCGACAGGAGCAGCGGCTAACCGACGAAAATCCGCTTATTTCGCGATTGCCTCTTGGCGTTTGGCAAATTCGACGCTTATGCTTCGTAAAATTTTCCAAACACAATAATCAGGATTCCACACATGAACGCCCGCGTTCACCAGTCGGTTCACAGCAGCCAGCACGCCAACTCCTATTACGCCGCCAGCGCCAATCGCCAACTCGACTACCCCGCCCTGGGCGGTGAGTTGCGCACCGATGTGTGCATCGTCGGCGGTGGTTTTTCCGGCCTTAATACAGCCATTGAGCTGGCACAGAAAGGCCTCTCGGTGGTCCTGCTGGAAGCGCATAAGATTGGCTGGGGCGCCAGCGGGCGCAACGGCGGCCAACTGATTCGTGGCGTCGGCCATGGCGTGGAGCAATTTGAATCGGTGATTGGCGCGCAAGGCGTGCGCGAGCTGAAACTGATGGGCCTCGAAGCGGTGGAAATCGTCCGCCAGCGTATCGAGCAGTTCAACATCGACTGCGACCTGACCTGGGGCTACTGCGACCTGGCCAACAAACCTAGCCACCTCGCCGACTTCGCCGAAGACATGGCCGAACTCAAACAGCTGGGTTATCGCCATGAAATGCGCCTGCTGCAACCGGAGCAGATGCACGAAGTAGTCGGCTCCAACCGCTACGTGGGTGGCATGATCGACATGGGCTCCGGCCACCTGCACCCGCTCAATCTGGCCCTCGGCGAAGCCGCCGCGGCGCAGAGCCTGGGCGTACAACTGTTCGAGAATTCGGCAGTGACGCGCATCGACTATGGCAGTGAGGTCAAGGTTCACACTGCCCAAGGCGTGGTGCGCGCAACTACCCTAGTGCTCGGTTGCAACGCTTACCTGAATGGCCTGAACAGCAATCTGGGCGGTAAGGTGCTGCCCGCCGGCAGCTACGTGATCGCCACAGAACCGCTGTCCGAAGCCGAAGCGCAGGCGATCATTCCGCAGAACATGGCACTGTGTGACCAGCGCGTGGCCCTGGATTATTACCGCCTGTCCGCCGACCGGCGCTTACTGTTTGGCGGTGCCTGCCATTATTCCGGCCGCGATCCTGCAGACATCGCCGGTTATATGCGACCGAAAATGCTGGAAGTCTTCCCGCATCTGAGCGACGTGAAAATTGACTACCAATGGGGCGGCATGATCGGCATCGGCGCCAACCGCCTGCCGCAGATCGGCCGGCTCAAGGAACAGCCCAACGTGTATTACGCCCAGGCCTACTCGGGCCACGGCGTCAACGCCACGCACCTGGCCGGCAAACTGCTCGGCGAGGCCATCGCAGGCCAGGCCAGCAGCGGATTCGACCTATTCGCCAAGGTGCCGCACATGACCTTCCCCGGCGGCAAACACCTGCGCTCGCCGCTGCTCGCCCTGGGCATGCTCTGGCACCGGATGAAAGAGCTGGTCTGAGAATCAACTTATGATCTGCTGCGCGTCGGCCCTACTGCGTTAAAAACAGGCTCGGAATGCTCATGTACAGCTCGTACACTCCGCTTCCTCGCCTGTTTTTGCCTTGCAGGACTCTAGCTCGCGAGATCCTAAGCAGATTCTGAGCGTTTTGCGCATTCCCCTCACAGCTTCCAGAACGGCAGCTGCGCCTCGC
The DNA here is from genome assembly GCF_012985775.1 of Pseudomonas sp. WS 5011. Lineage (NCBI taxonomy): Bacteria > Pseudomonadati > Pseudomonadota > Gammaproteobacteria > Pseudomonadales > Pseudomonadaceae > Pseudomonas > Pseudomonas sp. WS 5011. The sequence continues at coordinate 273,486 of NZ_JAAQXA010000003.1, forward strand.
GCAGGGCCTGCCTGCGGCTTAGCCCGATATCCTTGAGCTGTTCATCGGTCAGCCTCAGCAGCGCGCGGCGAGTCGTCAGGCGCTGCCAGAATGCGTTCCAGCGGCGTACAGCTTGCTTCGCCGCATCCTTTTGAGCATACAGATGCCCGCCCGCAGACTGCTGCAGCTCGCCTGATTTCATTGTCAGCCTGACATCACTCAACCCGTTCATCGCCTGCTCCTGCCCGTAAGCCTGATGGGAGGTCATGATGAGTGACACGGGAAAAGCATGACAGATTCAAAGATATACTTTTAAATCCATACAGATTTCAGAAGCCAAGCTCTGAATGGTGGATTTATCGCCTATCTGTACTGGCTTGGTGCGCCACACAGAGAAATTGCGAGGCAACTGTTATGACGCTTTACGTCAACCTGGCCGAGTTGCTCGGCGCCCGTATTGAGCAGGGTTTGTATCGCCCCGGCGATCGCCTGCCCTCCGTGCGCGCCCTCAGCCTGGAACATGGTGTGAGCCTGAGCACCGTACAGCAGGCCTACCGCCACCTGGAGGATCAGGGCCTGGCCACGCCCAAGCCCAAGTCCGGCTACTTTGTGCCCCAGGCTCGCCAGCAGCCGGCGCTGCCGATGGTCAGCCGCGCCGCCCAGCGACCGGTGGATATTTCCCAGTGGGACCAGGTGCTCGAACTGATCAGCAGGCCGCCAGGCGGTGATGTGCTGCAACTGGGGCGTGGCATGCCGGATATCAGCAGCCCAACCCTGAAACCGCTGCTGCGCACCCTGTCACGCATGAGCCGCCGCCAGGAGGTCAAGGAGCTGAGCTATGGCAGCCTGTATGGTGACCCTGGCCTACGCGCACAACTGTCACGCCTGATGCTCGATTCCGGCTGCCAGATCGCCATTGAAGAAATCGTCACCACCACCGGCTGCCACGAAGCCCTGTCCGTGGCCATTCGCGCCGTGTGCGAGCCGGGCGACATCGTGGCCGTGGATTCACCGAGCTTTCATGGCGTGATGCAAGCACTCAAGGGCTACGGCATGAAGGCCCTGGAGCTGCCCACCGACCCGCTCACCGGGATCAGCCTGGAGGCGCTTGAGCTCGCGCTGGAGCAATGGCCGATCAAGGCCATCCAGCTCACCCCCAACTGCAACAACCCGCTCGGTTACATCATGCCGGAGGCCAACAAGCGCGCCCTGCTGGCCCTGGCGCAGCGCTATGACGTGGCGATTATCGAGGATGATGTTTACGGCGAGCTGGCCTACAGCTACCCACGCCCGCGCAGCATCAAATCATTCGACGAGGACGGTCGCGTGCTGTTCTGCAGCTCGTTTTCCAAAACCCTGGCGCCCGGCCTGCGGGCTGGCTGGATTGCCCCGGGTCGCTACCTGCAACAGGTGCTGCACCTCAAATACATGAGCACCGGCATGGCCGCACAACTGCCCCAGCTCGCCCTGGCCGAGTACATCGCCAGCGGGCATTACGAGCCGCATCTACGCCGCATGCGCAGCCAATACATGCGCAACCGCGATTGCATGATCGACTGGGTCAGCCGCTACTTCCCCGCCGGCACGCGAGTCAGCCGGCCCCAGGGCGGCTTTATGCTGTGGCTGGAGCTGCCAAAGGGCTTTGACAGCCAGCGCCTGAACCGTGTGCTGCAGCCATACAACATCCAGATCGCGCCCGGCAGCATCTTTTCCGCCGCCGGCAAATACCGCAATTGCCTGCGCATCAACTACGCCGGTCAACCCACTCCAGCACTTGAACAGTCAATTCGCCAGGTCGGCGAATGCGTGGCAGCGCTGCTCGCCGAGCAACAACTCGTACACAACAGCGCAGAAGTTGCGGTCACGCCTTGATGGCCGCCACCTCGCTGAATGCCCCCCGCTGAAACGCCAGCCAGACAAACAGCGCCGCGCCAATCGCCATCAGGATCGGCAGCGCATGACCGCTGACCCACTGACTGGCGGCACCGGTCGACAGCGGCCCGAGCAGACAACCCGCACCCCAGAGCAGGGCAATGTGAGAGTTGGCGCGCACCAGCGCATCGTCACGATAGCGCTGCCCGACCAGAATCAGCGACAGGGTGTACAGGCCGCCCGCGCTGGCGCCAAACAGCACCAGCACGACCCAGATCAGCGGCGTGTGCAGCAATGACGGAATGCTCAGGCTCGACAGCAACAGCACCACCCCGCAGCAGCGGAATAGCGTCTGCCGTGGTACACGGTCGGCCATCCAGCCAATCGGCAATTGCAGCGCCGCATCGCCCACCACCACCGCACTGACCATGATCAACGCCATCTGCTGGGCAAAGCCTTCGCGCACCAGGTACACCGGCAGCAGCGTCAGCACCATCGCCTCGAACGCGGCAAACAGCACCACCGCCCAGGCAATCGCTGGCGAAGTCCGGCAGAACGCCAGGATGCCGCGCCCAGACGCACTCTGCGCATCGACCTTGGGCGCTCCATCGCGGCCCAACAGCAGCAGGCTACCGCCCACCAGCAGCGCGGCAGAGAACCAGAAGCCGCGGTCACTTTCCGTACCCAGCAGGGTCAGCAGCAGCGGCCCGCACAGCTGGCTGAGCGCAAAGCCGGTGCCGTACAACGCCACCAGACGGCCACGCAGACGGTCCTCGACCAGCTGATTGATCCAGCTTTCGCCGAGCACAAACACCACGGTCAAGGAGATGCCAATCAGCAGACGCAGCAGCAGCCACAGCGGATAGCTCGGCATCACGCTCAGCAGCGCTACCGAGGCGGCGCTGGCCAGTAGACACAGGCGCAGGGTCTGCGGCGTGCCGAACCAACCGGCCAAGTGCCCGGTCAGCCGCGCGCCGAGCAACACACCAACGGCCGGCATGCCCGCCATCACACCAATCGCAAAGGGGCCATAACCCCAGGACTCAAGGCGAAACGACACCAACGGCAGCGTCACGCCCAACGCCAACCCGACGATTACCACCGCCGCACTGACGGCGAAATAGGTCATCCAATTCATTTTTCTCACTACATTCCCTGGCTCGCTCAACACCCGTTGCACAGATGCAAAACGGCCGGGCTCCATAGGAACCCGGCCGCAAATGGATTTAGTGGACCAAACCCGTCAGAGCTACGGGACTAAGGCCAGGCAAGGCGCCCCGGAGCTTTTAAGCGCAGCGTACTGCAGTACGTGAGCATTAAAAGCGAGGACGCAACGCAGCATGGCCGACGGCCCGGAGGTCGTCCCGGTAGCGTTACAGCTTGATCCAGGTCGCCTTAATCTCGGTGTACTTGTCGAAGGCATGCAGCGACTTGTCACGGCCATTACCGGACTGCTTGAAGCCGCCGAACGGTGCGGTCATATCGCCGCCGTCGTATTGGTTGACCCACATGCTGCCAACACGCAGCGCCTTGGCAGCCAGGTGCGCCTTGGACAGGTTGCTGGTCCAGATGGCGGCTGCCAGGCCGTAGATACTGTCGTTGGCGATCTGGATCGCTTCTTCGGTGCTGTCGAACGGAATCACCGTCAGCACCGGGCCGAAGATTTCTTCCTGAGCGATGCGCATGGCGTTGTGCGCGTCATCGAAGATGGTCGGCTCAACGTACTGGCCGCCTGTTTCTTCCAAGGTGCGCTTGCCGCCGCAAAGCAGCTTGGCCTGATCCTTGTGGCCGGCGTCGATATAGCCGAGCACGGCATTAAGGTGACCGGCATCGACCAGCGCGCCGACTTTGGTGTCAGGGTCCAGGGCATGACCGGCTTTCCAGTCCTGCATGGCTTCCAGGACCATTGGCATGAAGGTGTCCTTGATCGAGCGTTCCACCAGCAAGCGCGAGCCAGCGGTGCACATCTCGCCCTGATTGAAGCAGATCGCTGCAGCAGCGGCTTCGGCCGCGGCTTTGAGGTCCGGCGCATCGGCGAAGACGATATTCGCGCTCTTGCCGCCAGCTTCCAGCCAGACGCGCTTCATGTTCGATTCGCCAGCGTAGATCATCAGCTGCTTGGCGATCTTGGTCGAGCCGGTGAACACCAGGGTGTCGACATCCATATGCAGCGCCAGCGCCTTGCCAACGGTGTGGCCGTAACCTGGCAGCACGTTGAGTACGCCAGCCGGGATGCCAGCTTCCAGCGCCAGCTGGGCCATGCGCAGGGCGGTCAGCGGGGATTTTTCGGACGGTTTGACGATCACCGAGTTGCCGGTGGCCAAGGCCGGGCCGAGCTTCCAGGCGGTCATGATCATCGGGAAGTTCCACGGCACGATGGCCGCAACGACGCCAACCGGCTCACGGGTAACCAGGCCCAGCTCGTCATGCGGGGTGGCGGCCACTTCGTCATAGATTTTGTCGACTGCTTCGCCGCTCCAGCGAATCGCCCGCGAGGCACCCGGCACGTCGACACCCAGGGAATCGCTGATCGGCTTGCCCATGTCGAGGGTTTCCAGCAGGGCCAGCTCTTCAGCGTGCTGATCCATCAGGTCGGCAAAACGGATCATGATGCGCTTGCGCTGCGCCGGCGCCATACGCGACCAGACGCCGGACTCGAAAGTGGCGCGGGCATCAGCGACGGCCAACTCGGCATCGGCCAGGTCACAGCTGGCTACCAGGCCGAGCAGGCGTCCGTCGACCGGGCTGATGCACTCAAAGGTGGCCCCGGAGACGGCGGCACGGTACTCGCCATTAACAAAGGCGCGGCCTTCGATCTTCAGGTTCTTAGCGCGCTGCTCCCAGTCGGCACGAGTCAGGCTAGTCATTGCTACATCCTCTATCGCTAGTAAAGCGCCGCTGGTGGTCGCTGCGCTGTCAATTATTCTGCATGGGGCCGCAAGAACCTGCTCACCCAATCCTGCCGGCAACACTAAACCAGCGGCCTGCACACTTCCAATATTTTTTACAAAAACTGGCAAAGCCGCCTTGTTATGTGTGCTTTATTAAACATAGACTGCCGAAATTACCGCCCAAACCGACAACAAGCCTGGCCTAAACCGGCGCTCAATTCCTACCGGACATGCTTATGAATATCGAAAAGATCGTCGACTTCGCCACCGCCACCACTACACCTGAACATTACCGTCCGGCAGCAGAGAAAGTGCTCAAGGGCGACCCCGAGCAAAGCGTGCGCAACCACTACGGCAGCCCGTGTGGTCAGTTCAATACGGGGATCTGGGAAGGCGACGTCGGCCACTGGACCATCAACTACACCGAACACGAGTACTGCGAGATTCTGCAGGGTGTCTCGGTGCTGCGCGACCAGGACGGCAACGCCAAGACCCTGCGCGCCGGCGACCGTTTTGTTATCCCGGCCGGCTTTTCCGGTACCTGGGAAGTGCTGGAGCCCTGCCGCAAGGTCTATGTGATCTTCGAGCAAGCCAGCCGCTGATCAGGCCACTCTTCATGCGTCATCCTTTGCCCGCCTTTATGGCGGGCTTTTTGTGGCCTGCACATCACGACAGTAAATCGCAGGCAAGAAAAAGCCCGCTATAAAAGCGGGCTTTTTCGGCAAGGCGCCAGATCAATTACTTGATCTTGCCTTCCTTGTACATCACGTGCTTACGCACAACCGGATCGAATTTTTTGATTTCGATTTTGTCCGGAGTGGTGCGCTTGTTTTTGTCGGTAGTGTAGAAGTGACCAGTACCGGCACTCGAGATCAAACGGATCAATTCACGCATGACTTTCTCCTTAAACCTTTTCGCCGCGAGCACGCAGCTCGGACAGAACGACGTCAATACCACGCTTGTCGATGCAACGCATGCCTTTGGCAGAAACGCGCAGACGCACGAAACGGTTCTCAGACTCGACCCAGAAGCGGTGATGCTGCAGGTTCGGCAGGAAACGACGACGGGTTTTGTTGTTTGCGTGGGAAATGTTATTCCCGGTTACCGGACCCTTACCGGTAACTTGACAGACTCTCGACATGCCTCAGCCCTCTAAAACCACATGCCCAACCCGGCATGGGTTGGCCGCTAATTATTCAATCTTGGCGCTCAGCGCCGCGTATCTCGAGGGTCTTACCGGCCGTACCTGAAAGCGCAAGAACCGGGCCCCTACAAAAGAGCGCTGCTTTATACCAGAAAGCCCCCAGCGCAACAAGGTTAAACGCACATCTCCCGGCGAGCTTCGCACTGCAATTTCCGCTTCCAGACCTGCCAGCAACAGCAATAGCGCAGATCGACCGCTCGTCGCCAAGACTGATTGCCCTGCCCTCAGTTAATAGCCTAGGGTAAGACCTGCGCCAGCGTCCCCACGCGACCAAGGAGTTTGCCATGCGTCTCGCCGCCCTACCGCTACTGCTCGTTCCACTGATTACGCCCGCCCTGACCCAGGCCAGTACGCTCAGCGTCTGCACTGAGGCCAGCCCAGATGGCTTTGATGTGGTGCAGTACAATTCGCTGACCACCACCAACGCCTCAGCCGACGTGCTGATGAACCGCCTGGTGGATTTCGATGCGACCAGCGGCACACTGCAGCCGAGCCTGGCGCAAGCCTGGGAAGTCAGCCCGGATGGCCTGAGTTACAGCTTCACCCTGCGCCCGGACGTGCAGTTCCACAAGACCGAGTACTTCACCCCCAGCCGCCCACTAAATGCCGATGACGTGCTGTTCAGCTTTAAGCGCATGCTTGATCAGGCGCACCCGTGGCACAAGGTCGCCCCCAGTGGTTATCCCCACGCCCAGTCGATGCAGCTGCCCAGCCTGATCAAATCCATCGAAAAAACCGGCGAACACAGCCTGCGTTTTAGCCTTAATCGCCCGGATGCCACCTTTCTCGCCACCTTGAGCATGGGCTTCGCGTCTATTTATTCCGCCGAGTACGCGGCGCAATTACTGGCAGCCGGTACGCCGGAAACCCTCAACAGCCAGCCCATCGGCACAGGGCCGTTTGTCTTCAAGCGCTTCCAGAAGGACGCCAGCGTGCGCTACAGCGCCAACCCTAGCTACTTCGCAGGCAAGCCTGCGGTGGACAATCTGGTATTCGCGATCACACCCGACGCCAACGTGCGCTTGCAGAAGTTACGCCGCGGTGAGTGCCATATCGCACTGTCGCCGAAACCACAGGATGTTCAGGCGATCAGCGCTGATAACAACCTGAAAAGCGCCCACACCGCAGCCTTTATGACCGCCTTCGTCGGCATCAACAGTCAGCATCCACCGCTGGATCAACCCGCCGTACGCCAGGCGATCAACCTGGCGTTCGATAAATCCAGCTATCTCAAGGCAGTATTCGAGAACAGCGCCGAGGCCGCCAACGGGCCCTACCCGCCCAATACCTGGAGCTACGCCAGCGAACTGCCTGGTTACCCCCACGACCCGCAGAAAGCCCGCGACCTGCTCAAGCAGGCCGGCCTGGCCGATGGCTTCAGCACCACCATCTGGACCCGCCACACGGGCAGCGTACTCAACCCCAACCCGAGTCTGGGTGCGCAGTTGCTACAGGCAGACTTAGACAAGGTCGGCATCAAAGCGGAAATCCGCGTGATTGAATGGGGCGAGCTAATTCGCCGCGCCAAGGCCGGCGAGCACGACCTGCTGTTTATGGGCTGGGCCGGCGACAACGGTGACCCGGACAACTTCCTCACCCCGCAGTTTGCCTGCGCCTCGCTCGAATCCGGGCTGAACTTCGCGCGTTATTGCGACCCGCAACTGGATAAGCTGATCAGTGACGGCAAAAGCACCAGCGACCAGATTCAGCGCAGCCAGGTATATAAGGAAGCGCAGCAAATCATCCAGCAGCAGGCGCTGTGGCTACCACTGGCCCACCCGACGGCCTACGCGCTAACGCGCAAGCAAGTCGAGGGTTATCAGGTCAGCCCGTTCGGTCGCCAGGACTTTTCCAAGGTACGCCTGGCGCCTTAGAGCCAACCGTACTCGGCCATCGACAGTGGCTCACCGTCGCCGACGATAAAGTGGTCGAGTACGCGCACATCCACCAGCTCCAGCGCCTCTTTAAGGCGGCGGGTCAGCACCCGATCCGCCTGACTGGGCTCGGCGACACCGGACGGATGGTTATGGGTCAGAATCAGCGCAGCCGCGTTGTGCGCCAAGGCGCGCTTGACTACCTGACGGGGGTAGACACTGGCACTGTCGATGGAGCCATGAAATAGCGCTTCAAAGGCCAGCACTCGGTGCTTGGAATCAAGAAACAGACAGCCGAACACCTCATGCGGCTCATGCCGCAGTAACGCCTTCAGGTAATCACGCACAGCCTGCGGACTTTCTAACGCGGAATCGCGGCGCAGTTGTTCGGCCAGGTGCCGACGTGCCATCTCCAGCACCGCCTGCAGCTGGGCGAATTTGGCGGGCCCCAGGCCTAGCCGCTGACTGAACGAAGACAGGTCGGCCTGTAACAAAGCACGCAGGCTGCCGAAGTCGCCCAACAGGTGACGCGCCAGATCCACAGCGCTCTGCCCGGCCACCCCGGTGCGCAAGAAAATTGCCAACAACTCAGCGTCGGTGAGCGCGGCGGCGCCTTGAGCGAGGAGTTTTTCCCGTGGGCGCTCGGCCGCCGGCCAATCACGAATACTCATCACACCTCCATGTGTGCTAAAAGGCGCGACAAAGCGCCACGTCAGCGAGCGCAAAGCCAAGCCAGGCAAGCACTTGGCAGCGCTACTCGCATACAACCCTTGTGCTATCGTAGCCCAACTTTTACGCGGCGACCGGCCTGGGGAGGTGTCAGCGTCGCGGTGTATACCCATCTCTATAAAAGGCAGGCCTATGCAGCGGCTGTATCGGAAACGCATCATTGTTGGCGTGGGCGGCGGTATTGCCGCGTATAAAAGTGCTGAGCTGATTCGCCGACTCAAGGACCAGGACGCCGATGTACGCGTGGTCATGACCAAAGGCGGCCGTGAGTTTATTACGCCACTGACCCTGCAAGCCCTGTCCGGGCATCCGGTGCACCTCGACCTGCTCGACCCCGAGGCCGAAGCGGCCATGGGCCACATCGAGCTGGCACGCTGGGCTGACTTGGTCCTCATCGCCCCCGCCACCGCCGACCTCATGGCGCGCCTGGCTCAGGGTGTCGCCGATGACCTGCTGACCACGTTGGTACTGGCCACCGACGCCACCGTCGCTCTCGCACCGGCAATGAACCAGGCCATGTGGCGCGACCCGGCGACCCAGGCTAACGCAGAGCTGCTCAGCGCGCGGGGCCTACACCTGTTTGGCCCTGCCGCCGGCAGCCAGGCCTGCGGCGATGTCGGCCTGGGTCGTATGCTCGAAGCGGAACAGCTGGTGCAGTGTGCCGCTGACTGCTTCCAGCATCAGGCACTGACCGGCAAGCATGTGCTGATCACAGCGGGCCCTACCCAGGAAAACATCGACCCGGTGCGCTACATCACCAACCACAGCTCCGGCAAAATGGGTTTTGCCCTCGCCGAAGCGGCAGCCGAGGCCGGCGCTAAAGTCACCCTGATCAGCGGCCCAGTACACCTGCCAACCCCTGAGCGCGTTACCCGCATCAACGTCACCAGCGCCCGCGACATGCTCGCCGCCTGCGAAGCCGTGATGCCCTGCGACCTGCTGATCGCCGCCGCTGCGGTGGCCGATTACCGCCCGGAAGTGGTCGCCCAGCACAAATTGAAAAAAGACCCCACCAGTGGTGATGGCCTGCTCCTGCAAATGGTCCGCAACCCGGATATTCTCGCCACCCTGGCGGGGCGCAGTGATCGGCCGTTCAGCGTCGGCTTTGCCGCCGAAACCGAGAATCTGCTGGAGTACGCCTCGCGCAAACTGCGCGACAAGAATCTCGACCTGATTGTCGCCAATGACGTGGCCAACCCCAGCATCGGCTTCAACAGCGAAGAAAACGCCATCACCATCATCGACCGTGAACTGCAACAAAGCAGCTTTGCCCAGACCAGCAAGAGCAAGATTGCCCGCCAGCTGGTGAGCTTTATTGCCGAGCGCATGGCCAGCTGCTGACGCCCACTTACCGAATAGAGCCCGATATGCACGCCTTACAAGCCAAGATCCTCGACCCGCGCCTGGGCACCGAATTTCCGCTGCCGCACTACGCCACACCGGGCTCCGCCGGCCTCGACCTGCGCGCCATGCTCAAGCAGGAGCTGGTGCTTGAGCCGGGTCAAACCGTGTTGATCCCCACTGGCCTGTCGATCTACATCGGCGACCCCGGCCTGGCCGCTATGATCCTGCCGCGCTCGGGCCTGGGCCACAAACACGGCATCGTGCTGGGAAACCTCGTCGGCCTGATCGACTCGGACTACCAGGGCGAATTGATGGTGTCTTGCTGGAACCGCGGACAAAGCGCCTTCACCATCGCCATCGGCGAACGCATCGCCCAGCTGATTCTGGTCCCGGTGGTGCAAGCGCATTTCGAACTGGTTGAACAGTTCGATGAGAGTCAGCGCGGTGCAGGCGGCTTTGGCCACTCCGGTAGCCATTGATTGCCTTAATCTAATTTCCAGGATGAATTGCCGAGGAGACGCTGCATGAAACTCTTCAAGCGCACGGCCAAGGACACTGACGAGACAACCGCCAGCGCCCAACTGACCAGCGCCCCCGCCGAGGCCAAAGCGGCCAAGAACAGCCCCAACGCCCTGTTACCGGGCATGCTGGCTGCCTTGATCGGCATCATCCTGGCCGGTGCACTGCTGTGGTTTGGCCCGCTTAACAGTGCTTACCAGCAGCAACTGCAACAACTCAGTCAGGCCTGGGGCGGTGGTCAGGCGACTGTGCTGCAGAAAGCCCTGCAACAGCTGAGCGCCGACACCCAGGCGGCTGCGCGCAACCCGCAACTGCTGCAGGCCCTACAAAGCCAGGACGTCACTCAGGTACGCGCAGCCGAACGCAACCTCACCTACTGGTACGGGGTAGTCGACGCGCACCTCAATGCCCGCGGCCAGGCTGTGCAGGACATGGGCCGCAGCGCGCCGATGAACTTCGCCGCACTGGACATGCTGCGCCGCGCCGAAAACGGCCAGACGCCTGCACCCGAGGCCTACAAGGTCGGCCAACGCTGGCTGGTGTATAGCGCCGCGCCGCTGCGCCTAAGCGAAGGTGAGCCGCTGCATGGCACCCTGCTGCTGGCTGTAGACTTGGAGCGTCTGCTCGCTAGCCTGCCAGTAATGCCTGCCGAAATCGGCCAGATCCAGCTGATCCAGCAATTCAACAACACCGCTGCCCAAGTCCTGGCCCAGCGCGGTGACGCGCAAGGCAACGCGCAAGCATTCAGCACCGGCAACCCCAACTGGACGGTCAGCTTTACGCCTGGCCCGTCACTGACCAACCCGGTGTTCTCGCCGCTGCTGCTGGCCATCGCCGGGCTACTGGCTCTGGCTGGCGCCATTACCGGCCTTTACCTGCTGCAGAGCAGCCTGCAACGCCACCTGCGTGACGACGTGCTGCAGCTGGGGCAGATGCTCAAGGAGCTGTCCGCCGGCAAGGCCGTCAAGGCGTTCAGCCTGAGCCTGCCTGCTCTGGATATCCTGGCGCAGAACCTCGCACGCATGCCGCGCCGCGCCACGGAACAGGCCGCCGCCCCGACTGCCAATGCAGGCGCAGCCAATCCAGGCGTCGCCGCTATGCAGACGCCTGCCAGCGCCATGGTCGACCCACTGTTTCAGGACACCGACATCCTCGATATCGATATTCTCGATGAAGACCAGGACCTGCTCGGCCTCGATGAACCGGCGCCAGCCCCCGTGCAGGCGAAAGCACCCAAACTGCCGGCCGATATCTTCCGCGCCTACGATATTCGTGGCGTAGTCGGTCGCACCCTGAATGCCGAAACTGCCTACTGGATCGGCCGCGCCATCGGCTCGCAAAGCCTGGCCCAGGGCGAGCCGAACATCGCCGTCGGCCGCGACGGCCGTCTATCCGGCCCAGAGCTGGCGCAGCAGCTGATCCAGGGTCTGCTCGACTGCGGCTGCAACGTCAGCGATGTCGGCATGGTGCCGACGCCCGTGGTGTATTACGCCGGGCATATCCTCACCGGCAAATCAGCGGTGATGCTCACTGGCAGCCACAACCCACGCGATTACAACGGGTTCAAGATCGTCATCGCCGGCGACACCCTGGCCAACGAACAGATTCAGGCGCTGAAAGCACGCATCGACAACAACGATCTGGCCAGTGGCGTCGGCACGGTCGAGCAGGTTGACGTGCTGGAGCGCTACTTCAAGCAGATCCGCGACGATATCGCCATGGCCAAGCCCATGCGCGTGGTAGTCGATTGCGGCAACGGCGTAGCCGGAGTGATCGCCCCACAATTGATCGAGGCCCTTGGCTGCTCGGTTATTCCGCTGTACTGCGAAGTCGACGGCAACTTCCCCAACCATCACCCGGACCCCGGCAAGCCGGAAAACCTGGCGGACCTGATTGCCAAGGTGAAAAGCGAGAAAGCCGATATCGGCCTGGCCTTCGACGGCGACGGCGACCGCGTCGGTGTGGTGACCAATACCGGTACCGTCGTCTACCCCGACCGCCTGCTGATGCTGTTCGCCAAAGACGTGGTGTCACGCAACCCCGGCGCGGACATCATCTTCGACGTCAAATGCACGCGCCGCCTGACCCCGCTGATCAGCGGCTACGGTGGCCGCCCGGTGATGTGGAAAACCGGCCACTCGCTGATCAAGAAAAAAATGAAAGAAACCGGCGCGCTGCTGGCCGGCGAAATGAGCGGGCATATCTTCTTCAAGGAGCGCTGGTTTGGCTTTGACGATGGCATCTATGCCGCCGCCCGTCTGCTGGAAATCCTCAGCCAGGATCGCCGCGACGCCGAACACGTGTTCAGCGCCTTCCCCAATGACATTGCCACCCCGGAAATCAACATCCAGGTCACCGAGCAGAGCAAGTTCAGCATCATCGAACGCCTGCAGCGCGACGGTGTATGGGGTGAAGGCAATATCACCAACCTCGATGGCGTACGCGTCGACTACCCCAAAGGCTGGGGCCTGGTGCGCGCGTCCAACACCACGCCGGTGCTGGTACTGCGCTTCGAGGCGGAAACCGAAGAAGAACTTGAACGGATCAAGGAAGTCTTCCGTGCCCAGCTGTACAGCACGGTGCCCGACCTCGATCTGCCGTTCTGATTGATTAGCGAATTTTCTACTGGAGCCCTGCATGACCCTCGAACGTGATGCCGCCACCAACGTCGCCAAGGTACTGTCCGAAGCGCTGCCGTATATCCGCCGCTTCGTCGGCAAGACGCTGGTGATCAAATACGGCGGCAACGCCATGGAAAGCGAAGAGCTCAAGCAAGGCTTCGCCCGCGACATCGTGCTGATGAAAGCGGTGGGTATCAACCCGGTAGTCGTCCACGGCGGCGGCCCGCAAATCGGTGATCTGCTCAAGCGTCTGTCCATCGAAAGTCACTTTGTCGACGGTATGCGCGTCACCGATACCGCGACCATGGACGTGGTGGAAATGGTCCTCGGCGGCCAGGTCAACAAGAGCATCGTCAATCTGATCAACCAGCACGGCGGCAGCGCCATCGGCCTGACCGGTAAGGATGCCCAGCTGATCCGCGCCAAGAAACTTACCGTGACCCGGCAGACGCCGGAGATGACCCAGCCGGAAATCATCGATATCGGCCATGTCGGCGAAGTCACCGGGGTCAACATCGACCTGCTGAACATGCTGGTCAAGGGCGACTTTATTCCGGTCATTGCACCGATTGGCGTCGGTCAGGATGGCGAGTCATACAACATCAACGCTGACTTGGTGGCTGGCAAGGTGGCCGAAGCGCTGAAAGCCGAAAAGCTGATGCTGCTGACCAACATCGCCGGCCTGATGGACAAGCAAGGCCAGGTGCTCACCGGCCTGACCACCGAACAGGTCGATAGCCTGATCGCGGACGGCACCATTTATGGCGGTATGCTGCCGAAGATCCGCTGCGCCCTGGAAGCGGTGCAAGGCGGGGTGACCAGCGCACATATCATCGACGGTCGCGTACCGAACGCCGTGCTGCTGGAAATCTTCACCGACAGCGGTGTGGGTACCCTGATCTGCAACCGTAAGCGCCACTGAGCGCCTGCGTAAAATGCGAATCAGCCGGGTAATCCTGGCTGATTCAGCCGCCTGATAGCCTGCTGCAACCCTTGCAGCAGGACGCCGCAACACCGAAGCTCAGTGATCCCACTGCCAGCCAGAGGTGTACCGCATGCCAAACGCGCCATCCCGTGAAATCTTCAGCTTTTTCCACACGCTGCGCGTGCGCTGGGCCGAAGTCGACCCGCAGAGCATCGTGTTCAACGGTCACTACCTGACCTACGCCGATGTCGCTATCACCGAATACTTCCGTGCCCTGGACATCCGCTATCCGGACGATTTGAGCCGCGACGGCGGGGATTTCTTCGCCATCAAGACCGTGTTGGAGTACTTGGCCCCCGCCCGTTTTGATGACGAGTTGAACATTGGCATCCGCGTCGCACGCCTGGGCCGCTCCAGCCTGAGCTTTGCCATGGGCATCTGGTGTGGCGAGCAGGCGCTGACCGCCGGAGAAGTGATTTATGTGCACGCGGACAATGCAAGCCGCAGCAGCAGTCAGCTACCGGCATGGTTGAGGGAGAAGATTCTGGCCTTTGAGCGCTGCGCGCCCGAGCAATAAAGCTACCGGTTGCGACCCAACAGCTCCTTGAGGCGATCACGATCAGCATTGAAACTGCTGTCCGCCTCTTTACGTGCAGCCTGATAACGCAGGATGTCGCCCTTGAGACGTTCCTGTTCGGCTTTCTGGTTATCGATCTGCGCCAGCAAATGTGCCGGCACTGCACGCCCAGCACGCTCATGATCAGCGGCCTGACTTTGCAGGTTGGCCTGCTGCGTACGCACCGACTGCAGGTTGCCGCGCGCCACACCAATCAAGCCATCCAACTCGGCCAGCTTGCGCTCACGCGCGCGCTCGACATCGTCTGGCGTGCTGTATAGCCGCAGCAGCTGTGCATCAGAGCTGGCGCGGGCCTTCTCAGCAAGGATGTGCTTCATTTCCTCCGGGCTGGGCGCCGGCGGAATCACCTGAACCACTCGTCCCTGGTCATTCAGTACTTCATAGCCCTTGCTGATGTGCTCCGGCGGCACACCCTGACGGCTAAGCACTGTGGTGCCCTTGTCATCGACGTAGCGGTACAACTCAGCCGCACCCGCCACAACCGGCAGCAGTAGGCCTAGCAACAGCGAACAGCAGGTCAGGGCAGGTCTATGCATCGATGCAGCACCTTATCGACAGGTTAGATTCCGTATTCGGCGCGGTAAGCTTGTACCGCCGGCAGATACTGCTTGAGTTCAGCATCCTCTGCCAGATATTCCAGTACCTGCTCGAGTGACACAATGCTCACCACCGGCATGCCGTAGTCACGCTCGACCTCCTGAATCGCCGAAAGCTCACCTTTGCCGCGCTCCTGGCGGTTCAATGCGATCAGCACACCGGCGGCCTGTGCACCCTGAGCCTGAATGATCTGCATCACTTCACGAATCGCCGTACCAGCGGTAATCACGTCATCGATGATCAGCACACGACCCGCCAGCGGAGCGCCCACCAGGGTGCCACCTTCGCCATGATCCTTGGCTTCCTTGCGGTTGAAACACCAGGGCATATCACGCTGATGGTGCTCGGCCAGCGCCACCGCCGTGGTCGCCGCCAGCGGAATGCCCTTGTAGGCCGGGCCAAACAGCACGTCGAAGTCGATACCGCTGTCCACCACGGCCGCTGCATAGAAACGCCCGAGCTGAGCCAGGGCCAAACCGCTGTCAAACAGCCCGGCATTGAAGAAATAAGGACTGATGCGCCCGGATTTGAGAGTGAACTGACCGAAGCGCAGGACCCCACGCTCGATGGCAAAACGGATGAAATCACGTTGATACGCTTGCATTAAAAAGCCCCGGACAGCACGGATTTACTAGGTAATTTAGCTAATAGAGGTGAGCTCGGGTATCATACACGCACGTGATTTTGGGGGCCATTTATGCGGATAATCAGTGTGAACGTGAATGGTATTCATGCTGCAGTCGAGCGCGGTTTGCTCAGTTGGCTGCAAGCACAGAATGCCGACGTCATCTGCCTGCAGGACACCCGCGCCTCCGCCTTTGAACTGGACGACCAAGCCCTCCAACTGGATGGCTATTTCCTCTATGCCTGCGATGCAGAAGTGCCCAGCCAAGGTGGCGTGGCGCTGTATTCGCGGTTGCAACCCAAGGCGGTAATCAGCGGCCTCGGCTTTGAAATGGCCGATCGCTACGGGCGCTACCTGCAGGCCGATTTCGACAAAGTAAGTATTGCCACCATGCTGATGCCTTCGGGACAGCAGGGTGATGAAAGCTTGAATCAGAAATTCAAGTTTATGGACGACTTCACCCATTATTTGGACAAGCAGCGCCGCAAGCGCCGCGAGTACATCTACTGCGGCTCGTTCTACGTGGCACACCAGAAGCTCGACGTGAAGAATTGGCGCGACTGCCAGCAATCACCCGGCTTCCTCGCCCCTGAACGCGCCTGGCTGGATGAAGTGATTGGCACCATGGGCTATGTCGACGCACTGCGCGAAGTCAGCCGCGAAGGCGACCAGTTCAGCTGGTGGCCGGACAGCGAGCAGGCCGAGATGCTTAACCTCGGCTATCGCTTCGACTACCAGCTGCTCACGCCCGGCATGCGCCGCAGCATCCGCAGTGCCCGCCTGCCGCGTCAGCCACGCTTCTCGCAGCACGCGCCGCTGATCGTCGATTACGACTGGATGCTCAGCGTATAGCCTGATCTGCAGACAATAAATAGCCGGCATTTAGCCGGCTTTTTATTGTCTGCAGAGCGCCTATTTCACCAAGCGCCAGGCGAATGGATAGCGATAGGCCTGGCCTTCATTGGCTTTTATCCCGGCAATAATCGTCAGCACCAACGCCGCGATGCTAACCAGCAGCAGCAGCGGGAAACCGATTACCACCACCATCAGCAGGAAGCACAGCAGCGCAGCCAGAGCCACGCTGATCTGGAAGTTCAGCGCTTCCTTGCCCTGAGCATCGACGAACGGATCAAGGTCCTTCTTGATCTGCCAGACGATCAACGGCCCAAGCAGATTGCCAAAGGGAATCACCAGCCCGAGAAAGGCCGCGAAGTGGCAAAACATAGCCCACTGACGGGCTTCAGGACCGGGAACCGGTTGTGGCGCTTGGAACTCGTCGCTCATGGTGCTTCTCCGTGCGTGATGGGCGTGTAATACAGCTCAATCAGTCTGCCAGTGCTGCTTGTTGCAACTCGAACAGCTCAGTCATGCCTTTCTGCGCCAACGCCAGCATGGCGTTCAGCTCCGCAGGCTGGAACGGCGCGCCTTCGGCAGTGCCCTGCACTTCGATAAAACCACCAGCGCTGGTCATCACCACGTTGAGGTCGGTCTCGGCGGCGGAATCTTCCAGGTAATCCAGATCCAGCACCGGCTCGCCCTGGTACATGCCCACCGATACGGCGGCAATCATCTGCTTGAGCGGATCACCACCTTTCAGACCGCCACGTTTCTTGATCACTTTCAGCGCGTCGACCAGGGCCACCATGGCACCGGTGATGGACGCGGTGCGAGTGCCACCGTCAGCCTGGATCACGTCGCAGTCAACGTACAGGGTGTTCTCGCCTAGCTTCGACATATCCAATGCGGCGCGCAGCGAACGGCCGATCAGACGCTGGATTTCCAGGGTGCGGCCGCCCTGCTTACCACGGCTGGCTTCACGCTGGTTACGGTCGCCAGTGGCGCGCGGCAGCATGCCGTACTCGGCAGTCAACCAACCCTGGCCCTGCCCTTTGAGAAAGCGCGGAACGCCCGACTCGACACTGACCGTGCAAATCACTTTGGTATCGCCAAATTCCACCAGCACCGAACCCTCGGCATGTTTGGTGTAGTTGCGGGTGATGCGAATCGAGCGCAACTGATCGGCGGCGCGGCCACTAGGACGTTTCATCTAGGAATTCCTGCTCTGAATAAAAAATCTGCTCGGCATTATAGGGCCGTAAGCCCGTAGCGGGTGTGCCGAATTGGGAGCGGCCGACGCACTGCGCTACAATCCTGCGCCTTTCGTTCCGACTTTTCGCGAGGTTCACCCATGATCCACAGCATGACTGCCTTCGCCCGCGCCGAACAGGCGAGCGCCAACGGCACCCTGAGCTGGGAGCTGCGCTCGGTCAACCATCGCTACCTGGAACCTCATCTGCGCCTGCCGGAAAGCTTCCGCGACCTCGAAGGTGCGGTGCGCGAAGCACTGCGCAACGGCCTGTCGCGCGGCAAAGTCGAATGCACCCTGCGCTTTAGCGACGACAATGCCGGCAAAGCCCTGCAAGTGGATCTTGAACGCGCCGCCCAGCTGGTCGCCGCCGCCGAAAGAGTGGCCGGCTTGATCAAGCAACCTGCCGCACTCAACCCGCTGGAAGTGCTGGGCTGGCCAGGCGTACTGGTGGCCGATGCAGCTGACCCACAAGCATTGAATCAGAGCGCCCTGAGCCTGTTCACCGAGGCCTTGAACGAACTGAAGAACGGCCGCGAGCGCGAAGGCAGCGAACTGGCCAAGCTGCTCAATGAACGCCTGGATAGCATTCTTGAGCAGGTAGTCGCCCTGCGCGAACTGGTGCCGCAGATGCTCGCCGGACAACGGCAGAAGATTCTCGACCGCTGCGCCGAGATGCAGGCCGAGCTGGACCCGCAGCGCCTGGAACAAGAGCTAGTGATCCTGGCGCAGAAAAGTGATGTCGCCGAAGAGCTGGATCGCCTCAGCACCCACGTCAGCGAAGTGCGCCGCGTGCTGAAAACCGGCGGCCAGGCCGGTCGCCGCCTGGACTTCCTGATGCAGGAACTGAACCGCGAAGCCAACACCCTCGGCTCCAAGGCCTTCGACACCCGCAGCACTCAGGCGGCAGTAAACCTCAAAGTGCTGATCGAGCAGATGCGCGAACAAGTGCAGAACATCGAGTAAGACAAACCGCTACTGCTACTCTTCGAACAACGCGTTCCAGGATTGATCCATGAGCATAACCACCGGCACCCTCTACATCATTTCCGCCCCGTCCGGCGCAGGCAAAACCAGCCTGGTCAAAGCGCTGATCGACAGCGAGGCGCAGATCCGAGTCTCCGTGTCGCACACCACCCGCGCCATGCGCCCGGGCGAAGTGGATGGGGTGAATTACCACTTCGTCAGCCGCGAGCAGTTCCACGCCATGCTCGACAAGACCGAGTTCCTTGAGCACGCGGAAGTCTTCGGCAACCTCTATGGCA
Organism: Pseudomonas sp. WS 5011; assembly: GCF_012985775.1. Taxonomy (NCBI): domain Bacteria; kingdom Pseudomonadati; phylum Pseudomonadota; class Gammaproteobacteria; order Pseudomonadales; family Pseudomonadaceae; genus Pseudomonas; species Pseudomonas sp. WS 5011. The sequence goes on from NZ_JAAQXA010000003.1 coordinate 292,654, forward strand.
CCTCGCAGGAATGGGTCAAACAGACCCTGCGCGACGGCTTCGACCTGATTCTGGAGATCGACTGGCAAGGCGCGCAGCAGGTACGCCGGCTGATGCCGGAAGCCAAATCAATCTTTATTCTGCCGCCGACCCAGGAAGCGCTGCGCCACCGCCTGACCAACCGCGGCCAGGACAGCGGCGAGATCATCGAGCGACGCATGCGTGAAGCCGTCAGCGAGATGAGCCACTACGTCGAATACGACTACCTGCTGATCAACGATGACTTCGCCCACGCCTTGAGCGATCTGAAGGCGATTTTCCGCGCCAATCAGCTGCTGCAAGGCCCGCAACAGCAACGCCACAGCGGCTTACTCAGCGAGTTATTGGTCTGACTTATTACGCTGCGGCAAATCAAAGCTTCCCTTAATGCTGGTGATTTTTTAGACTATCCAGTCCGCTCGCCCATTTGGGCCCAGCTCTATTACGCATTTGCTACGAGGAACACCATGGCCCGCGTTACCGTCGAAGATTGCCTGGATCACGTTGATAACCGCTTCGAGCTGGTCATGCTCGCTACCAAGCGCTCGCGCCAACTGGCTACCGGTGGCAAAGAGCCGAAGCTGGCTTGGGAAAATGACAAGCCAACCGTAGTCGCGCTGCGCGAAATCGCTGCTGGCCTGATGAGCTACGACGTCATCGCCCAAGACGATATCGTTGAAGAAGAACCACTGTTTGCTGCATTCGAGGAAGAGGCTAACGAGCCTCTGTAAGCCTATGCCGGGTCGACGTCGTCAGGCGCATGGTCATCTGAATCGGCAAGGGGAACGCCCATGCCGAGCATAGACGCCCTCGCCGACAGACTTTCGACCTACCTCGACGGCGACCAGGTCAACCTGGTTCGCCGCGCCTATTTCTACGCCGAACAAGCCCACGACGGCCAACGCCGCCGCAGCGGCGAAGCTTACGTCACCCATCCCTTAGCGGTGGCGAGCATCCTGGCAGACATGCACATGGACCATCAGAGCCTGATGGCCGCGATGCTGCATGACGTGATCGAAGACACCGGTATCGCCAAGGAAGCCCTGGACGCGCAGTTCGGCGAATCCGTGGCTGAACTGGTTGATGGGGTCAGCAAACTGACCCAGATGAACTTCGAGACCAAAGCCGAGGCCCAGGCCGAGAACTTCCAGAAAATGGCCATGGCCATGGCCCGCGATATCCGGGTGATTCTGGTCAAACTGGCCGACCGTCTGCACAACATGCGCACCCTGGAAGTGCTGTCCGGCGAAAAACGCCGACGCATCGCCAAGGAAACCCTGGAAATCTACGCACCGATTGCCAACCGTCTGGGCATGCACAGCATGCGCATCGAGTTCGAAGACCTGGGCTTCAAGGCCATGCATCCGATGCGCTCCGAGCGCATCCGCACAGCGGTCAAGCGTGCTCGTGGCAACCGCAAGGAAATCGTCAACAAGATCGAAGAGTCGATCACTCACTGCCTGGCCCGCGAAGGCATGGAAGGCGAGGTGATGGGCCGCGAGAAGCACCTCTACGGCATCTACCAGAAGATGCGTGGCAAGCGCCGGGCGTTCAACGAAATCATGGACGTCTACGCCTTCCGCATCGTCGTCGACAAGGTCGACACCTGTTACCGCGTTCTCGGCGCCGTGCATAACCTGTACAAGCCCCTGCCCGGCCGCTTCAAGGATTACATCGCGATCCCCAAGGCCAACGGCTACCAGTCGCTGCACACCACACTGTTCGGCATGCACGGCGTACCGATCGAGATCCAGATCCGTACCCGTGAGATGGAAGAGCTGGCCAACAACGGCATCGCCGCGCACTGGCTGTACAAATCCAACGAGGAAGACCAGCCCAAGGGCAGCCACGCCCGCGCGCGGCAGTGGGTCAAGGGCGTGCTGGAGATGCAGCAACGCGCCGGCAACTCGCTGGAATTTATCGAGAGCGTGAAGATCGACCTGTTCCCCGACGAGGTCTACGTGTTCACGCCCAAGGGCCGCATCATGGAGCTGCCGAAAGGCTCCACGGCGGTCGACTTCGCCTACGCGGTACACACCGATGTCGGCAACACCTGCATCGCCTGCCGCATCAACCGCCGCCTGGCGCCGCTGTCGCAAGCCCTGGAAAGTGGCTCTACGGTGGAAATCGTCACCGCTCCCGGCGCTCGGCCAAACCCGGCCTGGCTGAGCTTCGTGGTCACCGGCAAGGCCCGCACGCATATTCGTCACGCCCTGAAACTGCAGCGCCGCTCGGAATCCATCAGCCTTGGCGAACGCCTGCTGAACAAAGTGCTCGCCGGTTTCGACAGCCGCGTCGACAAGCTCTCGCCCGAACGGGTGCAGGTGGTGCTCGCCGAGTACCATCAGGACGTCATCGAAGACCTGCTCGAAGACATCGGCCTGGGCAACCGCATGGCCTATGTGGTGGCGCGTCGCCTGCTGAGTGACAGCAACGAAGCCCTGCCGAGCAGCGAAGGCCCGTTGGCGATTCGCGGCACCGAGGGCCTGGTGCTGAGCTACGCCAAATGCTGCACGCCGATTCCGGGCGACCCGATTGTCGGCCACCTGTCCGCCGGCAAAGGCATGGTGGTGCACCTGGACAGCTGCAAGAACATTGGCGAGATCCGCCACAACCCGGAAAAATGCATCCAGTTGTCCTGGGCCAAGGACGTTACCGGCGAGTTCAATGTCGAGCTGCGCGTCGAGCTGGAACACCAGCGCGGTCTGATCGCCCTGCTGGCAGGCAGCGTGAATGCCGCCGACGGCAATATCGAGAAGATCAGCATGGACGAGCGCGATGGCCGCATCAGCGTCGTGCAGCTGGTGGTCAGCGTGCATGACCGCGTACATCTAGCCCGCGTGATCAAGAAGCTGCGCGCCCTGACCGGGGTGATCCGCATCACCCGCGCGCGCGCCTGATCGGCGAATACCCGAATTGAACAGCGCAATCAGCCGCCAGCTGTACTTTGACAGCCGCTGTGGCTTTCACCCAACCTAGGCAATCTAACTGGCAGCGTGCCGATGGCGCTGCAGTGTTCCCCCACATCAGCTTTACAGGAGTTCCCATGAGCAAGAGCGTTATCACCAGCGACAAGGCCCCAGCCGCAATCGGCACCTACTCCCAGGCGATCAAAGCGGGCAACACCGTGTACATGTCCGGACAGATCCCGCTGGACCCGAAAACAATGGAGCTGGTGGAAGGCTTCGAAGCCCAGACCGTGCAGGTATTTGAGAACCTCAAGGCCGTAGCCGAAGCCGCTGGCGGTTCGTTTAAGGACATCGTCAAGCTGAACATCTTCCTCACCGACCTGTCGCACTTCGCCAAGGTCAATGAAGTCATGGGCCGTTACTTCGAGCAGCCCTACCCGGCCCGCGCCGCCATCGGCGTAGCCGCCCTGCCACGTGGCTCGCAGGTAGAAATGGACGCTATTCTGGTTCTCGAATAAGCCCCTCGGCGGGGTCGCGGTCCCGCCCTTCTCTCTTGAGGACGCCGCATGCGTTGCCTGTTTGTTGCCCTGCTCACCGGCGTCCTGCTCAGCGGTTGCGCCAGCACACCGCAAGACCCAAGCGGCACTTGGATCAACCAGGCCGCCATTGAAGCTGCCGTCGAAAGCGGCAATCTGCGCGAAGCCTTGCTGGCTTATGGGCCTAACCTGGAGTGGCAGCTCGACAGCCCGCGCCAGCTGGCCAGTTTCAGCAACGGTTTTGAACGTGGTGAAGGGCGTTTTAAACGCCAGGCAGATGGCGAGCTGCGTGTGCACTTCTACGGCGACTTTGAAGAAAGCCTAAGCCTCAACAATGACGAGCTGATTCAGGCGCAGAGCGATACCTGGCCGGAGCAGCGCTTTGTCCGCGCACCGACAGCCCCAGGTCCACTTACACCGCCAGGGAGCAGCTTCGAGCAGGCGTTGTACAGCGCCTACCTGGGCGGCACCTGGTTGATTGAGGAAGGTCTGGGCCAAGGCGGTCTGGTACTGTTCCAGGCCGACGGCAGCTTGCAGGGCCTACCAGGCGCCGAGCGTTATGCGTTGTGTCTCGCAGGTGATTGCGCGGCTATGAGCGGCGAGTTCGACAGCCTCTGGCTGCAGCTGGGCGACCAAGGACAGGGCTGGCTGTTCGAGCGTGAAGGCGACCAGTTGCGCGTCTTTGAAGCGCTCAATCGCTCACAGATCGATGAAATGCCCAACTACTACAAAGGCCAGCAGCGCTGGCTGCTGGAGTTGCGCTAGATAGTTAGGCCGAACTCGATAGGCGGTGAGGGAAGGCCCCATGCATGCCACGCCACTGGATCAGCGCCGGTGCAACTAGATCGACTCATCCAGTCGCTCATCGACGCAAAAGGGGAGGTATAGCAGGCATATATCTGAATCTGTCAGTGAATATGCCGAACTGCAGCGGCCAATACGGTCAAGGGCACTGGATCGCCGCACTACTGGCCTGAACCCATGCCGTCTGCCAACCCATATCGTGGGTTGCATCAACCTCGACTACCTCCACGCAACGACCCTGTAACTTCCGTGCGTACCCTTGCGCCAGCGAGGGCGGAACAACAGTATCGGATCGGCCAACCAGATGGCGTTGCTCAATGTCTTTGAGCTTCTCGACGTCGGCCAAAGGGTCCAGTGAGCCTTTCAGAGTAGAGAGGCCGTGCAGTACCACCCAAGCCTCTGGATCGATGTTGCCGGCCATTGTCTGAATCTTACTGACGTCGTCGCGCTGCGCGGCCAAAAGCAGAGCGATAGCGCCGCCTCCCGAGTAACCAATCAACTCCAGGCTGTGGGATTGATAGGTGTTCTTCAACATGTCCAGCGCCTCGCTCATGCTTTGAATCACGCCTGGAGCGAAACGGCCGTCGGTCCAGACTTGCACATCGCAACCATCGTTCTGAATGTATTGGCAAGGTCTGGCCAAGTAAACCGCTGGCGTAGCGTCACCTATGGCCAGCAGGGCAACCATGGGGTTATGCGGCGTCGGATCGAGACTTGGCTGAGAAGATGTCGCCCAGGCATGACCATCACCTTCGATATAAACTCGCAAAATCGGCAGTTTCCGTTGCAAACGCTGTTCCGGCACCAGCGCTTGCAGGGGGAATGGGCTGCTTGGAACGCTCAGAACGCTGTGCCCGGCCTCGCCGCTCAGGTCCTCTAGCCGTACCGCAGATGAACAACCGGGCACCAGCGAGGCAATAATAAGCGCGGCGATCAGTTGATTTTTCCCCATGCAGGCTCCTAATCAGGGGGTGGCTCGTATAGGCACACCGAGCGAAAAAGCCCGCCAAGGCGGGCTTTGCAAGGGCCGTAGACTAGGGTTAGAAGTCGTAACGCACTTTGGCGCTAAAGGTATCGGCGTTGAAGTCGGTTTTGCCCAAGTAGTTATAGCTGGCACCTAGGGTCACCGCGCCGAGGTAGTAGTCCACGCCCACCGCGGCTTCATAGCTGGTGCGCGCGGGCTTGGCACCAGATGTTACGAACGGCGTACCGCCGAGCACAAAGGTCGAGGTGCTGGCAGCCTGATCAGCGATGAAGTCGTGGTACGCCATCAGTGTGGCTTGCGGCTCAAGGGTGCCCTGACCGAGGGGGAAATTGCCGGCCAATCGTACACCCGCCCCCAGTTCGCCGACTTCAAAACGCTGCTCCTCGATCATGAGCGCAGCAGAAGACCCCTTCTCACGATAACCGTCGATATTCACCTGGCTGTAACGAGCGGCAAGACGCGGCTCGACTAACAGTTCGTCACTCATCTGATAGCTGTAGCCACCGATCAGGTTAAGACCCAACAAGTCGCTGTCGTAGTCGCCCTTGGCCGTGGTGCCGGCGACTTCACGCTTGCCGCTGTTGTCATTGAACCCATAGGTGAGGCTACCATCGAGGAAGAAATTACCTTGTTCGAAGCCGCTATAGAGGGTGAAGGCATGCCCGTCCACTTCGGTCTGGTTGCCAATCTCGCCATTGACGTCGGTGTTTACAAAGCTATAGGCCAGCCCCATTGTGAGCTGGTCATACAGCTTTCCGTCGGCGCCCACGGCAATGCCGCGGCTGTAGGCGTTATAACCGGCAACGCCGTCGCGCAGATCCTGGTCTGCATCGCTGTATAGCGCCTGTAGCCAAACACCCGTTTCCTTCAATACATCCCCCGAGGACTGCCCCTCACGGGTGCTACTAGTGCGGTTGCCCGCGGCGCTGGCGATCAGGGCCTGGCCGGTCAGCGCGGCCTGAGTGGAGCTGCCGCTGACCTCTGGTACCAGTTGCTCGGCGAGCGCGGCGAGCGCCACCGGATCTTCCGAGGCGGCGATAAAGGCTAAACGCACGGGATCGTTCGGCGCGCTTTGCGCCAACTGGTTGATCACCACCCCGCTAAACGCAGCACCGGCGGCCTGTGCATTGCTCGAAGCGCCGCCGCTCGCGATGATTTCGCCAACTTCGGTTGCATTCTTAGTGGTGACCCTGGCAATAACCTGGGTGCCCGAGACCTGGAAGGTGTCGACGTTCAACAGCGTAGAGCTGCTGCTCACGCTAAGCCCGGAGTCATCGACACTGCCGGCTTGGATCAGGGTGTAGCTGTTGCCCTGGGCGGAAAAATCAGTGCCATTGACGCTCAGCTTGATTTGCGCACCCTGGTCGAATTCGGCAAAGCCCGACACGTCCAATAGCGGTGTGTTGGCCTGGGTGGCACCACTCAGGTTCAGGCCCAGGGAAGAGTTGCCGGCGACCCACAGATTACCGTCGATGACGGTATGCACCTGCAGTAACTCGAGGTGACCGGGGTTGCCGCTGTTGTAGCCACCGACTTCGACCGCTTCGGCGGTTTCAATCCGTGCACCGTCGAATTCGACATTATTCTCGACTGTCACATAAGTGCCGAGCCCAAGGATATTGCCCTGGATCTTGCCACCCTTCCAGTCGAGGCCAATGTAGCGGCCATTGGCCTGGATAGCTGCCTGGCCACCGCTGATCAGCCCGCCATTCTGCTCGATGTAGATTTCATGATCCTGTTCGCCAGCGTCCAGGCCATCGATATAAATGCCGAAGTTTTCACCACTGATGGTGCCGTCGTTGGTGATCGCATACAGAAACGCATTGTCGACATGGATACCATTGGCACCAGATCCTATCGCCGCCACGGTGCCGTGATTGATTACATCGAGAAGAGTACTGTCGAGCAAAAAAATGCCTCTGGCACGGGCACCCTCGGCGGTGATGCTGCCGTTGTTAATCAAGGAGTCGACTGCCGATTGCGAACCGGAGAACTCCAGCCCGCGGACGACCTCCTCCTCCTCGTCCGGGAACGTCCATGGCTCGCCCGTGGCACTCAGGTTGGCGTTATTGACCAGATTGCCCCAGATAGAGGTGTCTTCAAAATTGGCCGCTGCAGCCAGCAAGCGATTCACGGTGATGTCGCCGTTAAGCGTCAACCCGGTATGAATAACCGTACCCTCCCCCATATCCACACCGTCGGCATTGTCATAGACCAGATCGTCGATCGAGGAGCCAACGGTGATAGAGGCATCGATGGTCAGTCCATTCTGGAAGGTAACGCCTCTCAGCTCGATGGCATCGAATCTGTTCTGATCCACAGCGCTGCCCAGGTAGCTGCCGGAAATCGTGACCGGGTCGGCATGGTAGGTACCCACCTCCAATATCGCGATATTGGCCAACGTCAACGTTTCAGCAGATGTAGACAGGGTGGCGCTGGATACGGCGAGGGCGAGCAGGGTTTTACGCAAGGTAGCAGGCGTCATGAATCATTCCTTTAGCGGTGACCAGGGTTTCACGGCGAGTAATACGAGCCTGTCGTTCCTGCTCTGGTAACAGTCGCTTCGCTGTTCGATCCCTACGCGGCAGGCGCCTATATGCGGGCGCATCGAATACAGACGTGGCCTGTTGCAAGCGCATCAGTAACGGAACTAGCCAGTTGCCACTAGTTTTTGCCAACAGCCCATGGCTGCGCATCCCCAAAATTGGCTAAGGGCGATTGCTTGTCGGAGCTGGCGGGCGCTAGAGTGGCTGGATGGCATCACTCCGTGCCGAACCGAGGATCAGTGGATGGAAATTTCTGAACCCGCAGGTCTCGGGAGCCTTATCGGCAGCATTTACGAGGCTGCCCTCGATAGCCAACGCTGGGATAGTTTTCTGGCGGGATTCTCCGCACGGTTGAGATCTCATGCGGCGATTATCTGGGCTTATGATTTCAGTGATCGCAGCGCTGAGATAGATGGCGCCGCTGGTGTGATTTCCAACGTCCATGGTATCGACCCGGCTGCGCTGGGCAGCTTCGCCACCTACTACTCCGAACGCAATGTCTGGACCGAAGACCCGCAGCTCCACCGCAGCGGACAAGTAGTCACCTCCTCCAGCCTTTATCCGGATAACCAGTTGAAGCGCTCGGAGTACTACAACGACTGGCTGCGCCATCAAGACTTTTTCTATTCCTCTGCCGCCATCGTCGAGAAGCGCGATGACCGCTCGCTGAACGTGACACTGCTGCGCTCTGAAGCAGCGGGTGGCTATAGCGAACAGGAAACCCGCATCATCGCTGCGCTGATGCCCCACTTGCAGGCTGCTTTCGCCCTGCACCGCCGGCTGTATCGGCTTGATGCGCTATCGCAAAGCTCGATCAGCGTGCTTGAGGCCAGCCCATTCGGCGTGGTGTTGCTTGACGATCGCGCTCAGGTACTGCATGCCAATACGCTGGCGCACAGCCTGGCGAAAAGTTCAGGCCTGCTGCATCTGGGTATGAGCGGCAGCATTCGCGCAACCTATGCTGCGCAAGACGCGCAGCTGCAACGTCGCCTGCACCATGCGGTACAAACAGGTGACGGCAATATAGGGGATAGCGGTGGCGCACTGCGTCTGCGTGGTCTCGCGGGTACACAACTCGACCTGATCATCACGCCATTACCCAGTTGGGCCTCACCATTCGGTGAACGCAGTGCGGCAGCAGCGTTCCTCAGTAATCCGCAAGCGACTATAGGCTCGCTGGCGCAGATGCTACGCAGTCTCTATGGCATGACACCGGCAGAGGCGCGTCTAACCGAGGCACTGGTCAATGGTCTGACGCCCCAAGAATATGCCGAACGCCAACAAGTCTCGCTGCATACGGTGCGCGCCCAATTCAAATCTGCCGCGGCCAGAGTTGGTACTACTCGCCAAACAGAGCTAGTACGCATCGTACTAACCGGCCCAGCTGTACTGCGCCAGGCAGGATCAACCACCTGCTTGGCCTTAGCAGATGATTGCTGATTGAGGCATTTCTTAGATCCAGGAACTTGTGCGCGAGGCAGGATGAGCGCGAGGAAATAGAATCAGGCCAGACTGCATACTCTGCACAGAATTCGTGTCGTTATTTGCAACCTCGCCACCCAACTGAATTTAACTTGGCGAAGTAAGCATTACCGATGCCCCGAAACGAATTCAAGGCATATAGCGTGAGCTAACCTTTCGGTGCAGCACCTGCTTTGCTCAATAGCACACCATAACCCTCGCGGTAGCTCGGGTACTGCGGTGTCCAACCCAAGGCGCGAGCACGGGCGTTGCTGCAGCGTTTGCTACCGGAACGGCGCACCGTTGAGTCGTCGGACCAATGACTGATTTCCAGCTGCTCACGCAACCACGCTACCACCTCATGCAGCGGCGCAGGCTGATCGTCGACGCCGATATAGCAGTTATCCAACGCCACGCTACGGGCATCGGCCTGCAGCAGATAGGCCAGTAACCCAGCCGCGTCATCGACATGAATGCGGTTGCCATACAACGGCGGCTCACTGACCACCCGATAGCCCTGACGCACTTGCTTGAGCAACCACTCGCGGCCGGGACCATAGAGGCCGGTGAGGCGCACCAGGCTGGCAGGTAGCCCGCTGTTCAACGCCAGTTGTTCAGCCTCGCGCATAATGCGGCCGGAATAGCTGCCAGCCTCTGCAGGGGACTGCTCATCCACCCATTCACCGAGTTGTTGGCCATAGACGCCACTGCTGGAAACAAACAACACACGCTTGGGTCGTTGGCCCTGTTGTGCCAGCCAGCCCAGGACACGGCGCAGACCGTCGACGTAGGCGGCGCGGTAGCCGGCCTCGTCGTGGTCGGTGGCGGCCGCGCAATACACCAGGTAATCCAGCGGTTCGCTCGGCCAGGCGGCCGGGCAGGCATCGGCATGCAGATCGCCGGCTACCGGGCGAATACCCTGTGGCAGCAGCGCCACACTGCGGCGCAGGCCATACACCGTCCAGCCTGCAGCGTTTAGCTGCTGACCCAGACGGCCGCCGACATCACCACAGCCGGCAATCATCAGTGTCTTACTCATCGTTGCGTATTCCTTAGGGGCTGTTGCTTATCAGGGCAACAGTGCCACCAAGCTGGCCTGTTGCACCAGCTCCAGCAGCGGCTGCGGATACACACCGAGGAAGAACGCCAGCAACGCGACGAACAGCAACATCACACCACCCGCCTGCTGCCCCCAATGCAGAGGCGCGTCATGGCGGCGCAGGTTCGGCTCGACCATAAACAGGGTGACCATCACCCGCAGGTAATAGAACACACCGATGGCACTGCCGATCACGAGGGCGGCGAGCAGCCACCACTGCTGCGATTGCACACCAGCAGCGACCACGTAGAACTTGCCGATAAACCCGGCCGTCAGCGGAATACCAGCCAACGACAGCATCATCACGGTGAGCACCGCTGTCAGGTAAGGGCGGCGCCAGAACAGCCCACGGTATTCATACAGAGCATCGGCATCACGGCCGCTGTAGGGCGTCGACATCAGGGTAATTACGCCGAATGCACCCAGGCTGGTCAGCACATAGGTGGCCAGGTACACGCCAACCGCTTCCACAGCCAAGCCCTTGCTGGCGATCAACGCCACCAGCAGGTAGCCAAAGTGGGCAATGGAGGAATAACCGAGCAGACGCTTGAGGTTGTTCTGCAACAGCGCCAGCAGGTTGCCGAAGATGATCGAGGCGATGGCGATCAGCGTCAGCAGGTCATTCAACCAGCCGCCTGCGGTGGCCGGCGACATCTGATACAGACGCAGCAGCACGGCAAACACCGCGACCTTGCTGGCCGTGGCGAGAAAGGCCGCCACCGGAGCCGGCGCGCCCTCGTAAACGTCCGGGGTCCACAAATGGAACGGCACCAGCGACAGTTTGAACGCCAGACCGATCAGCATCATGCCCACGCCCAACTGCGCCAGCATGCTCGGCAGGCCATCAGCGGCCAATTTGGCGCCGATGCCGGCGAAGGTCAGGTTGCCGGACTCGGCATACAGCAACGCCATGCCGAACAGCAGAAACGCAGAGCCTGCGGCGGACAGCACCATGTACTTGATGCCGGCTTCCAGCGAGCGCTTGTTGAAGAAGGCGTAAGCGATCATGCCGTAGGTCGGCACCGAGAGCAGTTCCAGGCCAATAAACAGGCCTGCCAGATGCTGCGCGCTGACCAGCACCAGACCGCCAGCGGCAGACAGCAGCATCAGCAGGTACAGCTCTTCGCGGTTACCCGGGTAACCCTTGCCGGACTCGCCACCCAGGTAGGCGTGAGTCAAAGTCACACAGGCCAGGGTCGCGGCCAGCACCAGAGCCATGTAATAGCAGGCGAATTTATCCACCAGCAGCAGCGGCGTGACCTCGATGGGCGTTACGCCCAGGGCCGGCAGCAGTGACAGCAGGGCCAGGTTGAGGCCCAGCACCGAGAGGCCGAAGGTCAGCGTGTGGTTGCGCTTCCAGGCGATGGCCAGCATCACCAGCACCACCGTGGCACTGGTGATCAGCAGCGGCAGCAGCGCGATAAAGTGTTGAGTCGTGAATTCCATACGCTACTTACCGGGCCGGAACAGGTTGATTGAGGGCACTACCCAGCCACTGCTGCACGCCTTGCATGCTGGCGGTGGAGGTGTCGAGCACCGGCTGCGGGTAAACACCGAGCAGGATCAGCAGCACAGCGAGGCCGAGCACCATGCTCAGCTCGCGCAGCTGCAGCCCAGGCAAGGCAGTGTCCGCCTTGGCAGGGCCGAAGTAGGCGCGGTGAATCATGATCAGCGAGTAAACCGAGCCGAACACCAGACCAGTGGCGGCCAATACGGTGACCCATGGCGCGCTCTGAAAGCTGCCGATCAAAATCAGGAACTCACCGACGAAGTTACCGGTACCCGGCAGGCCCAGCGCCGCAGCGGCAAAGAACAGGCTCAGCGCCGGCAGCCAGGGCATACGCGCCCAAATGCCGCCCATCTCACGCATGTCGCGAGTATGCAGGCGCTCGTACAGCTGACCGCAGAGGATAAACAGCGCCGCGGCAGACAGGCCGTGGGCGAGCATCTGCACCACAGCGCCCTGCAGGGCGATCTCGCTGGCCGAGTAGATGGCGATCAGCACGAAGCCCATGTGCGACACGCTGGAATAGGCCACCAGGCGCTTGATGTCGGTCTGCGCAAACGACAGCAGTGCGCCGTAGATGATGGCGAACACGCCAAGCCACTGGGCGATCGGCGCAAACTCGGCCGAGGCATTGGGGAACAGCGGCAGTGCAAAGCGCATCAGGCCATAGGCGGCAGTTTTCAGCAGGATACCGGCCAGATCCACGGAGCCTGCGGTCGGCGCCTGGGCGTGGGCGTCCGGCAGCCAGGAGTGGAATGGCACCACCGGGAACTTCACCGCGAAGGCGATAAAGAAGCCGAGCATCAGGATGTACTCGGTACCGGCCGCCATCTTGGTGTTGAGCAGATCGGCATAGTTGAAGGTCAGCACGCCAGTCTGGTCGAAGTGCACAAACACCAGGCCGAGAATCGCCAGCAACATGATCAGGCCGCTGGCCTGAGTGAAGATAAAGAACTTGGTGGCGGCGGTGATGCGAGTTTTGCCGTCGCTGCCGCTATGACCCCAGAGCGCGATGAGGAAATACATCGGCACCAGCATCATTTCCCAGAAGAAGAAGAACAGGAACAGGTCAACGGCAAGGAACACGCCGACCACGCCGCCAAGAATCCACATCAGGTTGAGATGGAAGAAGCCTACGCGGTTCTGGATCTCGTTCCACGAACAGAGCACCGAGAGCACACCGAGCAGGCCGGTGAGGCTGATCATCAGCACCGACAGGCCGTCTAGTGCCAGGTGCACACTGATGCCGAAACGCTCGATCCACGGCAGTTGGAACTCGGCCGCCCACTGCGGCGCAGCACCCGGCGCAGGCGCCAAGCTGAAGTCGCCAGTGGCCCACAGCCACAGACTCAGACCGAACAGCAAGGCCATGGTCAGCAGGGCGATCCAGCGCGGCAGGATGTTGCCGAAGCACTCGCACTGCCAGCACAGCAGGCCGCCGATAAAGGGGATCAGGATTAGCCAGGGCAGAATCATGACGGGCTATTTTCCTTAATTCAGAAACAGGAGAACGGCGAGCACCAGCACGGCGCCCCCGGCTATCGATGTGGCGTACCAACGCACCTGGCCGGTCTCGCTGCTGGCCAGCAAGGCGTTGCCGCCACGCGCCAGACGCGGAATCAGGCCAATGCTGCGGTCGATCGGGTCGTGCCCGAGCAACCGGCAAAGCAACAGGTACGGTCGCACAAACAACTTGTCGTATAGCCAGTCGAAGCCCCAGGCCGCGAACCACCAGGCCGAGAGGAAGCGCCCCGGCGCGCTCTGCGCCACTGCCGTGGCGAAGCTGCGCTTGCCGAGGAACAGCAGCGCAGCCAGGACGATGCCGATGATGGCAATGGCCCCCGAGGCGATTTCCAGGCTGTGCTTAGCATCACCGCCGGCATGGCCGACGCTTTGCGGCAACACGCCCGCCAAGGGTGGGCTGATCAGCGCGCCAATAAAGGTCGACAGCACAATCAGGGTGACCAGCGGCAGCCAGTGTGCGATGCCATGGCCGGCATGGGCTTCAGTCTTCTGCTCGCCATGAAAGGCGATAAAGATCAGGCGGAAGGTGTAGATCGAGGTCAGGAAGGCGCCCGCGAGGCCGGCATACAGCAACCACTGATGACCGCTGGCAAAAGCTTCCCAGAGGATCTCGTCTTTCGAGTAGAAACCGGCCGTGATCAGCGGCAACGCCGCCAGGGCCGCACCGCCGACGATAAAGCTGGCGTAGGCCAACGGCAGTTTCTTCCACAGACCGCCCATCTTGAAGATGTTCTGCTCGTGGTGGCAGGCGTTGATCACCGCACCAGAAGCGAGGAACAGCAGGGCCTTGAAGAAGGCGTGGGTCATCAGGTGGAAGATCGCCGCATCCCAGGCGCCAACGCCCAAAGCGAGGAACATGTAGCCGATCTGGCTCATGGTCGAATAAGCGAGGATGCGCTTGATGTCGGTCTGCACCAGCGCGGCGAAGCCGGCCAGCACCAGAGTCACACCGCCGACAATGCCAACCAGTTCGAGAATCTCCGGGGTCAGCAGGAACAGGCCATGGGTCCGTGCGATCAAGTAAACGCCGGCGGTAACCATGGTCGCCGCGTGGATCAGTGCGGAAACCGGCGTCGGACCGGCCATCGCATCGGCCAGCCAGGTTTGCAGCGGCAGTTGGGCGGATTTACCGACTGCGCCGCCGAGCAGCATCAGCGTGGCGATCCACAGCCAGCTATCGCCTTCCACGTACTTCTGCGGCGCCAGCACCATCAGCTCCTGAATATTCAGGGTGCCCAAGTGGAGGAACAGGATAAACAGGCCGATGGCCATAAACACGTCGCCTATACGGGTGACGATAAAGGCCTTGAGCGCCGCGTTGCCGTTGGCGGTGTGCTTGAAGTAGAAGCCGATCAGCAGGTAGGAGCACAGCCCCACGCCTTCCCAGCCGAAGTACAACACCAGCAGGTTATCGCCGAGCACCAGCAAAAGCATGCTGAAGATAAACAGGTTGGTGTAGGCGAAGAAACGCGAGTAGCCCTCTTCACCGCGCATATACCAACTGGCAAACAGGTGGATCAGGAAACCCACACCGGTAACCACGCCGAGCATGGTCAGCGACAAACCATCCAGGTACAGGGTGAAGCTTGGCGCAAAACCGGCCACGCTCATCCACTGCCACAACACCTGGGTAAACACGCCGTTTTCCGGCGGATTGAGGTTGAACTGCACGATCACCCAGGCCGCCGTCAGCGCGGGCAAGCCCACCGAACCAACGCCAATCAGAGCGGAGAGGTTCTCGGAGAAACGCCCGCGCGAGAAGGCCAGAAGAAACCAGCCCAGCAGCGGAAATACACAGGTCAGGAATAGAAGGTTCATCCGCGCATCTCGCTGGCAGCGTCGACATCGAGGGTGTTGAAGCGGCGATACAGCTGCAACAGGATCGCCAGGCCAATACTGGCTTCGGCGGCGGCCAGAGTGATCACCAGGATAAACATCACCTGGCCGTCAGGCTGGGCCCAACGGCTGCCGGCCACCA
Source organism: Pseudomonas sp. WS 5011 (assembly GCF_012985775.1). NCBI lineage: Bacteria > Pseudomonadati > Pseudomonadota > Gammaproteobacteria > Pseudomonadales > Pseudomonadaceae > Pseudomonas > Pseudomonas sp. WS 5011. Next base: position 308,021 of record NZ_JAAQXA010000003.1, read on the forward strand.
CAAAAGCCAGGGCGGTGGCATTCATCATCACTTCCAGGCTCATCAGCACAAAAAGGATATTGCGCCGCACCATCAGGCCAATAAGGCCGAGGCTAAATAGCACGCCGGCCAGCGCCAGGCCGTGCTCCAGGGGAATCGCATTCATGCCGTTGGCTCCTTGGCATCGTGACGGCCGAGGTGATAGGCCGCGACCAGCGCAGCGAGCAGCAGCATCGAAGCCAACTCCACCGCCAGCAGGTATGGCCCGTACAGGGCGATACCGACGGCCTTGGCATCAATGGTCTGCAAACCGAGGGCCGCGCCGCTGGGCGACTGAAACAGCACATAGAGCAATTGCCCCAGCAACAACGCCGAGAGAATCGCCGGGCCGGTCCAGATACCGGGCGTCAGCCACTGGCGTTCCTGCTCGACCGCCGCCGGGCCGAGGTTGAGCATCATCACCACAAACACGAACAGCACCATGATCGCGCCGGCGTAAACGATGATCTCCAGCGCGCCGGCAAAGGGCGCGCCGAGGGCGAAGAAGGTCATCGCCACGGCCAGCAGCGAGAGAATCAGATACAGCAGGGCATGCACCGGATTGCTCGCGGTGATCACCCTGAATGTGGCCGCCACGGCAACGCCGGCGGCGAGGTAGAAAGCGAATTCCATGTCCCCTCCTTAGGGCAGTAGGCCTTTGACGTTGATCGGTTCAGCTTCGTTTTGCGCGGCGCCTTTCGGCTTGCCGGCAATGGCCATACCGGCGACGCGGTAGAAGTTGTAGTCCGGGTTCTTGCCCGGACCGCTGATCAGCAGGTCTTCTTTCTCGTACACCAGGTCCTGGCGCTTGAACTCGCCCATCTCGAAATCCGGGGTGAGTTGGATCGCAGTGGTCGGGCAGGCTTCTTCGCACAGGCCGCAGAAGATGCAGCGCGAGAAGTTAATGCGGAAGAAATCCGGGTACCAACGGCCATCCGGGGTTTCCGCCTTCTGCAGCGAGATACAGCCAACCGGACAGGCCACCGCACACAGGTTGCAGGCCACGCAGCGCTCTTCGCCGTCGGGGTCGCGGGTCAGCACGATGCGGCCGCGATAGCGTGGCGGCAGGTATACCGCTTCTTCCGGGTATTGCAGGGTGTCGCGCTTGCGAAAGCCATGGCTGAAGACCATGGCCATGCTGCGCAGTTGGGTGTAGGTGCCGTGCACCACATCCCGTATGTATTTGAACATTCTGTGGTTCTCCTTACTGGGCCGCGGCCAGCACAAGTGCGCCGGTCACCAGCAGGTTGATCAGGGTCAGCGGCAGACAGAACTTCCAGCTGAAGGCCATGACCTGGTCATACCGTGGCCGCGGAATCGAGGCGCGCAGCAGGATGAAGATCATGATGAAGAAGCAGGTTTTCAGGGCGAACCAGAAAAACGGAATCTGCGGCAAGATGCCAAACGGCCCGTGCCAACCGCCGAAGAACAGCGTTACCAGCAGCGCCGAGATGGTGATGATGCCGATATATTCACCGACGAAGAACATGCCCCATTTCATCCCGGCATATTCGATGTGGTAACCGTCGGCCAGCTCCTGCTCGGCTTCCGGCTGGTCGAAGGGGTGACGGTGAGTCACCGCCACGCCGGCGATAAAGAAGGTACAGAAGCCGAAGAACTGCGGAATGATGAACCAGAGGTTTTCCGCCTGGTAATCAACGATATCGCGCATGTTGAACGAGCCAACCTGGGCGACGATGCCCATCAGCGCCAGCGCCAGAAACACCTCGTAGGACACCGTCTGCGCCGAGGCGCGCAGCGCACCGAGCAGGGCAAACTTGTTGTTACTCGCCCAGCCAGCGAACAGCACGGCATACACCGACAGCCCGGCCATGGCGAAGAAGAACAGAATGCCGATATTCAGGTCCGCGACGCCCCAGTTCGGGGTGACCGGGATAATCGCAAAGGCCATCAACATGGCGGCGAAGGCGATCATCGGCGCCAAGATAAAGATGAACTTGTCGGCGAACGGCGGCGTCCAGTCCTCCTTGAAGAACATCTTGATCATGTCGGCCGCGATCTGAAACATGCCGAACGGCCCGACCCGGTTGGGGCCGTAGCGGTCCTGCCACCAGCCCAGCAGGCGCCGTTCGACAAAGCTCAGCAGCGCGCCGCAAACCACCACCACCAGCAGAATCACGATGGCTTTGAGTACGGCGATCAGCACGTCCAGCACTTCGGGGGTCAGCCAACTCATTGCGCGGCCTCCTCAATGCGGGTGACCACGCTACCTGCGATCAGCGCCGGCATGCCCGCCAAACCGACGGGCAAACCGACCACGCCGATGGCCAGCTCTTCGGTGATCTGCAGCGGCAGACGCAGGGTCTGCCCAGCGACTGTCAGGCTCAGCAGCGCGCCATCACTCACCCCCAGACGATCCGCTTCGGCCTTGGCCAGCAGCGCGTAAGATGCGGGAATGCGCTCTTGCAGCGGCGCGGCGCCGGCCGAGGTTTCTTCACTGCCGAACAGGTGATGCAGCGCCACGGCCTGCAAGGTGCCCGGAGCCGGGTTAAAGGCGGCCGGTACGCTGAACCAGGGCAAGACCACGCCTTTGGCTTCCAGCAGACGCACACCGGGGTCACCAGCACGCAGATGGCCGCCGACTTCGTCCTGGAACTTGTTCCAGGCTTGCGGCGAGTTCCAGCCCGGCGACCAGGCGAATGGAATCTGCTGACGGTCTTCCTTGCTGCCGGAATAGCCTTCCATGGAGAAGGAGAAGGCCGAGTCCTGGTCCTGCGGTTGGCGCGGCTCATGCACGCTGATATTGGCGCGCATGGCAGTGCGACCGCTGTAACGGTGCGGCTCGCGGGCCAGCTTGAGGCCCTTGATGCGGAAGGTGGCGTTGGGCGCAGCTTCACCGATGCGCGCCAGCAGGCTGTTGCTGGCAGCAACGGCAGCGGTCACCGCATCCAGCTGGGTCCAGTCGAGCGGCTTGCCTTGCAGGGTGCTGTGCAGCGCATGCAGCCAACGCCAGCCTTCGCGAATCAGGATAGTGGCATCGTAGTAGCTCGGTTCGAACACCTGGAAGAAGCGCTGGGCGCGGCCTTCGAAGCTGACCAGGGTGCCATCGCCTTCGGCGAAGCTGGCAACCGGCAGCAGCAGATGGGCTTTTTCGCTGGTGGCGGTGTGCTGATGGTCAGCGACAATCACCAGCTTGGCAGCCGCCAATGCGGCATCTACCTGGGCTGCATCAGCGCGGCGGTACAGGTCGTTTTCCAGCACGATCACGGCATCGGCCTGGCCAGTCGTCAGCGCTTGCAGCGCCGCATCGACAGACTCGCCCCCCAGCAGGGCCAGGCCAATGCTGTTGGCTTCTGGTACCACCAGGCTGATGGAAGCGTTCTTTTCGCGATTCTTCAGCGCGCTGGCGATATTCGCTGCGGCTTCGATCAGGCTCTTCTCGCCCAGGGATGCCCCGGCAACGATCAGCGGACGCTTGGCTTCAAGTAGCGCTTCGGCAATCAACTGCACCAACTCGCCGACATCTGCATCCAGCCCGTTAACCGCTGGTGCGCTCGGGTCGATGGCGTGGGCCACGGCGAAACCGATACGGGCCAAGTCGGCCGGTGCGGCATGCACGCAGGCTTCGGCAATATCATCCAGGCGCGTAGCAGTGACGCTGGCGATAAATAGCGGATGCAGCGCGTCCTGAGCGACGTTCTGCACGGCGGCCATATGCCAGTCCTGAATCTTCATTGATGCGGCGATTTCAGTGGCCTTGCCCTTGACCGCCTGACGCAGGGCCAGAGCCATGCGTGCGGCGGTCTGGGTCAGATCTTCACCGAGGATAAACACCGCGTCGTGCTGCTCCACTTCACGCAGGGTCGGCACCGGCAGCGGGCCGTTTTGCAGGATGTCGCGGATCAGGCGGATATTTTCCAGCTCGCCTGCAGCGATACCGGAGTAGAAGTTGGTCTCGCCGACCAGCTCGCGCAGGGCAAAGTTGCTTTCCAGGCTGGCGCGTGGCGAGCCGATGCCGATCACCCGTTTGCCCTTGAGCAGCTCGGCGGCCTTGTCCAGCGCGGCATCGATGCCGAGCTTTTCGCCACCGTCTTTATTGATCAGCAGCGGCTGGCGCGGACGGTCGCTGCGATTGACGTAGCCGTAACCGAAACGGCCGCGGTCACAGAGGAAATACTGGTTCACATCGCCGTTGAAGCGGTTCTCGATGCGTCGCAGTTCGCCGTAGCGCTCGCCCGGGCTGGTGTTACAGCCGCTGGCACAGCCATGGCAGATGCTCGGGGCAAACTGCATGTCCCACTTGCGGTTGTAGCGTTCGGAGTGAGTCTTGTCGGTGAACACACCGGTCGGGCAAACCTCGACCAGGTTGCCGGAGAATTCGCTTTCCAGCACGCCATCTTCGACCCGGCCGAAGTACACGTTGTCGTGCGCGCCATACACACCCAGGTCAGTACCGCCGGCGTAATCCTTGTAGTAGCGCACGCAGCGGTAGCAGGCGATGCAGCGGTTCATCTCATGAGAGATAAACGGGCCGAGCTGCTGGTTCTGGTGGGTGCGCTTGGTGAAGCGATAACGGCGCTGGTTGTGGCCAGTCATCACCGTCATGTCCTGCAGGTGGCAATGGCCGCCTTCCTCGCACACTGGGCAGTCATGCGGGTGGTTGGTCATCAGCCACTCGACAACGCTGGCGCGGAACGCCTTGGATTCTTCATCGTCGATGCTGATCCAGGTGTTGTCGGTGGCCGGCGTCATGCACGACATGACGATGCGCCCGCGCGTATCGTTTTCATCGGTGTACTGCTTGACCGCGCACTGGCGGCAGGCGCCGACGCTACCGAGCGCCGGGTGCCAGCAGAAGTAAGGGATATCGAGACCGAGGGACAGGCAGGCCTGCAGCAGGTTGTCCGCCCCATCGACTTCGAAATCTTTGCCGTCTACGTGGATAGTGGCCATGGTTCAGGTTTCTTCTTTGCCCACCGAAGCGGGCTTGGCTAATGGAATCACGTTGTGCTGCGGGGCCAGGTCAGTGGCCGCCAGAGCGCCATTTTTACGCGGGGACGAATTGCCCCGTCGTTGCCGGAGCCGCCGAGCTGGCCACGCCAGCCTCGAACTCCGAACGGAAATACTTGATCGCACTGCCCAACGGCTCAACCGCACCCGGTGCATGGGCGCAGAAGGTTTTGCCCGGGCCGAGGAAGTTGACCAGACCGAGTAGCGTGTCGATGTCCTGCTGCGTGCCTTGCTTGCGCTCCAGCGCGCGGAGGATCTTCACACTCCACGGCAGGCCGTCGCGGCACGGCGTACACCAGCCGCAGGATTCGCGGGCGAAGAACTCTTCCATATTGCGCAACAGCGAGACCATGCTGATGCTGTCGTCCACCGCCAGTGCCAGGCCGGTGCCCATGCGCGTGCCGACCTTGCCGATTCCGCCGGCATACATCAGCGCATCCAGGTGCTCGGGCAGCAGGAAGCCGGTGCCGGCACCGCCGGGTTGCCAGCACTTGAGGGTGTAGCCATCGCGCATGCCGCCGGCGTAATCCTCGAACAGCTCGCGAGCGCTGACGCCGAAGGGCAGCTCCCACAAGCCGGGGTTCTTCACCTTACCGGAGAAGCCCATCAGCTTGGTGCCGTGGTCTTCGCTGTCCGGGCGGGCCAAGCTCTTGTACCAGTCCACACCATTACCGACGATGGCCGGCACGTTGCACAAGGTCTCGACGTTGTTCACGCAGGTCGGCTTGCCCCACACGCCGACGGCGGCCGGGAACGGCGGCTTGGCACGCGGGTTGGCGCGGCGGCCTTCGAGGGAGTTGATCAGCGCGGTTTCTTCACCGCAGATATAGCGCCCGGCACCGGTGTGCACGAACAACTCGAAATCGAAACCGCTGCCGAGAATGTTCTTGCCCAGCAGGCCGGCGGCCTTGGCTTCCTCAATGGCGCGGTTCAGATTCGTCGCCGCATCGACGTACTCGCCGCGCAGGAAGATATAGCCGCGATAGGCCTTGAGCGCCCGCGCGGAAATCAGCATGCCTTCCACCAGCAAGTGCGGCAGCTGCTCCATCAGCATGCGGTCCTTCCAGGTATTCGGTTCCATCTCATCCGCGTTGCACAGCAGGTAGCGGATGTTCATGGATTCGTCGGCGGGCATCAGGCCCCACTTCACCCCGGTGGGGAAGCCGGCACCACCACGGCCCTTGAGGCCGGAGTCTTTCACCGTTTGCACGATATCGGCCTGGGCCATTTCGCTCAGCGCCTTGCGTGCGGCGGCGTAGCCATTCTTCGCCTGGTATTCCTCCAGCCATACCGGCTGGGCGTCGTCACGCAAGCGCCAGGTCAGCGGATGGCTTTCCTCGCTGCGGGCGATCTTGTTGGCCGGGCCGATGGAGGTCAGCGTCTTGATGCTCATACGTAGGCCTCCAGCAGTTTGGCGACGCCGTCAGGTTGCACGTCGCCAAAGGTGTCGTCGTCGATCATCAGCGCCGGGGCCTTGTCGCAGTTGCCCAGGCAGCACACCGGCAGCAGGGTAAAGCGGTTGTCGTGGGTGGTCTCGCCGAGGCCGATACCGAGCTGCTTGTGCATTTCGGCGACGACCGACTCATGGCCACCGACATAGCAGGTCATGCTGTCGCACACGCGGATAATGTGGCGGCCCACCGGCTGACGGAAAATCTGACTATAGAAGGTGGCCACGCCTTCGACGTCGCTGGCGGGAATACCGAGAATTTCGCCAATCGCATCGGCGGCGCCATCCGGCACCCAGCCACGGGTTTTCTGCACGATTTTCAGCGCTTCAATCGACGCCGCACGCGGGTCTTCGTAGTGGTGCATCTCATGCTCGATGGCCGCATGTTCGGCTTCGCTGAGGATGAAACGATCAGTCTGGATTAGCGTGTTGCTGTTGGTTGTCTGGATCATGTCAGCGGTCCACGTCGGCCATAACGAAGTCGATACTGCCCAGGTACGCAATCAGGTCGGCGACCATGCTGCCGCGAATCACTGAAGGGATCTGCTGCAGGTGCGGGAAGCTCGGCGTGCGAATACGCGTGCGGTAGCTCATGGTGCTGCCGTCGCTGGTCAGGTAGTAGCTGTTGATGCCCTTGGTCGCCTCGATCATCTGGAAGCTCTCGTTGGCCGGCATCACCGGACCCCAGGAAACCTGCAGGAAGTGGGTGATCAGGGTTTCGATGTGCTGCAGCGTGCGCTCTTTCGGCGGCGGCGTGGTCAGCGGGTGATCGGCCTTGTACGGGCCTTCCGGCATATTGCGCAGGCACTGATCGATGATCTTGATGCTCTGGCGCATCTCTTCCACACGCACCATACAGCGGTCGTAGGCATCGCCATTGGCGGCCAGCGGCACTTCGAACTCAAAGTTCTCGTAGCCGGAATACGGCCGCGCCTTGCGCAGGTCGAAGTCGCAGCCGGTCGCGCGCAAGCCAGCACCGGTGGTGCCCCACTCCAGCGCTTCCTTGGTGTTGTACTGCGCCACACCGATGGTCCGCGCCTTGAGGATGCTGTTCTGCAGCGCAGCCTTTTCGTACTCGTCGAGGCGCTTGGGCAGCCAGTCGACGAACTCCTTGACCAGACGATCCCAGCCACGCGGCAGGTCGTGAGCGACGCCGCCGATGCGGTACCAGGCCGGATGCAGGCGGAAGCCGGTGATGGCTTCGATCACCTTGTAGGCGCGCTGACGGTCGGTGAAGGTAAAGAACACCGGAGTCATAGCGCCGACGTCCTGGATATAGGTGCCGAGGAACAGCAGGTGGCTGGTGATACGGAAGAACTCAGCCAACATGATGCGGATCACGTCGACCCGCTGCGGCACGGTGATGCCCGCGAGTTTTTCCACGGCCAGCACGTACGGCAGGTTGTTCATCACCCCGCCGAGGTAGTCGATGCGATCGGTGTAAGGAATAAAGCTGTGCCAGCTCTGCCGTTCGGCCATCTTCTCGGCGCCACGGTGGTGGTAACCAACCTCGGGCACGCAATCGACGATCTCTTCACCGTCGAGTTGCAGGATGATGCGGAACGCACCGTGAGCCGACGGGTGATTGGGGCCGAGGTTGAGGAACATATAGTCCTCATGCTCGCCGCCACGCTTCATACCCCAGTCTTCCGGCTTGAAGCGCGCGGCTTCTTCTTCCAGCTGCTGTTTGGCCAGGGTCAGGCTGAACGGATCGAACTCGGTGGCGCGCGCCGGGTAATCCTTGCGCAGCGGGTGACCTTCCCAGGTCGGCGGCATCATGATTCGCGTCAAGTGCGGGTGGCCGCTGAAGTGGATGCCGTAGAGGTCCCATACTTCGCGCTCGTACCAGTTGGCATTGGGCCAGATGCTGGTGACGCTGGGCACATTGAGGTCGCGCTCGCTCAAGGCAACCTTGAGCATGATGTCGCTGTTCCGCTCCAGCGACATCAGGTGATAGAACACGGTGAAATCCGCACCCGGCAGACCGCGACGCTGGGTACGCAGGCGCTCGTCGACGCCATGCAGGTCATACAACATGACGTAGGGGCGCGGCAGATTGCGCAGAAAGGTCAGGATCTCGACCAGCCGCTCGCGGGCCACCCACAGCACCGGCATGCCGGTACGGGTGCTCTGTGCGGTAAAGGCGTCAGCGCCAAAACGGGAATTCAGTTCGACGACCACATCTTGGTCGTCAGCCTTGTACGGCGGTATGGACAGAATGCTGTCTGCAGTCATGGTCTCGGTCGCTATCGGTCAACGGCGTCAGTAGGCGGGCTCACGCGAGCCCAGGCTCACACTTCGTCGGGGCTACGCAGATTGGTCACGGCGATCCGCTGCTCGCGACGCTGTTCTTTCTGCGAAGGCATGTCGGCACGGTAAACACCCTGATCACCGACCACCCAGGACAACGGCCGGCGCTCCTGACCGATGGATTCCTGCAGCAGCATCAAGCCCTGCAGAAATGCCTCGGGACGGGGCGGGCAACCAGGAATATAGACGTCGACCGGCAGGAACTTGTCGACCCCCTGGACCACGGAGTAGATGTCGTACATGCCGCCAGAGTTGGCGCAGGAGCCCATCGAGATCACCCACTTGGGTTCCAGCATCTGCTCGTACAGACGCTGGATGACCGGAGCCATCTTGATAAAGCAGGTGCCAGCGATGACCATGAAGTCCGCCTGGCGTGGGGAGGCTCGAATCACTTCCGCACCAAACCGGGCCACGTCGTGCGGTGCGGTAAAGGCGGTGGTCATCTCCACATAGCAGCAGGACAGGCCGAAGTTGTATGGCCACAGGGAGTTCTTGCGCCCCCAGTTCACTGCACCATTGAGGACATCTGAGAGCTTGCCCATGTAGATGTTCTTGTGGACTTGATCATCTAGCAGCGGGTCGGAAACAGTCTCCCGCTCGCCGACCGGATAGCGCTCATTGGGCGCATCCGGATCGATCCGAGTAAGTTTGTAGTGCATTGCCAAAGCCTCATTGTTTTAGCTTCGCCTGCCGCTCACGACGACCCTGAGGTGCCCAATCGAGCGCCCCAATCCGCCAAAGGTAGACAAGACCTGCCAACAGAATTGCTATAAAGACTGTAGCTTCGATTAGCCCAGCCCAGCCGCTTTCGCGCACTGAAACGGCCCAAGCGAAGAGAAAGAGGGCTTCGACATCGAAGATCACGAAGAGCATCGCGACCAAATAGAATTTAGCTGACAGGCGCAGGCGCGCACTGCCGACGGGCAACATGCCAGACTCAAAGGGTTCGTTCTTGCTGCGGCCCCAGGCTTTGCTGCCCAGCAGGCTGGAAAGGCCAAGCATAAAGCCAATCAGCCCGAAGACTCCGAGCAGGAAAACAGCAAAAGCCCAGTTATGGGACATGGTCGTTACCGCATCAGGCATGCCGGTACTCCTTAGGCAAAAGGAACGGCTTGTAAAATTTTATTATGGCGAACGCGACCCCAAACCGGGTCACTCGCAAAGTATGGCGCAATTCTATGCGCACAACGTTTTAGTAACTAATTATTTTCTGTTCACAAAGCGACAAAAATGCGTAGCCAATCGCCAAAACTCTCTCAACACATCAACCACCGGCGTTGAACCGCATCAGCAGTTGGTTCGATTGAATACAGCCGCTATGCTTGGCTGCATCTCAATGGATAAAGACTATGACCCTCACCGAACTGCGCTACATAGTCACCCTCGCTCAGGAACAACATTTCGGCCGTGCAGCTGAACGTTGTCACGTCAGCCAGCCAACGCTGTCGGTGGGGGTGAAAAAACTCGAAGATGAGCTCGGTGTGCTGATCTTCGAACGCAGCAAAAGCGCAGTGCGCCTTACGCCTGTAGGTGAAGGCATTGTGACCCAGGCGCAGAAGGTGCTGGAGCAGGCCCAAGGCATTCGCGAACTGGCCCAGGCTGGCAAGAACCAGATGGCCGCCCCTCTGAAAATCGGCGCGATTTACACCGTCGGGCCTTACCTGTTTCCGCATCTGATTCCGCAACTGCATCGCGTCGCTCCGCAGATGCCGCTGTATATCGAAGAAAACTTCACCCACGTGTTGCGTGACAAGCTGCGCAACGGTGAGCTGGACGCGATCATCATCGCCTTGCCGTTCCACGAAGCCGATGTGCTGACCAAGCCGCTGTACGACGAACCCTTCTATGCCCTGCTGCCCGCCGGCCATCCGTGGGCGGAACTGAAGACCATCGACAGCAAGCTGCTGAATGACAAGAGCCTGCTGTTGCTCGGTGAAGGCCACTGCTTCCGCGATCAGGTACTGGAAGCCTGCCCAACCCTGCGCAAGGGCGGCGAAGACAGTGCCAAGCACACCACCGTGGAATCCAGCTCGCTGGAAACCATCCGCCACATGGTCGCCTCGGGCCTTGGCGTGTCGATCCTGCCGTTCTCCGCTGTCGACAGCCATCATTACGCCCCTGGGGTAATCGAAGTGCGCCCGCTCAGCCCGCCCACACCGTTCCGCACCGTAGCCATCGCCTGGCGCGCCAGTTTCCCCCGGCCGAATGCCATTGAAGTCCTGACCGACTCGATCCGCCTGTGCTCGGTGGCCAAACCACTGCCCAAGAGCAGCTAACACAGGCCATGACCGAATTGGCCGCGGTTTCTGTTACCGCGCTGAAAGGCGTGGGCGCTGCCCTGGCTGAAAAGCTCGCCAAGGTTGGCCTGGAAACCCTGCAGGACGTGCTGTTCCACCTGCCGCTGCGCTATCAGGACCGCACCCGCATCGTGCCGATTGGCGCGCTGCGCCCCGGTCAGGATGCTGTGGTAGAAGGCATCGTCGCCGGCGCCGATGTGGTCATGGGGCGGCGGCGCAGCCTGCTCGTGCGCTTGCAGGACGGCAGCGGCACCCTGTCTTTACGCTTCTACCACTTCAGTCAGGCGCAAAAGGAAGGCCTTAAACGCGGCACACAGGTGCGCTGCTACGGTGAAGTGCGACCTGGTTCTTCGGGTCTGGAAATTTATCACCCGGAATACCGTGCGCTGTCTGGCAGCGAGCCGATTGCCGTGGAACAGACCCTGACGCCGATCTACCCGACCACCGAAGGCCTCACCCAGCAACGCCTGCGTCAGCTTAGTGAACAAGCCCTGGCGCGCCTCGGCCCGCACAGCCTGCCGGATTGGCTGCCGCGCGAGCTGGCCGACGATTACCAGCTCAGCCCGCTCGATCAGGCCATTCGCTATTTGCATCGACCTCCGCCGGATGCTGACCTGGAAGAACTCGCCGAAGGCCGCCATTGGGCCCAGCACCGCCTGGCCTTCGAGGAATTGCTGACTCACCAACTGTCGCTGCAACGCCTGCGCGAAAGTGTTCGCGCGCAGCAAGCCCCAGCGCTACCCCTGGCGAAAAGACTGCCGCAGCAATACCTGGCCAACCTGGGGTTTACCCCCACCGGCGCACAACAACGGGTCGGAGCGGAAATCGCCTACGACCTCAGCCAGAGCGAGCCGATGCTGCGCCTGGTGCAAGGCGATGTCGGCGCAGGCAAGACCGTGGTCGCCGCTTTTGCCGCACTGCAGGCACTGGAGGCCGGCTATCAGGTGGCGCTGATGGCCCCCACCGAGATTCTTGCCGAGCAGCACTTCATCAACTTCAGCAAATGGCTCGCGCCGCTGGGTATCGAAGTCGCCTGGCTGGCCGGCAAGCTAAAGGGCAAGGCCCGCGCCAGCGCCCTGGAGCAGATTGCTGGCGGCGCCCCAATGGTGGTGGGCACCCACGCGCTGTTTCAGGAGGAAGTGCGCTTTGCCAAACTGGCGCTGGTGATCATCGATGAACAGCACCGCTTTGGCGTGCAACAGCGCCTGGCCCTGCGGCAGAAAGGCATCGGCGGGCGTATGTGCCCGCACCAACTGATCATGACCGCCACGCCGATCCCACGAACCCTGGCGATGAGCGCTTACGCTGACCTCGACACGTCGATCCTTGATGAACTGCCGCCTGGCCGGACACCCGTGAACACCCTGGTCATCGCCGACAGTCGTCGCCTGGAAGTGGTCGAGCGTGTGCGTCTGGCATGCAACGAAGGGCGCCAGGCGTATTGGGTCTGCACACTGATCGAGGAATCCGAAGAGCTGACCTGCCAGGCCGCGGAAACCACCTTCGAGGATTTATCGGCGGCGCTCGGCGGGCTGAATGTGGGCTTGATTCACGGGCGCATGAAACCGGCAGAAAAAGCCCCGGTGATGGACCAGTTCAAGCAGGGTCGGCTGCAGCTGTTGGTCGCCACTACCGTGATCGAAGTCGGCGTCGACGTACCCAATGCCAGCCTGATGATCATCGAGAATCCGGAGCGCCTGGGCCTGGCTCAGCTGCATCAGCTGCGCGGCCGGGTCGGGCGCGGCAGCGCTGCCAGCCATTGCCTGCTGCTCTATCACCCGCCATTGTCACAGCTGGGCCGCGAACGCCTGGCAATCATGCGCGAGACCTGCGATGGCTTCGTGATTGCCGAAAAGGATCTGGAATTGCGCGGGCCCGGTGAAATGCTCGGCACTCGCCAGACCGGCTTGCTGCAGTTCAAGGTCGCCGACCTGATGCGTGATGCCGACCTGCTTCCAGCAGTGCGCGATGCCGCGCAAACCCTGCTGGAACACTGGCCGCAGCATGTCAGCCCGCTACTTGAACGCTGGCTACGGCATGGCCAACAATACGGACAAGTGTGAGCGAGAGTCTGCTGGCGTTTCGTTCGCAGGCTGCGTTGCTGCGCAAAATCTCGCCAGGCTAAACGGAGGACGCAGGTAATGGTGTTGCCTTGCCAAGTCCTCCAACAGCGTATGGCGAGATTTTTCGCGCAACCCGAAGGGCGGGGTCTGTTTTAGCGCGATGCTGCGTTTCTCGACACTCATTTGGCACACCATACTTCGTGTCTCGTGCCTTGCCTCGTGCTAAAACAGACTCCAGCGCGGCCGCTAACGAAACGCCAACAGACCCAAACAGCACAACTGTCGTCTGCGCCGCATTTTCCTGATCCCGCTGTATATACTCGGGGTATTGCTACTTCTGCTGGATACCGTCATGACCGAACTTGCCCTTGCTCCCGAGACCGCTCCGCGCCCGCCAGCGGTGATTCTGCAGTTGCTGGAAAAGCTCGGCCTGCCCTATCAAGTCTGCCGTGATCTACCGGGTCTGGCGGTCGCGCAGCGGCTTCAGGCGGTGTTGCTGGATGACGCAGTGGGCGCGCTGCTGGTGCTCTATCCACAGAGTCAGCTACTCGACCTCAACCGCCTGACTGAACTGACCGGCCGCCAGCTAACGGCCGTCAAGCCGGAGCGCCTGGAGCGGATGCTCGGCAAGCACAACCTGAAAGTGCTACCCGGCCTACCGCCTTTGACCAGCTCGCCGTGCCTGTATGACGAACGCCTGCTGGACGTGCCAAGCCTGTACATCGAGTCGGGCCAGCCTGGTGTGCTGCTGGAACTGGCCATTGATGCGTTCAAAAGCCTGCTGAGCAAAGCCAGCGCCGCGCGCTTTGGTGAGCCGCTGAGCAATATCCGCCTGAACCTCGACCGCCCAGACGACGACCGCGCGGAAATCACCCTGGCGGTGCAAGCCTTTACAGCCCGGCGCATTCAGCAGCGCCTGGAAGAAACCATCGAAATCCCCCCCCTGCCGGAAACTGCGCAAAAAATCATCAAATTGCGCGTCGACCCGGAAGCCACGGTCGATGACATCACCGGCGTGGTCGAAACCGATCCAGCCCTGGCCGCCCAGGTGGTCAGCTGGGCCGCCTCACCTTATTACGCCGCACCCGGTAAGATCCGCTCGGTGGAAGATGCCATTGTCCGCGTGCTGGGCTTTGATCTGGTGATCAACCTGGCCCTCGGCCTAGCACTGGGCAAAACCCTGAGCCTGCCCAAAGATCAACCGCAGCACGCGACGCCTTACTGGCAACAGGCGATCTACAGCGCAGCCGTAATCGAAGGGCTGACCCGCGCCATCCCGCGCGCGCAGCGCCCGGAAGCCGGCCTGACCTACCTCGCCGGCCTGCTGCATAACTTCGGGTATCTGGTGCTGGCACATGTGTTTCCGCCGCACTTCTCGCTGATCTGCCGGCACCTGGAGGTCAACCCGCACCTGTCGCACAGCTATATCGAGCAACATCTGCTCGGTATCAGTCGCGAACAGATCGGCGCCTGGCTGATGCGTTACTGGGATATGCCGGAAGAACTGGCCAGCGCCCTGCGCTTCCAGCATGACCCGGAATATATCGGCCCCCACGCCACCTACCCGAACTTGGTGTGCCTGTCGGTCAGCCTGCTGCGTAATCGGGGTATCGGTGCCGGCCCGCAGAGCGAGATTCCACAAAGCCTGTTCGACAACCTAGGCATTAGCCGGGAAAAAGCCGAAGACGCCGTGAGCAAGGTGCTGGCCGCCGAAGTCGCGCTGCGCGAACTGGCCGCGCAATTTCACCCTGCGAACTAAAGCGGGCTGAACAGAAAAAGGGGCCCACGGGCCCCTTTTTCATGGCTGCCAGCTGACTATTTCTTCAGCTGCGCGCGCCGTGCGGCAAACAATTCCGGCAGCACCTGCACACTGCTATCGAGCAACTGCGCTACGTCTGGCTGCTCATACAGGGCGGCATATTCGGCCAGCTTTTCACTGGGCATCTGCCGGTAGGCATACAACATAAAGGACTCTACCGCTTGCGCGCTGGAAGCCCGCAGCGCGTCTTCCTGGGCCTTGGTTTGAGTGCTCAGCGCTTTTTCGTCGATGCTTTCGCCACGCCCCTGCAACGCCAGAAACGCCTGGGTTTTGCCGACTTCATAGCGCAACAAGGTGGCCAGGGTCGTGGTGTGTGCGGCAGCATCCAGGCGACGGACCAAGGCAAGACGCTCCTCACGCGGCGGGCGCTCGCCCAGCTGTTTGCGGTAAGCCGCCAGGCCTTCTGCTCCACCCTCACCGACCGAACGCTCGGCGGCAGTAAAGCCCTGCGCCAACGGGCTTTCCAGCAGGCTCTTGGCCTTTACCAACTGGGCTTGATCGAGTTTACCGGTCAGCTTCTTGGCCAAGTCCAGGCACAGGCCATCGGCGGCAAACACCTTGGCCAACTGCGCTTGCTGTTTATCGCTCAGCCCGCGTTGCACCAGCGGCGCGCTCTGTTCGCAGAGCAAACGGATGCCTGCCAGCTCGAATAACGGCGCAAAGGCTTCGGCTTTGGGGGGCGTAGCATGGGCAAGGGAGGTGGAAAACAGCAGGGCACTCAGCAACAAACGCATGGGCAAACTCTCACTAGGGCTATACCCAGCCTAGCGAAAGCAGCGCGCGCCGGCCAGCCCTGGCGCACGCAGATGAGCCTCAGGCAGCTTTTTTAGCCGCGTCTTTCTTCTTCGGCATCAGGTATTTGGTCAGGCCCTGGAACCAGATGACCAGCGCCGGGTTGCCCTGGATTTGGATGTCCTTGTTCTGGATGCCCTGCATAAACGCCAGCTGCTTGTTCTTCGCGCTCATGGTAGCGAAACCATAGGCGGCATCCTTAAAGCCCAAGGCGAAAGCCGGCTCAGTGGCCGCGCCGCGCTTGCTAGTGATGCGCTGATCTTTGACGATGAAGTGACGGGCAACTTTGCCATCCAAGGTGTGCAGTTGGAATACCATGTTGCGATCGACCAACTGCTGCTGGAATGCCGGGTTTTCACGGCTGGCCTTGGCCATCAGGCGGCCCAGCATCCACAGAAGAAAACGAAATTTCATGCGCAAGGCCTCGCAAAGGGTAGGGAAAAGGCGGCGCATTGTAGCGGTTTGCAGCGGGGACTACATCCGGCTGAAAGAAGGGCGTGAGCACGCCAGCCGGTAGGGGCGACCCGGAGCCGAAGGCTCCGGGCTGAGGACTCAGTTAACCGCGTCTTTCAATAACCCGCAGAAAACCGTTTCAAAATTCACGTTTTGCAATTTATTTATTCATAATCATGCACTTACAATGTATAAATCCATGCTACTGCGCTAATCGTTTCAATTCAACCCCTCAGCCCCCTAGATTCGTTGCGGAGGGATCAGGATCGCCGTGATTTTGAAACAGCGACCGCTCGGTGACTCCCCCAACACGATCTATGAGCTGCCAGAAAATGATACGTTTTGATAAATCGGTGCCTCCAAAGCTGCTTGTAATACACGAACATCCCGTCCTCCGCGCCCAGGCTCGCAAGCATCTGGAGTCATCCGGATACACGGTGGTTGAAGCAGGTAGCTGTAGAGAGGCTATCGCAATCATGCATACCTGCACCTTCGCAGGAATAATTGTCGATAACGATATGGCTGATTATGAGGCTGCATCTCCACTTTCCGCTCGGAGCGCTACTGGAAACTCTAATATCCCGTGCATAGTACTTGCAACAACTCGGGTTATTCGAAAGCCGGATAAAGATTTCAACACAGCCTTAGATGATTACTTGTATAAGCCTTTCAAACCTAGCGCTCTAGCCAAGCATGTACATCAATTAATAAAGACCTCTGTTGAGATCGAGCATTTAAGGCTTGTATGCCCCGCAGCCTACGCATTGGCAGGGACAACAGGAATTAACCTCACAAAATTCAAACTTCCTTTTAAACAGATGATTGTGCTTCATGCTCTTGTCAGCAACTCACCTCGCGTTGTGAGCAAAGCATGTTTCGTAGACGTTCTATATTCACACAAGAGCCCGCCAATAAATCCTTATAATGCGGTAGAGTCCTTAGTTTTTCATTTACGTAAAAGACTACGCGCCGAAGAATCAAATGTGAGTATAAAATCTGTTCGAGGCGTTGGGTATAGAGCTTCCATTAACCAAATACAGAATTCGATAAAAAATGTTAATTTTCTGAAGCTCTAAAAATCCAGCCTCTACGAAATATCGGGATTGAAAGCCGCGTCTTTACCGGATTTACTTTATCAAATTAAACGTTTAAAACATCCTAGTACACCTATCACCGACTATGGGTGCCGGACTTGGTGATGAAGGTATTTCTTCGAATTTAACGATGACTTGTTCGTTACTTAATACGCTGAGGGCAGGAAGTGCTTAGACGGTTCTTCTGACCGGGATGCCCTTCTCAATGAGGTGAAGGCTGTCAAACTGCCCATGATCGTTATGAACGATGACGACCCTAACGACCGGGCGTGTCCATATTGTCTGGGTGAGCGCCCTCGGCCAAGAAGCCAACAGGCTCATTTTCCCGTCCTTTAGTCGCCGCAACGCGGAACATATTGTGCTGCCACTCTGGCGTGGGCGTCATCAAGCGTACCGCTTCGTCTGAGAGCTTAGCTATCAAGGCATACTTGTGGGTCTTTCTCTTTTGCATCAGGTTAATCCTCGGCATATGTGCGCGCGTAAACATCTACCAAGCCTCGCAATCGGTACATGCACCCGATCGAAGCAACACGCGCAACAGCGCTGCAACCGTCGCAGATCCGTTTATCAGTCATGCCTCAACGTCTGAGTCCTAACATCAATGCCCACGCCCCCTAATTTCTTAGTCGATGACATGGTCAACCACACACTCGCAACTCCCACTTCACCTGACCCATTAGGCGTCAACACTTCAAAAACAAGCCAACAACTGCTGCCTGTAATGCTGGGAAAAACTCACCTGATGACTTGGCTCGACTGAAAAGCCCTCTAGTGAAATGGTGCTCGTAGCTCCAGCCCCAATAGCCTGCTCTTTGCCACATCCAATACTGTTATCTTGTTGGCGCTGATGGAAAATTGACCCACCCTGCCGATTGAAATTTGACCCAGGGCGGATTGCTGATTTTGTTACCAGCAACTGTGGATAAGTCTACCAGCGCAGCTGCTGTTGCCCCCACTCCTTCG
>NZ_JAAQXA010000040.1:0-12242 GCF_012985775.1 Pseudomonas sp. WS 5011
GAGTGGGGTCCGGGTGGCGAAAACGTAAGAAATACTCGTCGAATTGATTGTTTTTTGATCATTTGGCGAGTTTAAAAGTTGCGCTAGGTGGTATGCCGGGGAAATACATGGCTACTTCAGACCATCCTTAGACACTTCAGCCCCCCATTCGAAGGCTCGTAGTAGATGAAATTATGAACTGAAGTGAACTCTCCTCCAGTTTCTTTTATTTTTACAAAACTGCGTATTTGATCGCCTATAAGCGTTCTTGTCGCACGTTGAAGCAAGGACAACTGAAATACGCGATTCGCGAACTTATTGAAGATATCTTGAGGTGCCATTACCAACGTCCTGAATCGCCCCTGGTTTTCTAGACACTCTCCAAGCTCTGGAAATAGCGTTTTTCAAACTCTACCGGTGACAGCTGATTGTTGAAACCATGCCGGCGTTTTGGGTTATAGAACATCTCGATGTAATCGAATACATCCGCGCGGGCATCCTGCCTGGTGCTGTAGATCTTTCGCCTGATCCGCTCCCGTTTCAGCAGTTGGAAAAAGCTTTCCGCTACCGCATTGTCATGGCAGCTGCCACGTCGACTCATGCTACCAAGCAAGTTGTTGGCTTTCAGGAAGCTCTGCCAGTCACCGCTGCTGAACTGACTGCCTTGGTCTGAGTGAATCATCACTTCCTGTTTTGGCTTACGCCGCCAAACCGCCATCAGCAATGCATCAATAGCCAAATCGCTGGTCATCTGTGGCTTCATCGACCAACCGATTACCTGCCGCGAAAACAGATCGAGCACCACCGCCAAAAATAACCAACCCTCGTAGGTGCGGATGTAGGTAATGTCCGTAACCCAGACTTTGTTGGGCTCGGTGACATTGAATCGACGCTCCAGGTGATTCGGCGAAGCGACTGGAGGCTTGCCACCATAACGCCCCGGTCGACGTCGGTAACCCGTCTGCGAACGCAGTCCTTCCTGACGCATTAATCGAGCAACTCGATGCCTGCCGCACTGTTCGCCAAGCTCGCGCAGATCGTCATGGATTTTGCGGTATCCGTACACACCGCCGCTCTCTAGCCACGAGTGTTTGATCAGGCCAAGCAGACGTTGATCATCTTTGGCTCGTGCCGAATTCGGCTCAGCCAGCCAGGCGTAGTAACCGCTGGAGTGTACTTTCAAGGTCAGGCACAGGCGGCGAACTGAATAGTCTGCGGATAACTGATTGATGAAGGCGTACTTCAGCCGCACTCCTTGGCAAAGTACGCGGCGGCCTTTTTTAGGATGTCTCGCTCTTCAGTCACACGCTTGAGTTCAGCGCGCAAACGACGCAGTTCAGCATGCTGGTCGTCTTCTTGCGTCCGCTGCTCTTGAGGCTTGCTATAGCGCTTCACCCAGGCATAAAGGCTGTGTGTCGACATGCCCAAACGAGCAGCTACCTCAGCCACCGGCAGACCTCGCTCGGTCACCTGTTTGACTGCTTCGATTTTGAATTCTTCGGGATAACGCGGGTTGCTCATGGCACCTCCTAATGGGCCGTATTATGAGGCCTGGACAGTGTGGAGCCCTCGGTTGACGTACCAGCAGCTATCAGCGATCCGAGCCCGAAGCAGGGGGTGGTCAATCTGCTCGGCTATCTGGACAAGAACTCCCTGCTGCTCGCCCAGGTAATCACTCGGGATGAGCGTCCTCTTACCCTTAAAAATGATCTGAGGAGAGAAGGTGTCTGGCCTGCTGGGATTGAAGTGATAGCTACAGACAACTGCCAAGACGTTGTAGGCCCTAAAAGCAGCGGCATCGCCTGCATTTTCTGCGGCCTGAGCAGCCTCTCTAAACGCATGCTCCAGGGTGTGGAAGTGCAACGAGTTACTCATCGCCATGATTGAGGCTGGATTGATATGCGCGAAGTCTTCCAGAGTCGCCAGATCAATCAGCGACTTCTTTTTATCTTCATCCTTGTTCGTCACAAATTTCACCTCACTCGCCCAGGTTGGTTTACGGAATCTCTTCAATGGCCAATCCAGCCATAAATTATTCTAAATCCCTATTGAATTCTGATTGAGACAAATGAGCAATTGAATTACACAAAAGCTCATAATGCGCTCTCGCATCGCACCAAGTATGCCTCAAGCACAACTACTGATAGTCAGAAAAAGAAAACCGGCTACGCGGGCCGGTTTTTTATGCGAATCTTAAATAATTCGGATATGCTTTTTGAAGATATGACTTGCACATATCTGATATGAAAGAATGCGCCTGATAAACCTGCATTACAGGCTGCTTGCTTGACTTGACCTTGTCTTTGAAGCCATGTCGCGAGTCGAAGCCTGTCAGGGAGTAGTTGTTCGCAGTAAACGTGAAGCTTTCCCGTTCTTTCCTATCCCCTCCAATGGTGATCCCCTTTATCCTGGCATGAGAGTCGATTGTCTCCATGAGGCGGTAGTATCCCACCCAGCTATTATCCAACTCAAATTGCTTCAAGAGCATGTAGACGTCTTCATTCTCAGTTGCCAGAATCATTAATCCAAACCTGGCGGAAACCTGAAGAGCCTTTTTCATCTCTTCATCCCATTTATACTGAGAAATTGCAGGCCTCTGAAGTAAGCTCAATGGCAACATGGGCTCACGCCAGTTTAGTTGCTGCCCATTTAGAAGTATCCTGTGAATACTCAGCGGCCTAGCATCTCTATAAAGCAGCTTAGTAGCGCCATTGAATAGACTTACCAGCTCGTAAGAAATCTGCCAGATCAGGTTTTCGTCGTCTTCCCCTTCGAAGTAGATCGAATTAAAGCTGAAATAATCATTCTGGCAATCGAGGTAGTGATCGACACCTCCCCAGATATGAAAATACTCTGTGGATACCCCTCGCCCACTGAGTGCTCGCAAGTCCTGAGCCTCACCATCCAGCATCACCTCAAAATCAGCTCTCCCTGCCATCGTCACTCCTCCTTCTTTTGATGGGTACGATGCTAACAAAAAACCGGTTGGTGATGAGGCTACCAGTGGTGCAACCAAGGCCGTACAGCGAGATGGCTTCGCTGCCCTGCTCAGCTATGCCCGTAAGGGAGATACCGTTGTTGTATCTGCGATTGACCGCTTAGGCCGAGACACCGTCGATGTACTTGAGACAGTGGAGGCACTCAAAGCCAAGGGCGTAACAGTGGAATCCATGCGTGAGGGTTTCGACCTTTCCAGCGACGTAGGCAAGATGATGCTTACCATGCTGGCAGCAGTCGCAGAGCTGGGGCGATTCAAACATCAAGGTACGTCAGATGGCTGGCATTCAGCGTGCGAAGTCAGAAGGCAAGAAGTTAGGTCGCGCCAAGACCATCGATGATGCCGCTGTAGCCCAATGGCGTAAGGCTCAGAACGCGACTATCTCAGCGACTGCCACACACTGGGGTATCTCGATAGCAGCTGTTAAACGCGCTTGTGCGGCTGCTCAAGAGTAAACATTCCAGGCAATCAAGGGTTGCACAGCAGCCCAGGTAGCACTCGATATTTCCCATTTGCTGGCGATCAGCCCAGGCCCCCTGCGGTAGTGCTAAACAGCCCGTCTGTAGATATTTTCCACCCTCACAACCCGGCATTTCCGCACGGTGCAACATTCCCACGGCGGGGCGTAGCGGAGTATGGAACTATAGGAATTCTTGTAACTTGGAAGCCGAAAGAAAACCGCTAAATGATGGGAAACTATCAGTTGAACGCCATATGTGCGGGCGTCGCCTTAGGGTACAAGGTCATCACGCCGTTCATGACGAAGAACAAGAATGGCGATGCTATCGCAGCAGTTATTTTATGAGAGGTTAATGAGATAGGCTTTCTATCAAGCAAGAAAAAACATAAGACGTAAAAACGTCTTATGTTTATAAAAGACTCCATATTAATAAAGACTACACGTCACGACCTTGGAATCGCAGCAACCAGGCAGCCCCATAATAGCGCAAGAAATTATTTGGCAGCCAAATAATTCGTAGTGTACCCCTGGGACAAATCGCTGGCTCGCAACCGATAATGTAAAAGCTGTTGTCTGATCCCAGCGTCATCATTAATCAAACCCTGCGAACAAATAGTTTTAACGAAATCTCTGACCGTTTTTATTAATTTATCTAGCTGAGCAGAAGACATAATTCTTGTTACAGCCTTCGGAGAAGCCGCATGTTCAAATTTATTTGATGGATGAATAAGAATTGGCACATAAGTGCATTCAACTCCGTAGCGATTCTCAAACCATTCACCCGAGCCATTGAGTTGATTGCAGTCATGCTTATTAATAGTCTCAGTTATTGCTCCATTCTTACATTCAATAACTAAATACTGCGACGCTCCAATCCTCCAAAGCACATCCGGCCCTCTCCCCGATTCTGTCTCAGGCCGCTGAGATGTAAAGCCAACAAATTCTGCAAGCTGTGACAAAGCCAGCTCAAATCTTGTAGCTGTCTCAGGTTTGAATATCAAGTCCTCAAGCACTCCATTGAGCTCAATTATAGGTTTATTAGGGTCACCAAATGCTTGGAGAAATGCCTTGCATTGTCTTGCTTGCTCTAAAACTGCCCCTTCCAACTTGTGATACTGAATCCCATCAAGGGGCTTAATTGTTCTTGGATTGTCATTTGCAGCAGAAAGAACGAGCTTTTGCGCCTCGACTTTATCATAGAGATTTACATATTCAGACGCCCTAATTTTCAAATAAGATCTTAAAATCCTATTTGGCTCTGCGACCGAATTAAGTACATTCAACCCTATATCCTTTGGATTATTAACAAGAGCTTGATCATATGCTTTACGAAGAGCCATAGTTACAGGGTCAGGGCGAGAAGGAGCAGCAACTAATCCAGTTAGTGCACCTTTACTTGATGACACCCAGTTAGGGTCTTGATTTAAACAATAGAGCAAAGTGTTCCAGATATCATTAAGATCAGCTTTCTCAAGCTGGGAAGCAACCCTTTCAGATAACTCCAATTGAGCCTTGGTGCCGGGGGAGAATTTATCTAGTGCACCACCAGAATAGAGATTTCGTGCAAGTGTTTTGCCCATCAAAATCACAGCACAGTAATCGTCATTAGACCTTATCCCCCGGCCCATGCCCTGCTCAACTCGCTGAGTCATTTGAGTTAACATGCGGTCAGTCCCCATCAGGATACCTTCCTCCGCTTTATCGATCATCCTTCTTACGTCAGGCATGCCATCAATAACAAGCAGCCGACAGGCATCATCTGGAAGATCAATACCGTCATATCGATTAACAAGAACAGCCAACCCGACATGACCTGACTTTAGTTTCTGAATACCACTTTCAATATTTTGGTGCTTTAGTATTAAATCCGCACAATCCTCCCAAAACTTAGCCCTATAGCCAGACGGAACAACTACCACAACATTGAGATGCTTTTTGATATCAGAGCACAGTGACTTAATATCCTCATCCGAAATTTCCGGATTTATAACCTGAGGCATAAGAATCATTCTATCGCCTACATCGCTAAATGATGAAGGCCTGATCGCGCGATATGCATTCTCATCTGTTATTCCAAAATGACTTGCCAGCACACTATCGTCTGCGAGAGTGGCGGTCATGAACACCTTCCTAGCCGCATACTCCACACTAGGAATAACATTGATTGGGATATTATGCGGTGAAATTTCAATCTTACTAGAGCTAACAACACATCGAGACAGCTTCAAGCTATCCTTAATTAGAGGCCACTTAAAGTTAAGATAATCCTCTCCCTTCTCAGAGATCAATGCTCGACTAATCTCTGATACATTATCTTGCCACGCCCAAAACGGAGTTAGTAGCTGAATAGACGGATCACCACTCTCCAACTCAAGAACTCTTAGCTCACTCTGCTGCAACAATGACCCTCTCAATGAAGCATAGATGGCTTTATATGCGTTACTTGTACTGGGAACTGTAATTGTAAACTGATCCTCAATTTTATCTAAACATGCATGAGCGTCATCGATAAGAATCGAGCCCATATTAATTTTAATACCTTGGTCACCAACTCCAAACGCAGAGTACCCATTAAATAGCGTATGGATATTGGTAACAAGAATCTCCTTGCCTTGCAGGAATTTTGGAGAGTGGCAATTATCCGTTACTGCCAACCCCAAGGCCTTCGCCTCATTGATCACCTGTTCCACAAGATAATTATCGGGAACAATGAAGGCCGCCGGCCCTTTCTTTTCATTTAGGCAGCTTTTAAGAATCAGTAGACCCACTACTGTCTTACCACTGCCAGTGTTCATTTTGACGACTAGATTGTTTTCATTTCTCCGCTGATGCCACTGCTCCCATACGTCAGACTGAACATCTCTAGGGTACTGGAATTTCCCTTTTGCTTTGCTAGGCAAAGATGTAAAAATATCCCGAGGATGGAGGGCAGTTTCACTATTCTGACCAGTTTGTAACTTCGAGAAATCAATATTCATAGTTCCCTCTACATAGCAGCATTATAATTATTTAGTTAACCACCTAAGACATAGGCGAAAACTTAAGCCCTGGCGGCAGATCGCAAATTTAAAGCTACCACAATTAACAAAAGCACTAGAAATCTATTATATATCAAATAAAAATATCACTTGATATTAGCAATATGGATAATAGATGAAAACGAGGGAAGTCCTCCCGAACTGCCGTAGACCTTACTAAAGACTCAACGCTCACGGCTACGCCACTCCCACGGTGGAACCGGATTGGAATCACCCCACAGTCCAGCTCGCCTAGCCTTGGCTTCAGTCTCTTCAAACTCGTATTGGTGCCGTTGCTGAACCGGTTGTTCTTTGGCATAGCGACGAAACCACCACGCCATCCCCACGCTGAGCTGTGCAGCTCCAACATCCAGCGTATGGCCACAGGTTGGGCAATCAGAAGGCGTGACCCAAACGGAGCCTAAGATGCGTTTCCAGCGGTCGCGCTTATTCCATTTCACGGTTACGGATTTACCGTAGACGAGGTCAGATAGGTTTTGCTTTGAGCGCTGGCCGAAAGGTTGTTTCGACTCTGGAGCATCGATGCCCTGGAGTCTGATTTTCTCCTGCTTGCGATCAGCAGTCAGACAAGTGACGGTGTCGCCATCAGTAACACCAACAACCTTGCAGCTAAGCTCGTAGGCGTGGGCTGGCATGGCCACAAAGGTAATGGAGAGGAGCAGCGCGGCATATCGCATAAACATCCTTGTATTGGTTGAAGATGTACTATTCCCGCACCATGCAATCCTCCCACGGCTGGGCGGAGGTTTGGTAGCATCGTTTGTTTAGGGGGAAGTGGGGCTTCCATGCCCCGTGGTACGTCACACCCTAGAAGTCGAAGGCAAGCTGCCTTGGCATACTACGGTAGTGCTCGCAGACGCTTTCCCACCGATTAAAACGGAATCGGGTGTATGGGTTAACGTGTACAACCTTATCCCGTTGCGGGGAGTGACGCCGTTGGCGTCGGATGCTACGTCTACGCATGATGCATTCCTTCTGGAATGACCATGGCATAAGGCCGGTACACACCGATCATCACCGAAATACAACACGATGTTGTATTACTCTATGGTGTGAACCTATACTTCACTTCGCTTAACCTCATGCCTCTGGTCTGGGGTTTCGCTGTCTTTAAAGGTTGAGTTTCCTAGGCCGCCTTCATAGTCAGCTCCGAATAAAGCTCTGGCTCGCAAGAGTCAGGGCTTTTCTATTGGCACGAAAAATGCTGCCAATAGAAATTCTCCCTGCATTCTTTGCAAGATTCAAGCTCTTTTTACTGTACGGCTAAACAGTGTTTTGACGCTGTTAAACCGCCGCTGCCGGCAAATAGGTCGTAGCCTTTTAGGCTTGGTGACATACGGCAGTTCGCGCATAGTATCAGCAAACTACAGCCAAAAAAGAGCCAGCAAGGCACAGCCCGCAGACACTCCCGACAGGCTGTAGTGCTGATACATCCAGCCGCCTGAAGTGCCGCTAACACTGACCTCGTGAGCGGCATAGCAGAATGCTCGCCCATTGCCGCGCCCTTGCTGCCTGCTGAGAACTCCTTACAGGGCTTCTACGCTATGCCCCCAGACAAAGCTCATCACGCAAAACCAGAAGCTCGTTGATGGCCAGGATGCCAATACGGCATTGATTGGTGCGCGTCCCGGTCACTTGGAATACAAGGCCATCAGAGGCCAGCCAGTCCAACACCACATCAGCATCGGCCCCCTCTCGCAACGTCACGACAACCTCCCCACCGAGGCTGCGAGTTAGCACCAACCGCCCTACGCCACCTTTCGGCAAATAGACGAAGTCTCTGCTCTCTGGGGTCAGCCCCTGCGGGGCCATCACACCAACCTTTACCAGGCCGAACTTCGCCATGCCCAGCACCTTGAGCCGTATGCCATCCAGGGACAGACGCCGGGCCACGTCATCGCGGTCAGCAGTGGTGGAGAGTTGAACGACGATTTCTTGATCGGGGGTAAGCGATTTAGCGAGGTAGCTCATCCATGACGCTCCGTATCATTCCATGATCAGGTGATGAGCTTAGACGGAAATCTCAGAGGGAGAGACAAGCACCAAATCAGTACGTACAAAACCTACGTACAACGCAAAGCAAAAAGCCCCTGCAAACTGTTGATTTGCAAGGGCTTTATATATACGGGAAGATAGGGATTCGAACCCGTCTGTGAGCGTTTCAGTTCGTGCCAAAACCTCTCAATTCCGGGCACCTGCGCTTTTTATCGGCTCATTTAGGCTCAATTCGGCACAGTGATTTCGACAATTTTTCGACACTCAGCCCGCACGCAACTCGTTTATCAGTTCCGGATGGCGACCCAGAATTTTGAACAATTGCACCAACGGTTGTGGTGCTTCCGTACTACCGCGCTCGTAGCGAGAAAACGCATTAGGCCCACCGCCAAACAGCTCAGCCGCTTCACGCTGGCTCAAGTGCAATTGCTTGCGCACACTGCGAATCAGCTCCTGATTGCCGTCCTGGGCGTTAACCTGCTGGCGAAACTCGTTCATCGCACGCATAACGCGTTCGCTTTCAGCAGGCCCAGTCAGGGACTCACCGCACGCATCGCACCAATCAGCCGTTACGGCAGGAACTTGGGTGGTTTGGCCCTTGTAGGTGAATGGCATATCGCGGGTGTCGTGAACCAGTTCCGCCCCGCTGCATACTGGACATTTCATGGTCACATCTCCTTAAAGGATACGATCAGCAGATCGGCCACCAGCGTGAACTTTAGATACACCTGCCCGAACTCGGTGTCGGGCCTGTAAACGTCCTGCCAGCTTGTATGATCCGCATAGGTTGTCATGCTCTTGAAAAAGTCGCGACTGCTCAGCGCATCGATCACGGCCAGCATATCGGCCACCTCCATACCCAGCTCAGCGCCCCCTTCCAGGGCCACGCGGGTGAAGCGATAACGCTGCTCGGCGACGGCCTTCTTCACCAGCTCTAGCTTGAAATGGGGTTTGCGCTTTTCCATACGGCACAAAATAACCTTTTAGGTTAATTCCTTCAAGGGGAGTAGATGCACAAGCATCATAATCAGGATCGCCAACGCTCACTTAAACAGCTTCTGCGCAGGGCCGAATCCAAGCTTTCGCCGCCGAGTACAGCACCATAATCCTGCCGCAAGACCTACCCAATAGGCATGGTGAAGCCTTCGCTCAGTGGGTGAAGACCTCACCTCCTATCATCCAGCGCTATAGCGCGGTCGGTCACTTCTCAGTTTGAATCACGCCGGGAAACTCAAGTGAAGTGCAATTTGGCAACAGGAATTCATTACATACAGATACGCAAGCTTTTCTGCTTGAAGAGTTTTTAAAAACCAGAAGAAACCAGGGAAAAGGCATAAGCAAGGCACGCGCTCTGCTTGATGCTTTTTCTTCTTTATATAGGAAGAGAGAGAGTATAGAGCGTAGTCAGTGCATAAAGACACATACCTTGAGGTAAACTTAGTCAATGCGATAGTAGGCATACAGTGCGGAGCATGGCTTTGCTTCGCTTTCTCCGGTTTTGTGAAACTATTATAACTTGGAGCTTGCTTTCTTTTAATCGTAAAAAAGCCCGGAATCAACCAGGCTCTATTCAATGCGCTCAGAACTCATCCAGCGCACGCACTCACCACGACATGATCGATATCTTCGCGTGTCAATATGTCACTGTGATCGTGCACGATAACCGCGCTGAGCTTCGCGTAGTTATCCGGCATGGCTTTGTCTATCACTACGATATGCAAGCCCGCATTCTGATCGTAATCAGCAGAAAGCTTCCAATAACCGGCATTAATGGCGTAACTCGCGAGCATACGCGCAAAAAACTTCCGGGATTTATCATCTACAGCGCCATGGCATTCATCGAACTCTAAGCACGAACTAATCAAGTGGGCTGTATCGTCAACACCTTCAAACTGCTGCACAAAGCCCGTACGCGACGACATATCAAGCTGGTCACGCGCTGAAAGCTGATACGCCAGCCGCTGGTTTACTACGCCATCCTTAAACCCAGCGCTGTAAATCCAGAATCTAGTAAGCGCCCTAGCCTCTTTGTCTTCAAAAAGCTGATATCCGGAGCCATTTTTAGCCTTACCAACGAGCTTTAATGCCGCCTTTTTGATGCCGAACATTGCGTTTTCACTTCTTTTTAAGACAAAAAACTAGGGCGCCCGCACTGTAAATGCACAAAAAAACATGCAATTTACAACGAAAAGCGCCCGATTTAATCCTTGTATTTTACTGAATGCGCCAGCTTTCTACCATTTCATCGCCGAATTCAGCCTTCCAAGCCTTCAAA
The DNA here is from genome assembly GCF_012985775.1 of Pseudomonas sp. WS 5011. Taxonomy (NCBI): domain Bacteria; kingdom Pseudomonadati; phylum Pseudomonadota; class Gammaproteobacteria; order Pseudomonadales; family Pseudomonadaceae; genus Pseudomonas; species Pseudomonas sp. WS 5011. The sequence continues at coordinate 10,746 of NZ_JAAQXA010000040.1, forward strand.
ATCTTGTGATTGCCACCTTTGGTCTCGACACGCTCTTTAGTGTCAGGATGCTCGTAAATCTTAAGTTCCCGTGGTTTACGTGGCTCTTTATCCGAAGCAACAGGCGCCGAACGGCTGACGTGTGGATCGAGAATCATGATCACATCACGCAAGCTTTTCTCATATGTCGACATCAAAGCCTTTAGCTTTCCTTCGAATTCGATTTCAACTTTGAGCTTTTCATCCCCCTTTAGGGACTCAAGCCGGGCCAGATCTTCGGCTAGTTGAAGTTCAAGTGCGCGGTATTCAGCAAGCTTTGACATATTAAACCCCTTTGTTTTCGTGGAGAACGAGTATAAAAAACCTTTTTTAAAATGCAATACCCTGACGAAAACTAATCAAACTACCCTAACTTCTAGTTCAGTTTTAGCACAAAAACCTGTAGACACGGCAAGAAAGGTTCATATAATGGATCGTCCGCGTACCAAAACGGACACTAGAAATGCCACTCCCAGAATCAACCCTCTCCAGGCTCTCAGAGTCTCTAAGTGACGCACATGAAGTCCTCGGACATCTTGAGCTCATGCGCATCATCGCGTTCGCGGCACACCCGTTTCATAGCTTCATTCTAAAGCCGTACAGGCTGCTCTCAGTAAGCCAGCAAATCCCAAGCGTTAATCCCCAAATCTCACTTTGCGTCCAGATCCTCGATTCATCTGAGAGCGAAAGCCTGGCAATCGAGAACCGATACGTCCCCGTAATCATTCGTTTGATCGCAAAAAGGCTATCTCGACGCTACTTAAAAGATCCAGGCATGAGTCATTTGAGGCATTACTACGTCCGAAATTTCTCAAATGATATTGGGATTTGAAATGGCCAAGGTAATCTTTTCGGATAATTTCTTTGACGATGTGTTGATTTTAAGCAAGAGCGTCAGAGAGTCTATCAACACAAATGTTCAGATTATTATTGACTCGCTTGTTCTGATTGGCGCTTCTGACGATCACACTTTTCTCATCTACGGCTTAGATATCCTGCATATCTTTGAAGACTACCCTGTACTTTCTATCAAGCACGATGCACACGGAGTTGATGAAGAACTAATTTTCACAAGAGAGGCTTTTGAAATACAGGTGCGAGAGCTGTCAACAGCTGCTAACGAAAATCCTGATGTTGAGTATCTGCAAAAGTACAGGCGCATGCAGATAGAAATAGACATGGGCATGTAAATAACTCCGGTCAGGTTCGTACAAATATTGATCGTACGTGAAATCTCAAAAGATTTGTGCTCAAAGCCTGGCAAGATTTAAAACTGGAGCGCTCTTATGGAAGATATGCCGGGGTATTATTTCAGCGGAGAAATTGCTGACGAAGAAATTGAGTTCCATTTTTGCGGATTCCACGGTCATCTGGCCACCCATTCCATGAGCATCTGACCACCGATTCCACGCTGATCCGGCCACCCATTCCACGCGCATCCGGCCACTGATTCCACGGCCATCCGGCCACTCAACCGGG
>NZ_JAAQXA010000041.1:0-10599 GCF_012985775.1 Pseudomonas sp. WS 5011
GACGCCGGGCACCTCAGACTAACAATGCCAGCCCTGCGTCGCTGCGCTCCGACTGCCTGTCCGAATGATCGTGGAACAGGTGTCCGGATCAGCGTGGGCTGAGTGTCCGAATGGCGTGGAATCCGCATACAAAGCTTTGGAAGCTCAAATCGCCGAGCAACAGAAGCGCCTCGAAGCCCTCAAAGGTGACGAAAAGCTCAAGCGCGAAATTGAGTTTGAAACCAAACTCCTCGCCCTGCTGGCTGACTATAACTACTCCCTGCGTAACGTGATCACCCTGCTCGACCCGAGCGCCGGCAAAGGCGTTACTGCACATGTGAAAGGTGCTCGCCGCGAGCGCGCTCTGAAACGCTACAAAAACCCGAACAACGGTGAAGTAGTGGAAACCAAAGGCGGTAACCACAAAGTTCTTAAGGCATGGAAAGAGCAATACGGTGCTGAGAAAGTCGAGAGCTGGCTGCAGCAACAGTAAGCGCCAGCAGATACTAAAAAAGCCAGGTTGTACCTGGCTTTTCTGTTTTTAGCACCTCTTCGCCGCTCACTAACGTCACTTCTAGAGGAGGCTCCTACTCACGGTTGGCGCGTTCAACGTTTAGAGCTCCATTTACCCATGCGAGCAGACTCATATTGATCTTGCACAGTCATTGTTTTAAATGCGCGCCTTCTTGCAAATAGCCTCCAGATTAACGAATCAAATTTCTGCAAAAGTGATAGCACGAGATTTTCAGATCTTGGGTCAGCAGCTAGTCACAAAAGGCTGAATTGGAGTCCGGGGCTAGTTCACGCCCCGTACACCGAAACATCTGAAGCCCTGAGCGCAAACACTCAGGGCGCACAATTACCAAAGGGAGGGGAACAGGAACTCGATAGAGTGTCGAGAGAGATTCAACGAGACCGGCTTACGCCCGTCCAGCTTGATCAAACCCTCTTGAGCCATCTGCGAAAGAAGAGTCCGGGCAGCATAATTGCTGAACCCCAAGTTAGTCTGGATATCGGCTCGCCGCTGATCGCCATGGTAAAGCAGGCTCTTGTAAACCTCGCGCGCCTCAATCCGAAGCACCGGCAACACCTCGCCCTTTCCGCTGATGAACACACCTCTCTGCCGCTGCTGGAAGTAGATGTCAATCCGCTGGTTGAGCATCCGCGGCTCGAGGAGAGAGCTGAAATAAGTCACCTGGTCGAGAGCGGTCTCTACGAAATAGCGGGTGAATGTCAGCAATCCCGAATCGGAAAGCTCTCCGCGACCATCAAGATCACCCTTCCGGGGCTGATCCGCAGCATCGAGGGCTGCATAGTAAGCGTCGACGTTCCGGCCGAAGCCACGGCTCATTGACCACAGGCCATATCCACCTAGGCCACCAGCCCTAAGGTACTGGTCAGTGAACAAGCGGCCAGTTCGGCCATTGCCATCCATGAAGGGGTGAATCCACATCAGCCGATGGTGTGAAGCAGCTGCAGCTAGGATTGGAGTTATCCCATGGTGCCGATCCAATCGGTAGGCACCTTCGAACCAATTCATGTATGTACGAAGGTTCTCGGCAGCCGGTGGGATGTGGTTTCCGACCTTGACGCCTTGATCCCTGAACTCGCCTGGAACAAGACGAACAGTCTCTCCCTCCTCGTTGACTTTGATCTGCAGGAACTCTTCGGGCATACCCTCGTAGAATTCGCGGTGCATGCGCGAAATCGCGCCATTGGTACAGATATCAACCTCATCAATTGGGTCATCGCTGAGGCGCTTCTGAGCTTCAATGTGGCGCTTGATCTCCAGCAACTCCTCGCCGGCCCTGACGTCAGCGGGCAAGTCCTGCGCACGCAATACGTCAGCCGGGACGGTGGAATTCCCTTCAATTCTGTTGCTGTAGTACGAGTTGACCTTACGCAGCAGGTTCATCATGGGGAGCCGCAGCGGCTGAGGGATATTCGCGTGCAGCGCGGCGTCGAGTCGCATGAGCTCGACGACAGCATCCTGGAGGTCACCAGGGGCGCGGTCTTGCGGAATGAGGGGAGTAAGTGCCATTTCCCGGTTAACTACCTCGTCATGAGCCCTGTGGCCTAAGGCTTTTCCATATTGCTTGCAGAGTAATCTGCCGGTTCATTTTCCAGCAAATTTAACGCCTTGGAAAAATTTTGGACGCCTCATCTGAAGATAAAAACCGCTCCGGTATAGGCCTGAATGCAAACTGCGATTTGAGATTATGAATAGCCCCGGCTTTTCTAGCGACCTCCAAGCCTCATAATGAGGCCCACTAAGAGTCCAAGGCTTCTCGGTGTAACGTTTGTGCCAGCAAGCCCAAGCCCGTAGTACACCAGACTGATCGGGCCGTTTTGCCAGTACAGGAGAAGTAATGAAGCGCGAAAACGTGAAAGTCAGAATTGCCGAAGGTGTAGTTTTTGATACCCAAATCCTAGCCAATCCAGCAAATACTCGCGAATGGATCGTGATGTTCAAGAAGGATGCCGGCCGCAGTTTCTTTCTGATAGATGATCAGGACGAGATCGACTCTTTTCCCGACCTCAATAGCTTGGTCGACGAGCTACGAAAACTCGGTATCCGCCGTACGGAGATTCATCTATAACCCCTCAGGGTGCGAAATTGCAGTGATTTGACCACCCATTCGCACAGCCACTGACCGGTCAATTGCACAAGCTGACCAAGCGTTTGCATTCGACTTGACCAGCGCACGCCTTAGTGACGACCGGCAGAGAACGGCCGATTCTGTTGAAAAAGTCGGTTTTCGAGAGCGCTGCTTTTCGGCAGCTCAAGAATCGCTCAATTTCGACGTTGCTACGTGAAAACCAAGACAGCTTTGGCTTCTGAGCGAACCAGATTTCAACGTCTCTAACGCTCCTTCATGATCAAAAATCGCGACGGCACTTTTTCAACAGAATCGGCCAGAAGCGGGCATTCAGCCTACGATAGGCTTTAACTAGAGGCAATTCCTCGGATCAGAATAATTTGCGCCAAGAGAGGCTACTTAAAGCAGTACGCTGCAGTAGAAATAGTTGGGCGTACTTCATAAATGCTGATGTAATAAATTTAAACCCTTCATTCCGCCGATGACTTACTTGGCAGCGAATACATAGCTGCTAGTCGTCTCCGAGAGGAAGTACTGGATCGTGTGACTTGTCTAGGTAGTCAAACATTGTAGCCAAATTCTTTTTTATGAGATAAAGCGAAAGCATTAAAAAGGATATAGCTAGAATTACAAGGAACGAGCATACCATCACAGATGGTACGCTTTCGTACAAGCCAATAGTTAGCTGCGCTATGGATGCAAGAAAGCTAAATGAGATTGTGTAGAAGAGTATGTTGCTTAATCTTCTAAGCGGCCTAAATAAAGGTGGATAGTTTTCAGGGCCGTTTAACTCCATACCATCGAGCCAGTCCTGCTTGTATTTGGCGGAGTCATAAACCTCTTTTTTCATATTAACAATGATAAAAGTTTTGGCAGACATAAGAAACCCACCAAGTGCTAAGAACCCTGTAAAAAGACTCCCTCTCAAGTTTTCTGCATAGAACTCAAATATTTTAGCGGTTGTGCCAGCTTCTAAAAACAAAAAACCTCTCAGGTGTACCTCTTTAGAAATCGTGATTATCAGGGCCACATAGAGTAAGGCAGTGATTGCCGCCGCCACAACAAATGTCCAGCATTCCTTGCTATTAGTTAGAGGATGTTTTTGTGAAGACATGCTTATAATCCTTTTCGCATTTGCCTTTAAGATCTTGAAACAAACTACAGCCTTTAATGTCTGTCATTTTAAATGTTAGCAAATTCTTGATGAAATCATCATAGCCCATTTCGCCAAAATTCGCAGGCACATCCATTACTTTCACAGAGACCGGCTCATCCTGATCGTCAAGCACTTCAACTCTAGCCGTTGCTTGTTTAATGGTAGGTATCATACTTTGAATACCACTTATGATCAGACTTGAATCTACTGAGCTATCAAAGCGTACGTGATGTCTTACCTTTTCAATTAGGCCTTGCAGCGGCGACTCTTCACGTAAAGACGCTTCGAGAGAAGACACTTCGTATCTGAAAGAACGTATGGATTTGTATTTTTCTAAAACTTTTTTAATGTCTTTTGACTGAGCAATCATGTCAAATTCAATTCCATGAAAAAAACGACTATTAATAGCTTTTAATTGTTTTCTTGGTACGGAATCTCTACCACCGAGAGCTAATATCTCTGCATCTCGCTTAGCCTCTAATTTTCGCCTATAAAGCGTGGTTATCATTGATCCAAAATTAGGGGCGGTACACGACCCATGATGATACTGGTAAATCCCAAAGCCATTTTTTTTATTGATAATTAAAAAATTGAATTCAGCTATTTTTTCAAGTTTTGATAGATCCGAGACCTTAATTTCAAGATTGCTTCCTTTCCCTACTAATGATGTGAATTTTTTCTGGTTTTTTATGGTTATAACTGTGCCATAGATATATTTTTCATCTTGGTCAATTATTATTTTTCTCGCACTATCAGTGCGGATTGGAAAGTCAATATCGGCTCCTACTAATGACACGAAGAAATTAGTTAGCGCGATGTCGCTTTTTTTTGTTGAAAAGGAGACGCCGTAGTTTTTAACAGTGAACATTGCTGATCAATTTCCTTTTGATTCTCGAAATATAATATATTCGTTAGTTTTTTAGCTTGTAAAATTTATTATTCACTTCAAGCCTGCCCAGCTCCATTAATGTCATGTGTTGAAGCAGGCGGCTGTCGATATGTTGCAGCTTGATATTAACATTGTGGCTGAGGACGTAATACATCACTACGCATTCTCAGCGCGGTAGCCTGGATGACCACTGGTGGAAAATGCTCCGCAGTTTTCCACCCTACAGGGACTTGATGGCTTTGTAGGGTAGACAACGCCTTCTTGTCCATCAGCTTTTGCGAGCGACAGCAATGGGTCGGACACACCATTGTCGACCGGCCGCTTTTGGCCGATTCAAGCCTGACGCGATAGACCGGACTCGGCCAAAAGCAGTCTTTGATTGGTGACCAAGCGGCCCTCGTGCGGGGGCAGTTATTAGGCCCAAAGGTCTCTAGGAAAGCCGGGGCTATTGATAGGGCCGGTTCACCTCTAGCATTGTGGTCAGGTGGTACTGATGAAGTCAGGTGGTGAGTCCACTCATGATCAACAGCGATGCACTCGGCCCTGCGAAAATTACATCGAGATTAGTGCCGGCTCAGTTAGCCGCGTGCTCAGAAAGCCCAGCTGGATCAATTACTCGAATATGCCGAAAACCGATCTTAATCAGTCCCGCCTTTTCCAGTTGTTTTAGCAGCCCGTTGATAGTCTGGCGGGAAGAACCAAGTATGGAGGCTAAATCCGCCTGAGAAACATTCAAAATAACTTCCTCAGAGCCTGTTGCCGGTGGTTGCAGCAACAACAGTTCTGCTAAACCTGTACGCAGCCGTTGCAGCGGCACGATCATCTGGCCATCGGCAAAGTGCCGCATAAAAGCGGCATAGCGCTTGGCAATAAAAAGTGTAATTGCCTTGCAATAGAGAGGTTCCTCTTCAAGGATTCGCTCGAATTGCTGCAGAGGCAGCATTAGTAATTGCACATTGGTATCGGCGATCACAGCCACATCGGCCTTTTCGCCTGTAATCAGGGCGAGGAAGTTGAACCAAAATCCTCTCTCGCCAATCATATAAAGCTTCTCCTCACCCTCGAATAGCAGCCGCGAAACCCGCACGCGCCCCTCAAGCACTACTGAGGCTGCAGTCGGTCGGCTGCCTTGGGCAGTGATCACCTGCCCTTTGCGATAGTGGCGCAATACGGAAGACTGGATGATTTTGTCTTGCACTTCCCCCGGCAAGCTTGCGAACCAGTCATCTGCCTCGCGCAGGCGGTAGATTGTCTGATGGGCTGCGTCATCTATGTTTTGCATTTGGAAACCTTGGAAACATCGATGTTGGGTCTTAACCACATTCGACAGTTTCCCAAGATATGGGATGCAGGGGAAGCCGAATTAACGGCTCGCAGCTAACAGCGGCACCACCCTATCCCGGTGCAGCAGCAGCAGGGCTAAAGACAGCAAGTAGTGCAGCCATTGGATGCCAGATAGCGGTCCGAGCATCTCTTCACCGGTTGCACCGGCCGCTAGACTAACGATGAACACTAGCGCCGCCCCGAGTGGCATTACCCGCCGCGTCACTAAGGCTGTGGCACAGATTAACAAGACAGAGCCAAGAGGCACCAGCATGCGCCAGGTGTCAAATCCCGACACGCTAATCACCACCCCGAAGCTCCCAACCAAGAGCGCGAAGCGCCCTGCGGCCGTGATGCGCTGAGCAACAGAGTCATCTGGCCAGCGCAGTGCAATGACCAGCAGCGGGAAACCTGCGCTGGCGGCAACCAGGCCGGTAAAGCGATGTGGGCCGGCGAACAACTCACCATACTGGTAATGCAGTGTACCAATCGCTGCCGCCAGGCCGATCAGGCCGCAACCAATGGCTAGAGCAGGGCGCTGGCGCAGCTGGACAAAGGCAATGGAAAAGGCAACCACAGCCAAGATCAAGTCGGAAATGGCATCGGCATTCATTGGGAAGTCCACAAAGCAGCAGGTTTGAAGGAAGTGCGGCTGAGCCATGCAGCGCTGCCTAGCATTACAACCAATAACATCAGCTTGAGTGCGATGGGCATACTAAAACCGAACCAGTCAGGTAGAGCAGCAAAGGCAATGCCCAGTCCTATGACACGGCACTGCTCAAAACGCCGTGCATTGGCACGTCCTTCCAATAGTGACGTGAGAGAGATTGCCGAAATGGCAAAGCCAGCGGCGTAGAGTGCCAGTAAGGTCTTCGGCAAGGTGTTGAGTAGCGTCAGAAAATGCATGAGGAACAACATTGCAAGCACCTGATGCACTACCGCATAGCGTTTGACCGCATCGGGTGTACACGGATCGTAATACTTAAACTGCGACGGCTCGTAAGGCTCGCTCGCCTCATCGTGCCAGCCACCAGGTGGTGCCAGCCAGACGCCAAGTTTAGCCCGCCAGCCCGGGGTGGCTTTGGATTTCTGCCAGAGCTCAATGTAGTAATGCATGTTGCCCCAGAATGGGTTAAGGCTCTGCAACGGTGTGCGCACGCCGTAGATGACCTTCTCGTCCTTGCGCTCCTCGGCGAAGGTACCGAATAGGCGATCCCAGAGAATCAGAATGCCCCCGTAGTTTGTGTCCATGCAGTAGTCATTTTGCCCATGATGGACGCGATGGTTTGAGGGTGTGACGAAGATGCGATCAAGCCAGCCCAAACGACCAATTACCTCGGTATGCACCCAGTACTGGTAAAGCAAGTCGATCAGCAACACCCCGGCAAACACGCTGGGCGGCACACCGGCCACTGCCATCGGTAGATAGAATATCCAGCCCAGAAGTGCGCTCGTCGAGGACTGGCGTATGGCTGTTGCCAGGTTGAAGTACTCGGAAGAGTGATGCGATACGTGCCCGGCCCACAGCAAGCCAATTTCATGGTTCATACGGTGATGCCAGTAGTAGAAAAAGTCGTAGGCCACAAGGGCTCCGACCCATACCCACAGGCTATCGCTAGGCAAGGTCGTGGCGCGGTAGGCTTCGAATACCAGAGTGTAAACGCCCAGTTTCGCCAACTTGGTGAACGCCCCAACCACCTGGCTCAATAGACCATATTGGTAGCTGCTGATGGCATCAGGTATGGAATACGCCGCTAGCCCGCGGCGGTGCGCCAGCCATGCTTCCAGCAAGGTGGTGGTTAAAAAAATCGGTATGGCAAACACGATCAGATTCATTGCGCGCGATCCTTTTCTCTCGACTCAAGAAAGTTGAGCGGCTGATGGCTTTCAGCGACTCAGCGACCAGGCAAGTTAGCACTCTTGACTGTGCCCACTTGTCGGCTCGGCGACAGGTTCTGCACGGCAATAGTGGCAACCTAGCTGACCACTCGTGCCGGGGCTCAGTGCTCAGTGCAGCCCTGGTGTAGTCCACTTCAAGGAGAATAAGCGTGAGTAAAGTAGTCGCAATTAGCGGTGGATTCGGTTGTCTAGGTATAGCGGTAGGCGAGGCGTTCGCGGCCAATGGTTGGCGGGTGGCCCTGATTGATCAGGCCAGCGTGCCGCGACCCCTGGCCGACACGGCGCGCTCTGAAAAACTGCTTATCGGCGCGGTCGATCTAACCGATCTGCACATGGCAAATTGTGCAATGCAGCAGGTGCAGCAGCATTTTCAAGGATTAGATGCGCTCATCAACGTGGCGGGTGGTTTTCGCTGGGAGACCATCGAGGGCGGCGATCTTGCGACCTGGGATTTGATGTATCAAATGAACGTGCGCACTGCCGCAACGGCTAGCATGGCCGCGCTGACACACCTGAAGAAAGCCGAAGCCGGGCGCATTATCAACATTGCAGCCGGAGCGGCCAGTAAGGCCAGCCTAGGCATGGGGGCCTATGCTGCAGCAAAGTCCGGGGTGATGCGCCTTACGGAGGCGTTGGCCGAAGAGTTGAAAGATCAGCGCATCACGGTCAATGCGATCATGCCATCGATCATCGATACCCCGCAGAACCGCCTCGATATGCCTGATGCGGATGCCACCCGCTGGGTTACGCCAGAGCAGGTCGCTAATGTGATCGTATTTTTAGCCTCTCAGGAGGCTAGTGCAATCACAGGTGCAGCTATCGCTGTAAATGGGCGGTGCTAATTTATTAGGCCGGCTGTCGACATAGCAGAGTGGCTGCCTAGAGCCGTTCTTCTCACCCAGGGTTCGCCCGATCCTAATGATCCTAATGATCCTAATGATCCTAATGCGGCATGCGTGGCCTATGCGTGGGGAACTGACTGGTGTTGCCGGCGGAGAGCTAGCAGCCCTCGGTAGCAGGTCCCAAGTCCTTAGGGTCGACCACCACATACTTTGCCAAGGCGTGTGTCCGCAGCAGTTGTAAGCGACAACATTAGAAAAATACGCGCTAGAAAACCGCCCTATCCCTTGTGGTGCCCACACTATTTCGCTGCCTGGATACGGTATCCAAAATAAGGTTTGAATCCACCGATAAGGAGATGACCTTGAAGCCCTCATATTGGCTAACGTCACAAGTTTTAGCGATGACCACTCTAATCCTGGCGGCCTCGCCTTCTCAGGCTAACTGGGATCAGGCGAATGCCTTCGAGGAAGGCCAGCAGCGTGTTGCCATCGGTAAGGATCCAATGCCAGGCCCTCGTTCGTGTTTTTGGCGCTACGGCCCGGTCAGTGGTGACCCCTACATCAACATCGCCTTCCCTGACGCCGGAACATTCTATTGGGGAGCAGCTTTCTCGGTGCCGAAGGGCGCGAAGCTGCATTTAGAGGGCAGTTTTCCGCATGCTCGCTATATGTCCCTAATCAGCTATGACCGTTTGGGTGCTCCTCTCGACTCAGTGGCCGACTACCTGATCGCGCCGAAGCCAGGTGCTAGCAACCCATATCTCTTCGGTGCAGACCGCAACAGTAAACAGCGCGGCTATAAAATCGAAGTGGTTAGCGAGCCGTTGAGCACTCCTATTCCATGGGGCGTTTACCAAGAAGCCAAGACCCGCGACAAGATCCATGCGCCTGGTCAAGCCGAAAACGGCCAGCAGCAACTGATTTATCGGATCTACGCAGGGGACAAAAATACCGACGAAACAGCAGGTTCCGGTCTGCCAACTCCGGTACTCACTCTCGCTGATGGCAAGGAGCTGCGCGGACAGGATGTTTGTGCCAGCTTGAGTAGCTTCCAGCCATTGTCGTTTGATCAGGCAGCCCTGGCGACCCCGCGTGAGTACCTCAATAAACTGACGGAGGTGGCCAAGGCGCGTGGCGGTCCGGCCATGCCGGCCAGTAACCCGCCGACCTGGAGCAAGAGTTCGGAAAGCATGTCGCGTTATGCCATTTACACCGGCGACAACACAGTGGCGAGTGGTACCAATAAGAAAGACGGGACCTTCTTTGCCAACCTCGACAACCAGTATGTGCGCACCTTTATCAACCGTAAGCACGGCGAGGTTTTCGTAATCCGCGCCAAAGCACCAACTACGCCAAAGGTAAGCGTCCGCCGAACTCACCTTGCGTGATTCAGGCAGGCGCCCACTGATGCGGCAGCAGTTGGCCGACCTCACTCGCCCGCTGCGTCGGCAGGCGTGTCAGCACGTCCTTGAGATAGGCATACGGATCATGCCCGTTCATGCGGGCCGACTGGATAAGGCTCATGATCGCCGCCGCGCGTTTGCCGCTGCGTAGCGACCCGGCAAACAACCAGTTCGAGCGCCCCAGTGCCCAGGGCCGGATCTGGTTTTCGACCTGGTTGTTGTCTATGGGCACAGTTCCATCTTCCAGGTAGCGCGTCAGCGCTACCCAGCGTTTAAGGCTGTAATCCAAGGCTTTCGCCGTGGCCGATCCGTTGGGCACAAGATCACGCTGGGCCAGCATCCAGTCATGCAGTGTATCGAGGATCGGTGAGGCCTTTTCCTGTCGTATTCGCCAGCGTTCTTCATCGCTCATGTCCCGTGCTTGCCGTTCGATTTCGTACAGGCTGCCCATCGCGTGCAGTGCTTGTTCGGCCAACTGGCTTTTGTTTGCAGCGTGCAGATCGAAGAA
>NZ_JAAQXA010000042.1:0-9983 GCF_012985775.1 Pseudomonas sp. WS 5011
ATGCCACCCCTGCGTCGCTGCGCTCCGACTGCCCGGCCGGATGGCCGTGGAACAGGTGGCCAGATGGCCCTGGAATGCCTGGCCAGATGAGAGCGGACTGGGTGGCCGGATGGCGTGGAATCCGCACCGGCGTAGAGAAGCGCCCGGAACATGAAGGCCGTGAGGTGATCTGGCAGATCGCGGCCCGTCGTAGTACGTATAAGAAGCTGAGCAAGCGCAGCGCGCTGTACAAAGCCAAGCGCAAGATCGAGAAAGCCAAGGCCCAGGTGCGTGCCAAGGTCGAGCATCCGTTCCGGGTGATCAAGCGCCAGTTCGGCTATGTGAAGACACGCTTCCGTGGCCTGGCGAAGAACACGGCACAGCTGGTGACACTGTTCGCGCTGTCGAACCTGTGGATGGTGCGCCGGCATTTGCTGACGAATGCGGGAGAGGTGCGCCTGTAATGTGGGAAATGGCCGCTGCGAGGTTATCGCGGCGGCCAGAAACACTGAAATGAGCGGGTGATCTGATCGTTTTTGATTGGTTTGCTGCTTTCAAAATCGGCGACGGCTGAAGTCGACTGAAAATACAGGACTACTTCAGACCATCCCTAGCATCGGGGTGATAGCCGAGTGCCTTTGCAGATATCAGGCAGATCAATCTAAAGGCCTTCACCGGTATCATTTTGCCCTTCTTGCTACACGCTGACAGCGATGGCTTGTTGCAGATATGAATGACTTGCGGAAGAGAAGAGTTAGTTGTCTAGCTTGGAGGTTTAAACTCCCAGTGAATCTTTCTTATTATTAAAGATTAAATAAAAAAAGCGCCCCGAAGGGCGCTTAGGGTACACCTCTTTCCAAAGGAGCTCGGGAGCTTCTAGAGGTGAACATCGTTCGGAAGTGAGCGGTTAGTCAGCGTTGGTTTCTTTTTTAAGATCGGTATTGGTCCGATCTTGGTTGCTGGTCTTAACCTTTAGTTCGTCCGCCGGTTTGGCAGCAGGCTCAGTTCCGTGAATTCGTTTTTGATCTGCTCGAAATTTTGCCTGAGCTTTCATTGAGCGATCATAGCCATCTTCTGCATAAGACTGTGTGGAGCCGACAAGAAGTACTGATCCAATAACTAGGGCTTTCAACATCTTCATAAGGCAGGCCTCGTAAAATTCAATTATTAGCTTGTCGAGGTTCATGGACAAGTTCTGCAAGTTCGAGTGAATTTTACGGAGGTGAAGCTAACAGCAGCGTGAGCCCAACATTACATTCTTGAAATCTAATAACTGCCTATCTTGTTATGCATGAGCGGGCAGTGCTTTTAGAGCCCGCCCGCCCATCCATTTTTAGAGCACGCTCAGTGGGTACTCGACGATCAGACGAACCTCGTCCAGATCCGACTCGTAATCCGTTGCGCGGGTAGTCATCTGGCGAACACGGAAGGACATCTCTTTCAGTGAGCCCGTTTGGACGACGTACTTGGCTTCGATGTTGCGTTCCCAGCGCTTCTGGTCAGTCAGCGGGTTGTCATCGGCATCACGACGCATATACACACTGTTGGCGTCGGAATAGTCCGCATCTGTACCCAGCGCATAGCGCGTCATGAAGGTCAGTCCAGGAACGCCATAGCTGGCCATATCTAGGTCGTAGCGCAGCATCCAGGACTTCTCTTTCGGCGAGTTGAAGTCGCTGTACTGAATAGAGTTGTCGAGGAAGATGGAATCAGACTGGCGCAGGTAGTCGAAATCATCGTCGCCGTTGTTGCGCTGGTGCGACAGGGCAACGCTGTGTGCACCGAACTGCACACCCACTTTGCCGCTGTAAATGTCGTTATCGAACTCACCCAACAGCTGCTGGCCGTCATCAACAGCTTTGTAGTAGTTCAAGCCACCGAACAAGGAAACACTGTCGGTCAGCGGGTAGGTGAAGGACGTACCGGCATAGTGCTGCTTCCAAGCATCCTTGAGTTGGCTGCTATAGAGACTAAAGCTCAGGTTGTCATTTAGCGAATAGTCACCGCCGAAATAGGCAACCCATGGAGACGCGACAGAGCCCGCATAGAAGGTTGCGAACTCATCACGCATGGTGCTGACCTGCGGCTGGCTCATGGCATGCAGGCGGCCACCCTGAAGGGTCAAACCATCAAAGCTTGTGTTCTCAACCGTAACGCCGCGAAAGCTTTCCGGTAGCAGGCGGGAGTCACCGTAGTGAACCACCGGCGTCATGGGGAACACATCACCCACTTTGACAACGGTGTCGAATAGCCGGGCTTTTACTGCACCACCCACTTTGGAGTAGTTATCTTCGGCTTCACCATCACTATTTACCGGCAGCAGATTAACAGTACCACCTGGGCCATATCGACCATCCCCGGTATCCAGTTTAAGGCCGAGCATGGCGAAGGCATCAATACCAAAGCCTACGGTGCCTTGGGTAAAGCCCGACTCGAACTGGCCAATGATCCCGTGTGCCCAAGCTTCAGTATAACCATTGTCAGTGTTGCTCGACTGACCTTTACGAAAGTCACGATTCATGTAGAAGTTACGGTTGAGAATATTGAAACTGCTACCTTCTACAAAACCTTCGGCTTGCTCTTCTGCGGCCGCCATGAGCGGAGCTGCACTGACAATCGCCGAAAATACTGCAAGGGATAGTTTGGTTTTATTAAGCATTTATTGCTCCTTTATAATTGGCAGTTATTAGTCTAGTTTTCGCCATGGCGTTCTTATAGGTATTGCACCCTCAAGCGCTCTGCGCCTTTGGGGAGCTGAGCCCTATCCTTGCAAGCTGAAGATAACTTGAAGATGATTGGAAAATTACAATTCTGTAATCTTCACAAGGCGGCAATGAAAGTTGTCTTAAAGCGACATTTGAATTCAGATTTTCAATAGAATCCGACGGGTAGGTCGAGAGAGCTCCAGCCTTGATCAGGCCGAATGTTCATGACTGCCAGCTCATAGGACGGTGCACTCAGATAGATCGATAGCGCCGGGCTGATGTGACAAGCCGGCTGGGGGTGACGCCGGTTGATCTTGTTTGGATGCTCGTAAGCGTCCACCCGAATCACCTTGCGTGATTCGGGCATGCTGCTCACTCCCGCCGTGTAAGCCAGCATTTCGCTGACGAGCTGGAGCTGGCAGGCGCACTGCGTATATTCCAGCTCATGGCAGTAATGGTGCATGAAACTGTGACCGCATGGGTGTGAATAGCCATGGGCTCAGCGCTTACCAGACGAAGAGTTGGTTGATGCGACCAAGAACCTAGCAAGGTGCGATTACTACAGCGGCTGAGAGTTTCCGTAGTTAAAGCCATTTGCCGCCAAGGTTGCCCAGCGGCGCTGACGGTGGGCGTAGAACAGGCGCGCAAATAGCCAGACGAACGGAGTGAGGACGCCCGCCTTGATGGTCACGCTATCTCGGTAAAGCGTTCCGCCGTTGACCTCTTGTGCCGTAATGAGGTGATCCCACTTGCTGATCAGCGGGCTGTAGCCGTTGTCTCTTAGCATGAAAATCTGAGCATTTTCCGTCTGCGGGTATGTAATCACAATCGCCTGACGGCCAATGGGAAGTACGCCGAATAACTTCAGCTTGACCCAGTAAGTGCCCTCGCTCCAGGTGCCAGGAAACTCAACGGGAGTCAGCGGGCTGAAACTCAGCAACGGTGATGCAACCTGATGCAGCAGACGTGGCGTGCGCACCTGGGCGATCACCTCTGCCAGTGAGCATGGCAGCTGGGTAGAGATATCAATTTGCATGGGCGCAATCACCGACCGGATTGAGTTTACTTGTCATCGGCAAGCAAGGTCTGTGGTTCTTCGGGAACCGGCATGGGCTTGAACGCACTGATTCTGGAGCGGCCTGTATTGCCGAGGGGCACCCAGATTTTGGAGAACAACAAGGCCGCGAAAATGCGCGGTATTTGCCCGGCCACCTCGCGATAATCGCCAATTTTCCAGCCGAGCGTGAGCATCAGCCAGTGTGACCTGGCATGCAGCAAAGGTTGGCGCTGAGTCAGGATGTGCGCGCGCTCCAGCCATTGAAAGGCATCTGTACTGCGCTGTTCCTGCATGGCCTGCCGGGCCTGCTGAAAGGCTTGTTCAATTGCGAGTTGCAATGCTGCTTTCATCTTCAATCCTCCGATCCTACTTTTTAAGCAGGCGCAGGCCGTTGAACACCACCAGCAGGCTGACGCCCATGTCGGCAAAGACGGCCATCCACATCGTCGCCTGCCCCGTTAGGGTAATGGCGAGAAACAGGGCCTTGATCCCTAACGCCAGCACGATGTTCTGCTTGAGGATGGCGGCGGTCTGTTGAGACAGGCGGATGAAGGCCGGGATCTTGCGCAGGTCGTCATCCATCAAGGCCACATCCGCAGTTTCGATGGCCGTGTCCGTGCCGGCGGCGGCCATGGCGAAACCGATTTCAGACTTCGCCAGCGCCGGCGCATCGTTGATGCCATCGCCGACCATCCCAACAACGTAGCCGCGCGCTTGCAATGCTTCAACGGCCTGCAATTTGTCGACTGGCAGGAGATTGCCGCGTGCCTCGTCGATGCCTACCTGCTGTGCAATCGCATCTGCGGTGTGCGGGTTATCGCCGGTCAGCATTGTGGTCTTCACGCCAAGCGCGTGAAGTTCCTCAATTGCCTGGCGGCTGGAGTCCTTGACGGTATCGGCAACGGCGAACAGGGCAATGGCACGCTGCGGATTGCACAGCACCACCACTGTTTTACCTTGGCGTTCGAGACGCTCCAGCGTCGCTTCCAGCTCGGGTGAGCAGAGGCCAAGCTCTTCCACCAGACGGTGGTTACCCAGGTGGAAATCTATGCCTTCGATGGTGCCTCGAACACCTCGACCCAGTAGGGCTTCGAATCCCTCAACGGCAGCAAACGTCAGGCCATTCTCAGTGGCATGCTTGGCTATCGCTTGCGATACCGGATGGTCAGACCGACTGGCGAGGCTGGCGGCATGTGTGCGGTAGACTTCTGAGTCCTGATCAACCAGCGGCATGTAATCGGTCTGCACCGGCTTGCCGTGAGTAATAGTGCCGGTCTTGTCGAGTGCCAGGAAGCCAAGCTTGCCGCCGGTTTCCAGATAGACGCCGCCTTTGACCAAAATGCCTTTACGCGCCGCCGCTGCCAGGCCACTGACAATGGTGACGGGCGTCGAGATGACCAAGGCGCAAGGGCAAGCGACCACCAGCAGCACCAAGGCACGGTAGATCCAGTCGTACCAGGGCTCGGCCATGAAGAGTGGCGGCACAATGGCGATAGCCAGGGCGAATAGGAATACGACAGGGGTGTATACCTTGGCGAACTGATCGACAAAGCGCTGGGTCGGCGCACGTGAACCCTGCGCCTCTTCGACCGCGTGAATGATACGTGCCAGCGTAGTGTTGGCAGCGGCTGCCACGACGCGGTATTCCAGCGAGCCTGCTTGATTGATGGTGCCAGCAAAAACCGGGTCTCCGACGGTTTTCTCTACGGGCAGGCTTTCCCCCGTGATCGGCGCTTGGTTGATGGTGGAGTTGCCGGAAGTCACCTCGCCGTCGAGACCGATTCGTTCGCCAGGTCGAACCCTGACCAATGAGCCTACGGCGATGGTCTTAACGTCAACGTCCAGCCATGTGCCATCGACCTGCTGCACCGTGGCGCGCTCAGGGGTCAGATCCATCAGGCCACGGATGGCATTGCGAGCCCGATCCAGCGACTTCGCTTCGATCAACTCGGCGACAGAAAAGAGGAACATGACCATGGCCGCTTCTGGCCATTGCCCAATCAGCACCGCACCGGTCACCGCGATACTCATCAGCGCATTGATGTTCAGGTTGCGGTTCTTCAGCGCGATCCAGCCCTTTTTATAGGTCGTTAGGCCGCACAGCAGAATGGCGAGCAGCGCCACGCCAGCCACAACCCACTCTGGCGCAAGCTCGGCAAAGTGGATCACTTCCGCCGATACGGCGGCCACGCCCGAGAGCGCCAAGGGCCACCAGGCTTTCTTGTGCGGGGTGCCTTGTGCTTCTTCGCTTGCTGTTGCTGAACCCTCAACCACTGGCGTGAAACCAAGCTCGCGAATCGCTGCCAGTGCTGCTGGCAGCGCTTCTGCTGTGTGGCTGAGCGTCAGTACACGTTGAAGCAGGTTGAACTCCAATGCACTGATGCCGGGTAGCGAGGTCAGCTTGTCGCGGATGAGCTTTTCTTCAGTTGGGCAGTCCATCTGTTCGATTTTGATGCGGGCTTGCCCTTCAGCAGAGAGCGGTTCTGCCTGCATTCCCAGGGACGAGATCGCCGCTTCGATAGGCGCGGTCGAAGGCAAGCTGTGCCATACCCCAAGAATCCGATTGATCAGGTTGAAGTCGAGCTTATCTATGCCTGCCAGCTTGCTCAGCTTGTCCTGAATCAGCGACTGTTCGGTAGGGCAGTCCATTTGTTCAATACGGAAACTGCTGAGCCTGGAGCCAACCATGGCATTTACCGTTGTAGTTGCCGTGGCCGAGCACTTAAACGCGCCGCTGGGGTCACAGCAGACATCCTTTGAAACCGCTTCAGGTTTTTGTTCATCACTGCAGCAACCAGCCATGGGGGTATCCTTATTGGTCAGTGCTGTAGAGTGAACACCCTGAAGCCACTACAGGGTCAAGAGTTTGTAGAAGGGGTATTTCATGAAAATTGGAGAGCTGGCCAAGCTTGTCGATTGCCAGGTTGAAACGGTTCGCTATTACGAGCGTGAAGGGCTGTTGCCGACACCGGCTCGCAGCGAGGGCAATTATCGTCTTTACAGCAGTGAGCATCTTGAGAGGCTTACGTTTATTCGTAATTGCCGAACACTGGACATGACCCTGGACGAGATCAGAAGCTTGTTGGCGCTGATGGATCGGCCAGAGGGGAACTGTGAGGGTGTGAATAGCTTAGTGGATGAGCACATCGAGCATGTGCAAGCGCGAGTGACCAGCCTCCTGGCACTGCAACAACAGCTGGTTGAGTTGCGACACCGCTGCGCCTCTGGGCGGGGCGTAGATGAGTGTGGAATTCTTCAGCGCCTGAACACTACCGGCGGAGTCAGTGCGCTTCCGGATGATGGCCACACCCATGTAGGGAAAAGCCACCGTCATTGACCATCGCCTCAGAACAGCGTGGAGCGTGTTTAGAAATCCCGATGCGATTCCAGTTGTAGTGGCCACCCCCGGCATTAATGAGAACTTCGTCATCAAGATGAACCGCCCAACGCGATAGTCGCTGTGCTCCGCTAGTCGCAACACCAACCGGATCGATCACTGCCTGTCAGCCAGTGCCTGCGCAGGACGCATGCTGTAACACAAAGCCAATCGACAGCTGCTGTAGGCTCGCTAACGTGCCATCCCCAACCAAGGAAAAGGACGAATAGATAAGCATGAACGAGCAGGTGCATCCCTCCGCCAATCCCTGGAGTTTATTACTCGCCGCATGGCTGCTGGCCGTGGCCGCAACCGTGGCCGCCTTATTTATCGGCGAAGTCATGGGCAAAACCCCGTGCGTGTTGTGCTGGTTCCAGCGGATTTTCATGTTTCCTCTGGCGGTGATGCTGAGTATCGCCTGCTACCGCGCCGACTTCTCCGTTTGGCTGTACGCCTTGCCCCTGGCCGTTATCGGCTGGGTGATCGCCCTGTATCATTGCCTGCTGTTTATAGGGGTGATCCCGGAAGACCTAAAACCGTGTAGCGCCGGAACCTCCTGTTCCGGGGCCGACATGCTGATCTTCGGTAGCGTGCCGCTGCCGCTGCTTTCCCTGGTGGTTTTCACCGCCATCGTCATGCTTCTTGCCCTGATTCGCCGGAGAACCCTTGTATGAATAGACGCGCCCTCGTGCTGACCATCAGCGCTGTGACCATTGCCGGATTTGTCGCCGCCGCAGTGCTCTACCAGCGGTTTTCCGCGCCCCAGGAGACTCAGGCAGTCACTCAGGCGAGCAGCTCCTTGGTGCGTTTCCACTCGCCAACCCTTGGGCCGATCAACGCACCAGTCACCATCGTCGAGTTCTTCGACCCTTCGTGTGAGAGCTGCCGGGCGTTCTTCCCATACGTGAAGCAAATCATGGCGCAATACCCGCAGGACGTGCGCCTGGTCGTGCGCTATGTGCTGTTCCACAAAGGCTCGGAAGAGGCCGTTCGCCTGCTGGAGACTGCACGCATGCAGGGGCTTTACGAACCTGTGCTTGCAGCCGTGCTGGAGGCCCAACCTCTCTGGCATGACGACGCGCAAGCACAGAAAGCCTGGGAAGCCGCAGCTGCAGTTGGCCTGGATGTCGAGAAGGCCCGCGCAACGATGAACTCGCCCGAAATCGACGCGATCCTGGCCAAAGACGCAGCGGACGTTAAGAAAGTCGGGATTCAAGGTACGCCCACCTTCTTCGTCAACGGCACGCTGCTGACGAAGTTCGGCCCTGAGCCGCTGCTGGAACTGGTGCAGAGCGAACTGCAAAAAGTGCGCTAAACATAGCGACTGGCGCAGAAGTCATGGCTGCTTAATCGGGAGTTTTTATGCGAGCACTGGAAAACAGAATACCTCCGCCGATTGTGGCCAGTCTTTTCGGGTTACTTATGTGGCTGGCAGCCTGCTATGTGCCAGGCTTCGACCTGACGTACTCGGTGCGGGTGCTGGTGGCTCTGCTCGTGTTGGCCATTGGCGTTTTTTTCAGTGTGGCTGGCGTCTTGTCGTTTCGACAGGCGCAAACCACCGTCAATCCGCTAAAGCCTGAAACAGCATCGGCGCTAGTGCGCTCGGGTATCTATCAATACTCACGCAACCCGATGTACGTCGGCTTTGCCCTGTTCCTGCTGGCCTGGGCCTGCTACCTGGCCTCGCCTTTTGCATTGCTAGGTGTGCTGGGGTTTGTTCTGTATATGAATCGCTTCCAAATCAGCCCAGAGGAGCGCGCGCTGACAACTCTATTCGGCAACGAGTTTCAGGCCTATCAGGCGCAGGTACGTCGCTGGCTCTAAGTTAGCTCATCCACAGTTAGAGCCGCCGTAGAGGTTGAGTACACGCTTTGGGCCGGTTAGCGACGGCCTGGCCTCACCGTCGCGATGCATTGCATGGTCAAACTTCGGTCTGCTCCGCCATCTCCAAGGCGTCATCGACCTCGATCCCGAGATATCGAACGGTGCTCTCCAGCTTCGTATGGCCTAGCAGTAGTTGAACCGCCCGCAGGTTCTTCGTCCTGCGATAGATCAGTGATGCCTTCGTACGTCTCATTGTGTGAGTGCCATACATGGCCGGATCAAGGCCAATGGCTTGCACCCAGCCTTTGACGATACGAGCGTATTGACGAGTGGATAGATGGTCTGAGGTATGCAGCCGGCTCGGAAAAAGGCAGTCCTCGCTACGGAGCTGAGCTTGATGTATCCAGGCTGCGAGAGCAGACCGTGTTTGCTCAGTGATCTCGAACTGCACTGGCTGGTGCGTTTTCTGCTGCATCACCATGGCTCGTGATGACACATGCTCGCCATGGGCAACGTCGCGCACACGGAGCTTGGTTAAGTCGCAAGCTCGAAGCTTGCTGTCGATGGCCAGATCGAAGAGAGCTAGATCCCGGGTTCTTTCCGCAATTTGAAGCCTTACTCGAATGGCCCAGATATCTCTCAGTCGGAGCGGAATTTTCTGCCCGACCAATTTTCCTTTGTTCCAGGGCTGACGGCTGCAGATAGCAATGATGTTCATAGCAAGTCCTCCACATTAGGAAGGACAAGGATGGCTAGCCAGAACAGTGGTCGCTAATCTGCCAGAAGCAGCCCTTCGCGACAGACCGCTTTTGGCCGATTCTGTTGAAAAAGTAGCTTCAGCGGCAGCCTGCCGATCAAGTGTGCCTGCTATCTAAGTGGCTGCAAGCCACTTCAAGTTGCCTTCCGGCGTTTCACTGAGTGTTGGCGCTGATGGAAAATTGACCCACCCTGCCGATTGAAATTTGACCCAGGGCGGATTGCTGATTTTGTTACCAGCAACTGTGGATAAGTCTACCAGCGCAGCTGCTGTTGCCCCCACTCC
>NZ_JAAQXA010000043.1:0-9599 GCF_012985775.1 Pseudomonas sp. WS 5011
AGCGGCAACATCAGGAACTGGGTGCTGGCACCAATCGTGTGCCTGAACCCGGAGCGGGAAGCGGTACTGCAGCAAACATCAAAGGCAGCGTGACACGCTCACGCGACAACTACCTTGAAAATCGCCGCAGAGCTATCAGCGATAAGCAAAAAAGGGGGTTATTCATGTGACACTCCTGAATTATTTGGCAGTTTTATCTCGGTGAGATTTCTTGTAGTAGTTGCCGTAGCGCGCCAGGCATCGCCCGTGCGCGCTCACGCCATACTTCCACACGCCAAATAACGTCAGGGTGACTTGAAAATTACTTTTAAGTCAGTGACCTGTAAGCTCCTATGTAGCTCAGTTTTGATTCCGGCAGGCTGTACCCATTGCCCGATATTCAATAGTCTGCAAATCGCCGCTGGAGTCCTCATAGGTCATCTGAGCCGGCATTACCTCGCAACCAGAGCCTGTAGGACTCGTATGTACAACCTTCGCGATGTCCAGCTTCATGCCGTAGCGATAGTGAGTCACCTCGGGCGGAGTCTTGCCACGAGCAGCAGCGTATTCCTGCATCGCTCTTTCATTATCCTGAATCATTCGACCATAGACGCGGTCACCGCCGCCTTCGGCCATAACCAGGGACGATGCAGAAAGAATAGATACCGCCAAGACAGCTTTAAGAATGTTCACGTTTAATTCCTCTACTTAGGTTGTAGTGAAAATATAAACGTAGGCACCTGTCATCAAAGTGAAGCGAAAATTACATCTTCGTAATTGCAGTATTAGGGAGCTTTTTAGTAGCTCAAAAATATTAAATGACAGGGGCAACTCAGACTTCCTCTCCAGTTACCCCGAGTCATCCCCAGACCTGCTACATCATGCTCCTCCCCCTTTGCGCCGCATCAACCAGTAGGCAGCCGGCAACACCAGCATCGACAGCAACGGTGCGGTGATCATCCCGCCGACCATCGGTGCGGCAATTCGCTTCATGACTTCAGATCCCGCTCCATCGCCCCAGAGGATCGGCAATAGTCCGGCAATGATCACCGCGACCGTCATCACCTTCGGTCGCACGCGCAACACAGCCCCCTCTCGAATTGACTCAAGCAAAGCAGGATTATCTGTGCGCCCCGCTTCAAATCGGGAATGCCAGGCGTTTTGCAGGTAGATCAGCATGATCACCCCGAACTCCGCCGACACCCCAGCCAACGCAATAAAGCCAACACCAGTGGCCACCGATAGGTTGAAACCCAGCCAGTAGAGCAGCCAGACACCGCCTGTCAGGGCGAACGGTAAGGTGGCCATGATCAGCAAGGCCTCGGCCAAACGATTGAAGGTCAGATAGAGCAGCACGAAGATAATCAGCAGTGTCGCCGGAACCACCCAGGTTAGGCGTGCATTGGCGCGTTCCAAAAACTCGAACTGCCCCGAGTAGGAAATGGTCATGCCCGCATCTGGCTGCACAGACTCCGACACCCGCTGCTGGAGCTCACGTACGGTCGACGCTAGGTCACGGTCACGGACATCGACATAGACCCAGCCGGAAAGACGTCCGTTTTCGCTGCGCAGCATCGGTGGTCCTTCGCTCAGGCTTATGTCGGCCACAGAACCGAGCGTGATCTGCTGGCCTGCCGCCGTAAGGATGGGCAGCCGTTGCAACGCCTCGGGGCTGTCTCTCCACTCGCGGGGATAACGCAGATTGATCGGATAGCGCGCCAACCCTTCTACGGTTTCACCGATGTTGCTGCCACCAATAGCACCTGACACCACCGCCTGGATTTCATCGACGTTGAGGCCATAACGCGCTGCGGCCAGGCGATTGATTTTTATATCCACGTAACGCCCGCCAGTCAGTCGTTCAGCCAGCGCCGAACTCACCCCCGGCACCTGTTTGGCCACCCCTTCGATCTCACGGGTGATGCGCTCAATATCGACCAACGAAGTGCCGGCAACCTTCACCCCGATAGGACTCTTTATACCGGTGGCGAGCATGTCGATGCGGTTGCGGATCGGTGGTACCCAGATGTTCGAAAGCCCGGGGACTTTTACCGCTTGATCAAGCTCATCGATCAGCTTCTCCGCTGTCATGCCATCGCGCCACTGATCGCGTGGTTTGAACTGCACCGTAGTTTCGAACATCTCCAGTGGCGCGGGGTCAGTGGCGGTCTCTGCTCGGCCTGCTTTGCCGAACACCTGCGCCACTTCCGGCACACTGAGAATCATGCGGTTAGTCTGTTGCAGCAGCTCAGTTGCTTTACTTGCTGGAAGGCCGGGCAATGCCGAGGGCATGTAGAGCAGGTCGCCTTCGTCCATCGCTGGCAGAAACTCACCGCCAAGCCGACTTAGCGGCCAGAGACTGGAGACGAAGACCAGTAATGCCAATGCCAAGGTGGTCTTCGGCCACGCCAGCACCGCTTCAAGTACCGGCCGGTAGGCCGCGATCAGCCAACGGTTCAGTGGGTTCTGCTGCTCATTGGGGATATGCCCGCGTATCCAGTAGCCCATCAGCACCGGTACCAGAGTGACTGACAGCCCTGCAGCAGCAGCCATGGCGTAGGTTTTGGTAAAGGCCAGCGGACCAAACAGCCGGCCCTCCTGGGCTTCGAGGGTAAACACAGGGAGAAACGACAGGGTAATGATCAGCAAGCTGAAGAACAGCGCAGGACCGACCTCGGCAGCCGCCTTGCCGATCACCTGCCAGTGCGTGTCGCCTTGTAGGCGCTCGTTCGGATACTGCTCTTTCCACGTTTCGATGTGCTTGTGGGCGTTCTCAATCATCACCACGGCCGCATCGACCATGGCACCAATGGCGATGGCGATACCGCCTAGGGACATGATGTTGGCGTTGATGCCTTGATGACGCATGACGATAAACGCCATAAGGATGCCCAGCGGCAGGGTAATGATCGCCACCAGCGAGGAGCGCAGATGCCAGAGAAAGATCAGACAGACCAGGGCGACCACTACAAACTCTTCCAGCAGCTTGAAGCTGAGGTTGTCGATAGCCCGGTCAATTAACTGGGAACGGTCATAGGTAGTCACCAACTCGACGCCAGCGGGTAGGCTTGCGCGTAAGCTGTCCAGCTTCTCTTTTACTGCGCTGATCACCTCGCGAGCGTTCTTGTCCGAGCGCATGATCACCACACCACCGACCACTTCGCCTTCACCGTCTAGCTCGGCTATACCACGGCGCATCTCCGGGCCGAGCTGAATGCTGGCTACCTGGCCGAGCAAAATCGGTATGCCGGTCTGCGAAGTGCGCAACGGTACATTGCGAAAGTCCTCCAGGCTTTCCAGGTAGCCAGAGGCACGCACCATGTACTCACGCTCGGCTAATTCAAGAACGGCGCCCCCGGTTTCCTGGTTAGCCCCCTGCAGCGCTGCCTCAATCTCCCGCTGAGTCACACCGTAGGCAATCATCTTCTGCGGATCGAGCACGATCTGATACTGCTTGACCATGCCACCTAGCGTGGCGACCTCCGCTACGCTAGGTAGGCTTTTCAGCTCGTACTTAAGAAACCAATCCTGGATTGAGCGCAACTGCGAGAGGTCATGTTTGCCGCTGCGATCCACCAAGGCGTATTGGTAGATCCAGCCCACGCCAGTGGCGTCGGGACCAAGGGTGGTGGTGACCCCTTCAGGCAGTCGATCCTGCGCCTGGTTGAGGTACTCCAGTACGCGGGAACGCGCCCAATAAAGGTCTGTGCCGTCCTCGAATAACACGTAGACAAACGAGTCGCCGAAGAACGAATAACCACGCACGGTCTTCGCCCCAGGCACAGAAAGCATGGTGCTAGCCAGCGGGTAGGTCACCTGGTTCTCGATGATCTGAGGGGCCTGGCCTGGGAAGCTGGTGCGGATGATCACCTGAGTGTCGGAGAGATCCGGTAAGGCATCTAGCGGTGTGCTACGTAAAGACCAGATGCCCCAGGCAGTGATAAACAGGGTCGCCAACAAGACCAGAATGCGGTTGCCAATTGACCAATGGATCAAGCGCGCGATCATTGGCTCGCTCCTTGTTTATTGAGCTGCTCAACGAATAATCCGGCATCGCTTTGTCGTACTCCAATGCGGACGGCGTCGCCTATCTTCAATCCAACCGCGACTTCTGGCTTGGCCAAATCAAAAACCATGGTCATGCCTGGCATACCGAGGCTCTCGAAAGGGCCGTGCTCCAGCGTGACCGTTTGATCATCAAGTTCGCGGATCACACCCTGGGACTCATGCAGCGGGGCCTGCACGGGAACAGGGTCGCCTACCTGTGCCATCACCCCCTGTAAACTGGCTTCCGAATCAATCAGGAACTGCCCTGAAGTAACCACCGCCTGCCCCTCAGAGAGGCCCGCAAGCACTTCGAAGCGGCCATCTGCTTCCCGCCCGACCTGGATCTCATGAGGACGGAATCGTCCTTCACCTTCAGCCAGCATGACCAGAGCGTGTTTACCGGTGCGAATCACCGCCTCGCTAGGAATAAGCAGCACCGGCTGCTCGTCTGCGCTATTGAGCCGCACCGATGCAAACATACCGGGGCGTAACGTGCCGTCTGGATTGGGCAGTTCACTGCGCACCGTCAGCGTTCGTGTCTGCACGTCGGCACTCGGCAATAGTGCAATCACTCGGCCTTTGAGCGTTTGGCCTGGAAAAGCAGTCAGGCTTGCACTGATCTGCGCGCCAAGCTGAACCGCTGCGGCCTGGGACTCAGGGATGGCCGCGTCGAGCCAGATGCTCGATAGCCCATTGAGGCGAGCCAGGTCTTGGCCCGCCGAGACCGCCATGCCAGCGCGTACCTCCAGGGACAGCAACTCACCGCCAATAGGGGTGAGCAAGGTCTGCAATGCCTTCGGTTTACGGGTACGTTGCACGTGCTCGATCAACCCTTTGGGCATCCCCAGCAGGCGCAGGCGTTCACGTGCAGCGTCGACCAATCGAGCATCTCCGCTCTGCAATACCGCGATGAACTCAAGCTGGGCAGCAGACCACTCGGGGATCAGCAGGTCAGCCAGCGGCGTTCCTGCAGGCAGTACATCTCCGGGTGCACGGCCATATACCCGTTCGACAAAGCCGGCAGAGCGCGCCTGCAACGTAGCGACTTCGCGCTGGTTGTAGGCCAGTGAACCCACCGCATCGATAGCGGACGGCAGTACTGCCCGAACGACCGTCGAAGTACGCATACCCAGGCTCTGGATTGCTTGCGCTGGCACGCTGAGAGCGGTCGTATCCTGCTCAGCGCCGGCATACTTGGGCACCAGTTCCATGTCCATAAAGGGAGACTTGCCTGGCTGCTCGAAGCGCTGAGTAGGCACCATCGGGTCGTACCAGTAGAGCACCTGGCGATCTTCTGATTTTGCTGCTGGCATCTGATCATGGGATGAGCTTTGTTTGCCCAGCCAGAAACCGCCAGCGGTTCCACCCGCAGCAATAGCTAGGCCTACTAGGCAATACTTCAGCGTGGACGCTTTCATTTCAGGCCCTCCACATAGGCGTAATACAGACTGGCGGAGAGCTGGCTGAGCTGACGCTGTTGTTCGATTTTCCGCAGTTTTGCCTCAATCAAGTCACGACGGGCATTGATCACAGCTGCCAATTGACTGTTGCCCGCTTTGTAGGCAGCAAGCTCCAGATCCACGCGCTTGCTCGACAAAGGGATAAGGTGTTGTTCGGTACGGATCAACATCTTGCGCAGCTGCGCCAACTCGGCGAGGCCGCTTTCCAGTTCGGCTTGGTGAGTGCGCAGCAGCACCTCCTGTTCCGCCTCCACCTGGGCCACGCCGTGTTGCTTGGCGTTGATCTTGGGTCCCTGGCGGGTGCCGACGAACATGGGCAGGTCAAAGGTGAACTGCAACATCACCATGTCACCGAACTGGTTATCGCGGTTGTTGTAGGCGAACTCGACACCCCAGTCGGGTTTCTTCTCGGAAACTGCCTCGGCCAGCTCAGCATTAGCTTCGCCCACACGGGCGGCCGCAGCCCGCAGATCTGGATGTTCCCCCAGACGATGCTGCAGGTGCGGTACTTCCAAGCTAAGCACAGGTGGAGTCCCGGCCAGTGGCTGACTCGCATCATCGCCGACCCAGCGGCGTAATGTGGCGCGTGCAATCGCAACATCACGATCCAGCTCATCACGCCGGTCCTCAAGCGTTAATGCTTCCTGATCGGCCTGAAGAAGCTCGCTGGATCGCGCGGAGTTGCCAGCGATCAAGGCCTGAACGGCTGAGCGCAGTAGGGTGATCTGCTCATTCAGCTGAGAGAAAAGCTCAACACGGCGCTCTGCGTAATAGACATCGAGCCAGCTCAGCGCCGTCTGCCGCTTGGTCTCCAAAATCATCGCGCGTTGCTCCGCTTCGGCGCGGGTAACTGTGGCCTCAGCCAGTTGCCGGCGAGCCTGGCGCTTATGGCTATTAGGCACTTCCTGCATCAGGCCAATGCGGCGCATGGTCATAAAATCGCGGTTAAGTGAGTAGCGATCCGGGCCTTCAATCGGCAGGTTATCCACGCCCAGGATCAACTTGGGATCAGGCAGAGCACCTGAAGGCAGTACCGCCTGTTGTGCCGACTCGACTTGCGCCTGCCGGGCAATATTTTCAGGGGCCGTACGCTCGGCCAAGGTTTGAGCGCGGGCGAACGTGAGGGGCTGCGCCTGCGCGTTGAGAACCGAACTCGCCCACAGCGCAGCAGCCAGCACGCCTAAGCAACCACGGCGTGCGATAAGGAAAGCAGACATGCTTTCGTCTCCAGTGATGTTGATCGATGCCGCCTAAATGCAGGCGACAACAGAACGCTCCCTTAGCGGAGCGCATTTCAGATCAGAACATCAGGAGACGCGGGGTGGACGCCAAAGACCGGCGGGCTCTCGTTGAAGTAGCCGCTGTATCAGCGCTGTTTGCGGGGATGTATGCAATGGAGCGAAGGGCTTGATCACCACAGTTTGCAGCAGACCACTGGTTTTGCATTCCTGGCCGGATTTGCAGGGGGATTTGCTGCCTGAGCTGGATGTGTCGCTCATGTCCTCACAGCAAGGGGGCTCACTGCCGGCATGATCCATATCGGCCATGGCGCTTTGCATCGGACAAGGCTCTATCGTGATGTCAGAAGCCATGCTGCCAAAAGAAGGGAGCATAAAGCTGACAATCAGGGCTAGAACAAAACCAAGTCGACGCATGCGATATGCCACTCTGGAGACTGGCCGAACGATAACTGAATCCTCTCATGTTACCTAGAATCATCAATCGGTAAATTGATGCCAGTCAATTCGGCGGCGGCTCATGCAGGGTAGCTATGCATTAAAAGCCGGTACAAAGCCAGTTGATGGAAACCGACGTTGGCTAGCCCCCCTTTGACGGCAGCTTGACCACTGAGCCCCCTTTGGCAGGCTTACGAAACACAGGGCTCTCATCTAAGAATTCCGCAGGATCGATATTCTTACGGCGAGCAATCATAGAGGCGTAAATGAGTCTTTCTCGCTCCCTATTTAATTGCTTCGTCAGCTCCTGAACCTGTGCCTTGAGCACCTCGATCTGGTGATCTCGATCACGATCTCTGGCCGCTTTCAGTGAAGTCTCTTGATCGAACTGTTTCTCACCACGAGCATAACTTTTGACAACTTCCTTAATACGTTGAAACTCTTTTTCAAATTCTTTGTTTCGCCACAGAGTCGGCTTAGACACACCAGACTTATCGGTAATATACTTCCACCCAAAGTTTGAAGGATCTATCAGCTGCCTTTCAAATTGTTGCAATACCGAAAAAGCTTTATCCCATTGCTCAGTAGACGTAGTCACAATCAAGCTACTCCACATTGGAATACACAGTCGCTTGGAACAGAGCCATCGGTCCTAAATGGCTGATAGTCCTTACTCTTTTCAACTTGAATGTCGTTAAGCACCACCTCAGAATTATCTAAAATATAAGAAGAATTTCTAAAAATCGCCATTTGATGTTCGATATGCATTTCAACAGACTCTACCGGGATACCGGGTCTATTCAAGGCTTCAAAAAGCCGCGCCAGCTCAATTTCTGATCTATTACGCTCTGACTCGACTTGCTTTATTTGAACTGGATCTAAGAGATCTACAACGAACTCTCTACAGCCCTTTCCTGAATTTCCGGTCAGACACTTCAGATGAAATTCGCAGGGCTTCAAATTAATATCACGAAAACAATGTCCAAGCGGACCGTAATGTACGGTTTGCAGCATATCAGTCAACAAGGTCTGCACATTCTGGGTCGGGATATCGTTGTCAGTCCAAGCCCTGACCTTATTCGCCAGATCACCAATAAAGCGGGACTGCTCAGAGAGCATAAGCTCACCGACTTTCTCAGCACGTTCTTTAGCAGTCTGATGATCGTAATGATCACCTTGACTATCAGATCTTCCCATCCACTTATTCACAATACTTGCAGCTAAGCCGGCCCGAAAAAGTGAATTAGTTTGCCAATGTCGTCCCTTGTGGGTCTGAAACGTACTTACAGTCTCTTCATTGGCTACAACACCGTAACGGAGAAACGCTGACTGCCCCTGCTTAGCTGGTTTTATCGCATATAGAACAGAGAAATAACCAAGGATAGATGGAATTTGTTCGTTATACACACCACCAAGATTGCTTGGAACAACAAATAAATAATCAGAGACCTTTTGATTTATCCCAAATGTGGCCGAACCAATCTCTACTCCATCCGCTAGAAGCTCCTCTTTAATTTCCTGAATTAGTTCAGACTTAACTTTCGTATTAACTGAAACAAAAGCATCTACGACGGCACTTTTAATGCTGGCCTGTTCAACTAAGAACCCAGATACGCCAGAATGCTTAACTCTATTGCTTTTCGTGACCGGTCTATAAAAATTGATTCGTTCTTCCGAGATTCTAAGAAATGAGTAGAACCCAGCTGCATTTGCATTAGCAATGTAGGTCATGGTCTTCTGGTTGAACAGCTCTGGATAAAGCTCCTCAGCATCTAATATCGGAATGTAAGCGCGATAATTATACCCACCACTGACAATAGTTCTTATTGCGGCAACTGCATCTTCACGACTAAGATATACTATCCTCGCGCCATAAAGACACGACTCCCCCGTCAAGGCAAAGGCTTCCAAAGAAGCCAGACTTTGCGACTGCAACCTATCTTTTAGAGCATGTACATCCTTAGAACGACTTCCTACAGGTGGTCGATTATGGAGCACTTCAAAAAACTCAGAATATAAAACAATATTGCGGCGAAACTCTATCAATTGAGCAAGTCGCTGCTTAACATCAAATCCTCGTACATAATAAATGCACTTTACCTTTCCGAGTGATTTTGAAGTTATCTTAAAACCGTTTTTTTTGTAGAACTTAAGGAGTGAGGTTGAGTCGTGTGAATTTGAGGCAAATGGTAAGTACTCACGCAAATTCTTGAGCTCAACAAGTTCTTCATCCGGCAGATACTTCAGGAGGCGCAAATGTCTTTCAGACGCTGAAACATTAGACTCTATTTTCTTAGATAGACAGTCTAGGGATGGTCTGAAAAAGCCCTGTATTTCAGGCTGACTTCAGCCCCTGCCGATTTTGAAAGCGGCAAACCGATCAAAAACGACCAGATCACCCGCTAATTTCTGTATTTCTAACCGCCGCGAGCACCTC
>NZ_JAAQXA010000044.1:0-8656 GCF_012985775.1 Pseudomonas sp. WS 5011
AGGCTTCGCATAATTTCCGTGACGTTACGTTTAATCGTGTCGGGACAATGCTGTAAGCTCCCGGCGCGATTTAATGTAACGTCCATTATGCGATGCCAGTTCTAGACCTTCCTGAATATCTGTTACGTAACGCGCACCTCTACGCTCCAGGCCGTGACGACCTGGGCGCGGTATCTCATGTGCTCGAGGACTATGGCCGGCTTGTTGGTGAGCTTCGCCAGGTGCGTCGCCGGTTAGCGCAGCTGGATGAGGAGGGTGCTGCACTGGACGCCCGCTTAGCAGCCCTGCAGGACGCCTGCCGAGCTATTTTAGAGCTTTAGGGTCTATTACTAGCCCGTCATTTCTGACAGCTCTCCAGTGCGTTCCACCGGCATCCTTGCTCATATCCAGCACATGCTGTCTTGTTCTTCTGAATCCCCATGGGACCCCTTCGAAGTCTATTTGTGGCTCGCATGAAGCCCACGACCTCTGTCCTTTTTGCTTGAATTGCACCGTCCATACTCCCTTGTCTGGCACGTCTTCATCTTGCAGCTCTATTGCTGGCTGATCGCGGTGGCGTTTTACGCGCGCCGGTTTGCTTAGTTGTGCTTTCACAATGGCCAGCTCGTTCCCCATTACGTCCGCCCGTGCTTCTGCCAGGTCTGCCCGCTCTAGTGCTTTTTTCAGTTCTTCAGTCAGCGAATCTATTTGTTTCGTCAGTTCTGCCACGTCTTCCCAGGCCGGGCCTACTTTTGTTTTTTCGTTACGTTGCGCTTTTTGCGCCTCGCGGTATCTGCGCTGGCGTTCGGCATTGCTCAGCGCTTGTCCTTTGGCTGGACGGCCTCGGCCGCGCTTCGGCTCCAGCTCCAGGGGCTGGGTTTGCTTTTCCAGGTGATCGATCATTAGCAAACTCCCAGGCGCTGGCTGTACAGCCGGTTGGCCTCCCCGACCAGCTCAAAATAGCGAGCCATTGGGATCCCAGCGTCACGGCGCAGAGTGGCAAGAAATTCGCGCAGATCACCGAATGCACATAACAAAATATGCTCGGAATCTATGAGATAGGGGCCTTGCAAAAGATTGCGGAAATGCTGTTTTTCGGCTGAATCGGTCATCCCGCACAGGATTCTATAGAGGCCAGGGGCGACGCTTGCTAGGGCTTGGCGCTGAGTCATTGGTAACGCTCCGTTCCGTGTGTATGGTGTAATTATAGTTACGTAACGATAAATAGGCCAGCGTTACGTAACGATAAATCAACCGTTCGTCGGAATATCCGTAACGCCTTGCGCGTAACGATAAATCAGCGCGACTTCTGCCAGTGCCTCGCCCGCAAGGCCGCCCCCCTCACTGTTCAACCCGCTTTTCGCTCTAGTTGGCGTGCTCGTTCATGCGCGTGAGGTACACCCGCACATTTGCGATGGGCGCGTAGCGGCCAGTGGCGAAGCCATGCTTTGTCTGCGCCTGGACCGGCGCCGGGAGGGGTGGGGGTGCTGTAACACCCCCACTTTACCGCACAATCGTTCGGTTTCAGTCCTTGCCCAGTACCGTTTCTCTGTATGCCTTTACGTCCTGGGCTGACAGCGTTGATAGGTGTTTCCAGATCAGCGCCCCCAGCAGATCGCTTTCTTTCACGTCCTCTTTTCTCTCGACGATCAGCTTGATCCTTTTGGCGTTTAGCGCCTCTACGGCCTCGTCTCGCAGCCTGTATGTCTTCGCCATCTTTTGATTTCACCTTGCCATCATTCGTGATTTCCGACTGACGTGATTTTTGCACGTGTTGCAATGTCATGTGTGATTCAGCTATAAAGTGCGCAAATGTCATTTGTGATTTAGCTACAAGATCACTTTTGTCTATTCCGGCTAAGGGTTTCGCATGTTTTACGACTGGATCAAGGCTTACCAGGATTACCCCTTCCACCTGCCAAAGGTCGGTGATGTGATCTGCCGTCGATTCGACGTTGAGACCGAAGAATTGCTTTCGACCAGCGTTCCCGCCTTTTTCGCTGAGGGTAGTTACTGCACCACGTTTCGTATTCACGTTTGCGGGCGGCGGATCACGGTTGATGGCAATGCCTCCCGACTTAATCGCCTGGATAACGTGTTCGGCATCGAAACGCTTGATGGCTGCATGAAAGTCATCAACGCCGTTTTGGTCGAGCTGGGCCTGCCGGAAATGACCAAGTGTAAGAAGCTTCAACAGCTTCAAGACGGTTCGTATCTGGCCGATGGCGCGGTTTTTCAGCGGCTCGACCTGACCAGTAATTTCTACGTAGGCAAGGGCAACGAGAGGGCTTTTCTTCGTGGCATTTCTAGCCAGCGTTTCCGCAACTCGATTGCCTATTTGTATCCGGACGGCAACACGTGCGTCTGGACTCCTAAGGGCGGCGAGAAAGCTGGCTCTCTGGTTTACCCCGGCAATTACAACAAAGCGGCTGAGCTCGATGCTCACCTGCTGCCCAAGGTGAAACGCACTTTTGGCGAGGATTCCGACGAATTCCGCTACGTGCGGGAACTGCGCGACTGGTGTGCATCAGTCGGCATGGTGCGCTCTGAACTCAAGTGCAGATCAGAGTATTTGAAGAGGGAAGGGCTCCGGTTTTGGGGGCTCTTCGATGAACAGAAGTTGCGAGAAATCCACAGGGGGTTCCTCATGGTTGGCGAAAAATGCGAGATCACTAATTTTGATGTTTTGACCGTGGCTGACGAGCTGCTGGCCAAGGGCATTGTCGATCACCGCAAGGCCGCAATGACTACTGCCGGTTACGTTGCGCTTTGGCAATGTGGCCAGCGCTTTGACCTTGAAGCTCGCGCTGTTCAAAAACATCGTGCTCGTCTCCGTGAGATCGGTATCGACATCAAGCTTCCGTTCGATGCCACCCGCCACGGCGTTGTTTTCATCCGCAACGTGCGCGAAATCGAACGTGTTTTCGCCATGCCTACACCAGCGTTTTACCGCCCGGCTGTAGTGCCGCGCCACCTCCAATTGGTGGCAGCATGATTCTCGCCGTCGAATCCAAACCAGGGCAGGGCATGACCCTTCGCGGTGGTCTCCAGTTCGACCACTCGCCGGTTCCCTTGGTCGATCAGGAACGCACCCGGCTTCTGCTCGAAATGAAGAACGCCGCTGATTTCTATGACCTGCATTTCGCCATAGCTGAGCATTCCGGTTTTGTCCGTGGCCTGTTTATGGCCATGCAGATCAGCGCGCCGGTACTGGTCGTTTTTCAGGTCGAGGCCCGCCGTGTTGCCCAGGTAGCGGCTGATCGCCTCTCGCTGGTGACCCAGTGAACCGGGTCAAATTGCAGGGCAGGGCGCCGACCCTCCGTGACCAGCAACGTGCTGCCACTTCTCGCAGCACCAACTATGGCGCCGTCGATTTCAACCAGCTCCGCGAGACCCTGGACGCTCGCCAGTTCGTCGGCCCACCCATGCCGCTCTGGCTTCGCCCTGATTTTCAACCTGACGTTTCTTTCGATCGCGCAACCCGCCGCCACTGGCAACTGGTCGCCGACTTCAACCGTTACGGCTACTGCGAATTTAAACAACACGGCACGCCTTTTGTTGGTGATGCCTTCGGCTTTGGCCAATCAACTGAGGTGCATCTATGAAAATTATTCGAGGTTTTGTTCAGGGTGTAAAACCCATGGGTACCGCTGAAAAGCCATGGGCAATGGTCGGCATTAGTGAGGTTTCCGTGAATCGTAATGGTTTTGAAGAAACCACACTTCACGAAATCATGGTTGCAGGTAAGCAATATAAAGAAGGCCTTCACAATGCTTACCGCCAGCATGAAGGCTCTGAGGTTTTCGCGCCTGTTCGCGACGAAATCGACACTTACGGCGGCAAACCAAAAATAAAACATTCGCTTCAAGGCGTACCGCTTCGCCTTATGGATCCTCCCGCCCAGGCTAATAAGCCTACTGCTGTCTCTGAACAACAGAAGACTGCCTAAATGTATATCTGCGCTGAACTAGTCAATGGCGTCTGTGCCAGTTGGGTAGAGCAGGGCGCTCTAATTCCGCCTCTTAGTGTTGCTGAGGGGCTGAGTCTTGGCTGGCGTGTTCTTGCGTGTTACGCGACGGCCTGGGGTTTCAACCTTTTAATGCGCTTTATTCTCTCCCACGAAAGGAATTAACGGCTATGCCTACCGAAACTATGACCCTCGTTGAGGGTGCAATTTCAGCTCTGAAAACCGACATCGGCACCATTGGCGGCGCTATGTTTCTCGTCACCCTGGTGGTAGTTGCTTTCGCATACTTCCGCCGCTCGGCTCGTTAATTCGGCCTTGCAACACAAGAGGGGGCTTATGCTCCCTCTTTTCTTTTGGAGAGTGTTATGGGTATCGAATGGGAGTATTCAGGATGGCTTGTTTTCTTCGTTATTGTGTCTTCGGGCTTCTTTCTCTTTCGGTCTTAACTGCCGAAGCTGCTCGCCAAAAGCCTGTTGTTCGGCCTGCATCCGCCCAGGATACTTTTGTTAAAGGCGGCACTACTCTTGATATAGACCGGCATTGGGGTGAGATTCTCGACGTCCCTGGTGGCCGCGTAAATCTCCCTGTTACACAAAAGAGTGCTTATTCTTTTTCACGCATTGGGGGAATGATCAAGCAGGCCCTTAACTCGAATCCTGTAAAGTATGGCGCTACCGCTGCTGTAACGTACCTAATCACGCAGCTTCCTGGTGCATCATTCGATCCTCTTACTGGTCAGTTATTAAAGTCTCCAAGCATTGTCACTTCTGTTGTTTTTTGGGATCGTGAAAGTATTGCTGGCTCTGACAAGTTCAGTACCGGTCTTGCTGCTTGTAATACGTATTGGTCTAATGGCGCGGGGCTTGCTTCTGGCCAAACATTTGACCATGTTCAAACAAGTCCAAGTGAATGGGCCTGCCGTGCCAATAATCCGTTTCATTTTTTTGGATATGTTCGTTCTTATACAGTTAACTGCCCTAACGGTTATGATTCTGCAACTTCTGCATGTAGGCCTTCTGCTCCAATACCATCACCTTTCACGCCTCTTGATATGGATCAGCTTGTTTCTGCTTCCCCTGGTATCTCCGCGCCTCAATGGTCTGAGCTAGGCCCCGAGCTACTTGCTGATATACCTGCCACTTTCGATGGGCCTGATTCAACCGCATTTGATGGCCCGGCTTCTGTTACCGGCACGCCGACAATAACCACCACCCTTGACCACGTGAGCGGCACTTCAACCGTTGTCGAGTCAACGCCCGTTCATAACTTCGACTTCTCAACAAATCCTTTAAGCATCACTACAACCACTACCACCACAAACAACACTTACCAGAACGGCACGCTTGTAAGCACTACAACGCAAACCCAGGGCCAGCCATCAACCGAGGTTTCCGAAGTCCCTGCCCAGCTTGAGATTCCGACCGACTGTGACTTTATGCCTACTGTCTGCTCATTCATTGATTGGGTTAAGACTCCTTTTAATGAGGAAGAACCTGACCTTTCTGAGTTGATTGCAGACGAGGACTTTGAAAAGGAAATCAATTTTTCATCGAATGCCACTTGTCCAGGGCCTTCAATGATTAGCACTAGTCATGGTGATTTCGAATTCTCTTGGGAGCCGGGTTGCCAATGGGCCGGAATGATCAAGCCTCTTATCATCAT
The DNA here is from genome assembly GCF_012985775.1 of Pseudomonas sp. WS 5011. NCBI lineage: Bacteria > Pseudomonadati > Pseudomonadota > Gammaproteobacteria > Pseudomonadales > Pseudomonadaceae > Pseudomonas > Pseudomonas sp. WS 5011. Next base: position 5,609 of record NZ_JAAQXA010000044.1, read on the forward strand.
CGCTGCCCTGGTAGCCGCCATCTTTATCAACTTAGGTACTGCCAGAGGGCCTGAATAATGCCTGCTATATTGGTTACTATTGGTATCTACATAATTTCAAGCGTTATTGCGAAAATCTTCGTTGCCCTGGGTATTGGCTTGCTGAGTTATTACGGCCTTTATGAACTTGTTCAGGAACTGCTTAATCAGGTTCAAGACTTAATGACCAGTTTGCCGCCCCAGGTTTTCCAGATAATTAGCCTAGCTGGCATTCCTCAAGCAATGTCGATAATCGGCAGCGCCGTATTAACCCGCGCCGCGATTAAGTCTGTCGAAATCTTCTTCGGTGTTCGCTCATGATCACGATAATTACCGCCGTTCCTGGTAGCGGCAAAACGCTTTATTGCATCGGCCTTATCGTCAAGGCGATAGAAGAGGGCAGGCCCGTTTATTCCAACATCGACGGCCTTCAGGTTCCTAAGTGCCATTCAGCTCCAGACGACTGGCGCGATACCCCCGAAGGTTCTCTCGTTATTTATGACGAAGCCCAGCAGCCGCACCTGTACCCATCAACCGCGCACCGTGGCGAAGTTAAAGACGAGCGCTTGCGCCAGATGGAAGTACACCGCCACACCGGCCACGATCTGATTTTCGTCAGTCAGTCGCAAAGTTTCCTTCATCACCACATTAGAAAGCTCGCAGGCGAACACATCCATTTTTACCGTGCCTTCGGCTCTAAAACCGTCACTAAATACACCTGGCAGCACACTGTTGATTCCCCGAATGACCGTGCTGAACAGGCGAGGGCGGACGCCTTCCCCTGGAAGTTTCCCAAGGAACATTTCGGCCTTTACAAGTCAGCGACGATTCACACCCACAAGTTCAAAATGCCGAAAAAACTGGCCGCTCTGATCGCCTTTATTTTCGTCGTAGCCGGCTTGACCACTTACAACGCAATGAGCAGTGAAAATAGCTACCTGTTCGGCACTTCCAGTGACAAGGCACCAGTAGAGAAACCCGTCGAGTCAGCTTCGTTGCAACTGGCCGCCTCGGCGCTGGGTGGTGTCGGCTCCGCCGCCACCACCAGCCCGAGCCGGCCAACCTCTACGTCTATGTACGACTGGGCCGACACTGAGCCTGTCACGCCAATTGCTGGCTGCATCAGCTCCGCGACTAAGTGCCAGTGCTTCAACGAATCTGGCTCAGCGCTCAAGCTCTCGCATGCGCAGTGCCTTTCTGCAATCATTAACCCGTTGCCCAGGTCAATAATCGTCGGAACTGGTGGAGGTTCACGGAATGGGAATGCAGGACCGGGAGTGGTACCGGGAACATCACCGCAGCCAACAGCAGGCGAGCAACCGGCAAACGTTCTCTAGGCCCGCCGTGATCATTCGTTCACGCTTTGCGCCTGGGTTCTTCCTGGGCCTGTTTGTTGGCGCTGTAGCTGTATCGACTTACTTTGTTTTCATGCCTGATGCTTTCAGGGCGCTCTATATTCGATTTTGGGCGTTTTTCGGCTAAATCCGCTGCGCGATACCAGATCGCGCAGATCGCAAAGCACAGCGCAGTTCTGGTGCCTTCCTGGCTAGAGGCTTCGCATAATTTCCGTGACGTTACGTTTAATCGTGTCGGGACAATGCTGTAAGCTCCCGGCGCGATTTAATGTAACGTCCATTATGCGATGCCAGTTCTAGACCTTCCTGAATATCTGTTACGTAACGCGCACCTCTACGCTCCAGGCCGTGACGACCTGGGCGCGGTATCTCATGTGCTCGAGGACTATGGCCGGCTTGTTGGTGAGCTTCGCCAGGTGCGTCGCCGGTTAGCGCAGCTGGATGAGGAGGGTGCTGCACTGGACGCCCGCTTAGCAGCCCTGCAGGACGCCTGCCGAGCTATTTTAGAGCTTTAGGGTCTATTACTAGCCCGTCATTTCTGACAGCTCTCCAGTGCGTTCCACCGGCATCCTTGCTCATATCCAGCACATGCTGTCTTGTTCTTCTGAATCCCCATGGGACCCCTTCGAAGTCTATTTGTGGCTCGCATGAAGCCCACGACCTCTGTCCTTTTTGCTTGAATTGCACCGTCCATACTCCCTTGTCTGGCACGTCTTCATCTTGCAGCTCTATTGCTGGCTGATCGCGGTGGCGTTTTACGCGCGCCGGTTTGCTTAGTTGTGCTTTCACAATGGCCAGCTCGTTCCCCATTACGTCCGCCCGTGCTTCTGCCAGGTCTGCCCGCTCTAGTGCTTTTTTCAGTTCTTCAGTCAGCGAATCTATTTGTTTCGTCAGTTCTGCCACGTCTTCCCAGGCCGGGCCTACTTTTGTTTTTTCGTTACGTTGCGCTTTTTGCGCCTCGCGGTATCTGCGCTGGCGTTCGGCATTGCTCAGCGCTTGTCCTTTGGCTGGACGGCCTCGGCCGCGCTTCGGCTCCAGCTCCAGGGGCTGGGTTTGCTTTTCCAGGTGATCGATCATTAGCAAACTCCCAGGCGCTGGCTGTACAGCCGGTTGGCCTCCCCGACCAGCTCAAAATAGCGAGCCATTGGGATCCCAGCGTCACGGCGCAGAGTGGCAAGAAATTCGCGCAGATCACCGAATGCACATAACAAAATATGCTCGGAATCTATGAGATAGGGGCCTTGCAAAAGATTGCGGAAATGCTGTTTTTCGGCTGAATCGGTCATCCCGCACAGGATTCTATAGAGGCCAGGGGCGACGCTTGCTAGGGCTTGGCGCTGAGTCATTGGTAACGCTCCGTTCCGTGTGTATGGTGTAATTATAGTTACGTAACGATAAATAGGCCAGCGTTACGTAACGATAAATCAACCGTTCGTCGGAATATCCGTAACGCCTTGCGCGTAACGATAAATCAGCGCGACTTCTGCCAGTGCCTCGCCCGCAAGGCCGCCCCCCTCACTGTTCAACCCGCTTTTCGCTCTAGTTGGCGTGCTCGTTCATGCGCGTGAGGTACACCCGCACATTTGCGATGGGCGCGTAGCGGCCAGTGGCGAAGCCATGCTTTGTCTGCGCCTGGACCGGCGCCGGGAGGGGTGGGGGTGCTGTAACACCCCCA
>NZ_JAAQXA010000045.1:0-7899 GCF_012985775.1 Pseudomonas sp. WS 5011
AGCGCTTCGATTTCAAATGCCCGATCGAAGTCATGGGAGAGGTGATGCAGGAAGCCTTGGCTATGCGGCATGATGCTCCGGCTTCAATTCAATAACCGTGTTGCACTCAGCTCCTGCAACCGCCCTGCTTCTGGCCGATTCTGTTGAAAAACTCCTCGACGATTTCTTCGTCGAAAGTACGTGGCCGAGGCTGAAATCGGATTCGTTGCTGTTATTGAGCAGCTCTAGAATTTCACGTAGCAGCGCTAGATTTGGAAGTTTTTCATGCGACGAAAAACCAGCTCAGCCTAGCCGCACATCAGCTTTTTCAACTGCATCTGCCGCTTTTTTTAGATTATGGCTACACCGCCTTCTGGCCAAATCTTATGCAATAGCTGGTCAGATCGAATGCAGCATATGGTCAATTGGAGTGCAATTTCGCATTCTGTACCCTCAGTCGGTCAGTTGAGCGAATCTATTGCTTACGCTGAAGATCATTTATGCAGTCGTCAGGCTATCGACACAGCCTCTGGTTTGATAACCCAATTTTGCATAGGCGCTGCTTGGAGATTTCTCGCTTGCCATAATTAAGGCCTGGTTTATAATTTATTAATTGGATTGTCATTTGGATGATTATTTTGCGTGAAAATAAACCATCTGATTGCAGATTGGCCGTCTGGCGTCATTGCCACTCAGAGCTGGTTACACCAGCACGGTGTTGGCAGCAGCCTGGCGCGTAAGTACCAGCAATCCGGTTGGATTGAGCGGATTGGCCATGGTGCCTGGCAGCGCCGTGGCGATAGCGTTGACTGGCTGGGAGGCGTATTTGGCTTGCAGCAGGACGGCCTCTTAAAAGTCTGGCCAGGCGGCCAAACTGCCCTTGCTTTGCAAGGCTATAGCCACTACCTGCCGCTAGGCGAGGATGTGGTGACCTTGTTTGCCCCCCCTGGTTTAAGACTGCCTGGCTGGTTCGCTGAACATAAGTGGGGGGTGTCGATTCGCTGCATTGCGGCCAATCTTTTCAGCGAGCTGGATTCCTCTGCCTGGCAAACCTTTAAGCCTGCTCATCGCGAGTTCGAGTTGCAGATTTCCTGTCCTGAGCGGGCGGTACTTGAGCTGATCCACGCCAGTGAAGATGAGGCATTGTTCAGTTCGGTAGCGGAGCTGCTAAACGGTTTGGCGACCTTGAGCCCCAGGCGTTTACAACGCTTGCTGGAGGCCTGTCGCTCAGTACGTGTGAAACGGGTGTTTCTGTTGCTGGCACGCCATTCTGGGCATGCGTGGTATTCCCGTCTCGACCTGACGCGAGTCGACCTGGGTACTGGAAAACGGCAGTTAATTGCGGGTGGGTGTCTGGACAAGCAATTTCTGATTACGGTGCCGGAGCAATTTGCTGATGCCTCTTGATGTTCGTTATGCAGCCCAGGTTCGTCTTTTAGTGCAGACGCTACCCTTGGTCGCGGTGGAAAACTGTTTTGCATTGAAAGGCGGAACCGCCATCAATCTATTCGTGCGCAATTTGCCTCGTCTTTCGGTTGATATCGACTTGGCCTACTTGCCGAATGCTTCACGGCAAGCAGCCTTAGATGATGCGCGTGCAGCACTGGGGCGTATTGCAGCATCCGTCGAGCGGGGCATGCCAGGCGTCAAAGCCACTCTGCAAACCAATCGACCGGATGAGCTGCGCATTCTTGTGCGCTCAGCAACGGCGCAGATCAAAGTCGAGGTTTCTCCGGTGCTGCGCGGTACTGTGCATCTGCCTGTGCAGCGGGATGTGGTAGCAGACGTCGAGGATGAGTTTGGCTTTGCCAGTATGCCGGTCGTGTCTTTGCCGGATCTCTACGGAGGTAAAATCTGCGCTGCACTCGACCGTCAGCATCCTCGTGATCTGTTTGATGTGATGCTGATGCTTAGGGAGGAGGGGCTTACACGGGAAATCTTTGAAGGTTTCCTCGTGTATCTAATCAGCCATGGCCGACCTATGGCCGATTTGTTGGAGCCACGTTGGAAACCTCTGAAGCAGATCTATCAAGCTGAGTTTTCTGGCATGACACGCGAGCTGGTCGGTCTGGAGCAGCTCGAAGCCACCCAGGTCGCGTTAATGGATGCGATTCGGGCGCAGATCGCGCATCGAGATGTCGCGTTTTTGTTATCACTTAAACGTGGCCAGCCTGACTGGACGCTGCTCGATCTGGCTGGTATTTCAGAGCTGCCAGCCGTTAACTGGAAACTTACAAATATTCGCGCCATGGCTGAAGGTAAGCGTGCAGAGTCCTTGGCTCGACTGGAGCAGGTTTTACAGCGTTTGATGGTGAATTCTGGACAGTAAATCTCCGTGGTTAAAAGCTCCTCATAACGCATTTGTTGGAAACCCATCCCTGTACGGTTGGTTTATTTTTTGTTCTAAAAAAGCACTGAAAGTTTATTTTAGGTGGGTTTTATAAACCCACTGGAGGCGGTGATTGATGTCTGAGCAGTCTGCACAAATCGAACGGATCATCGACGGCCTACAGCAGCAGTTTGCCGTCAGCCGAGTGGTTTGGTGGGAAGATCCGATGGGCGAGTTCAGCGAGACCTTGGAAGCGCTGACCTTGCAGAATGTTCAGGTTTTGCGCCGCTCGAAGACGCCAGCGCTGGCGATCAAGCAACAGGTCGAGTTGCTGAATCCGAGCGGCGTTTTCCTTATTTACGAAGACAGTGTTCGCCCTGGGCCAGAGCAGGATTGGTTGCTGGATATTCGACTGTATGCTGCGCCGTTTGCAGCGGATCGTACGTCCATGCTCTTGCAGGAACTGGGACTGCGTCAGCACAGTTTGCGTGAGCACCTGAAGCTGCGTAGCGCATTCTTCGCCAGCAAAGATCGGCTAGCCAAGCTCCAGCGCCTGCTCAATCCGGATGACGATGAGGCGGCGCTAGATCTGAAGATCCTCGCGGTGCTCGCGAAGGTTGAGCAGGCTGAATTGTTTGCAGTGCTTACGGCTATTTTTGCGACGTTGGCTGAAGCTGAGGAGCTGGAGAATAACCCCCTGTGGGAGTCGATCTGCAAGTTCGATATGCAACCAGTCTTCTGGCAACTGATGTTGCAGGCATTCGGCTATCAGCATGGCGAACCGTCCCTGCGGCATTTCCTGGTGCGGTTGTTTGCTACTGATATCGGGCATGCCTTGCATACCCAGGCCCCGACCAACCTCAAGGCTCTCCAGCTCAACCCCGCACGCGCTGCCAATGTCGCGGTCTTCTTGTCGCAGTGGCGCGATAGCACGTTGCGACAGCGTGCCTATGATCGCTTGTCCAAGCGAGTCGCCACAGATTTACGCCCGACAGAATTGCTGGCTCAGGTGCCATTGGAGGCGCTGATGGCCGTGAGTACCTTTGTTGATGTTGAGCGTCAGATTGCCGAGCGCTTACGCGATGCCGTACTCAACAACACCAGCGAAGCGGTTGGGTTAAAGCTGCGGGATATGGCCAGCCGACGCATGGATGGTTATTGGGCTAATCCTCGCTGGCCGGATAACGAGGACGCCAACCGTTCGGTTTGGTACGCCTACTACCGTTCTCTGATTGCAGCCTCCGAGCTGTTCGAGCTGAAGCTGCGTTACGCCGGTGGATTTTCGTTTGCCTCCGCTGAGGCCTGCTACAGCGCCTATACCGGTGAGCTATATCGTTTCGATCAGCTCTATCGGATGTATCACGAAGCTGCTGATGCTGTATACGCGCGCAGTCCGGATGCCTTGTCCCCGTTGACCTCGCGGGTTGAGCAGGACTACTTAAACGGCTTCCTGCAACCACTGGCTCAGAAGTGGGGCAGCTTCGTCGATGGCGGTCTGTTGCAACAGTGGCAATTGCCTGATGTACCCAATCAGCAAAATTTCTATACCGAGCAGGTGGATCGCTATTTGAAAGGGGGCGAAGATCGCCGGGTGTTCGTGGTGATTAGCGACGCGCTGCGCTATGAGGTGGCTCAGGAACTGAGTGAATCGCTCAATGGTAAGTACCGGTTCGCCGCAGAGCTAAGTAGCCAACTTGGCGTGCTGCCGTCCTACACCAAGCTCGGTATGGCTAGCCTGTTGCCGCACAAAGCACTGAGCTACACCGATGCGGGCTTGGTACAGGTGGATGGGCTGAGCAGTGATGGCCTGGAGGCTCGCAACAAGATTCTGTCCAGCGTGAATGGCTTGGCCCTGCGTGCCGAAGACTTCCTGACGATGAACAAGACCGATGGACGAGAGCTGATTAAACCGTACCGGGTGATTTACATCTATCACAACAAGATTGATGCCGTCGGTGATACAGCAAGTACCGAAAGCAGCACCTTCAGTGCTTGCCGCGATGCTATTGAAGAGTTGGAATCCATCGTAAGCCGCATCATCAATAATCTGAACGGCCATCGGGTGTTGGTCACCGCTGATCACGGCTTCCTGTTCCAGGATTCAGCGCTTGAGGCTTTAGACAAGAGCAAGCTGGTCACCAAGCCCTCTGGAGCTGTGGTCTCGAAAAAGCGCTATCTGATTGGTCGAAACCTGGGCATTAGCGACCAGGTGCATGCTGGCTACATCCGGAACACCGCAGGCATCAGCGATGACATGATGTTCTGGTCACCACGCGGGGTGAATCGTTTCCACTTTGTCGGTGGCGCACGGTTTATTCATGGCGGAGCTGCGTTGCAGGAAGTGGCTGTGCCAGTGCTCAAGGTGCAACAGGTGCGCGGCCAGAAGGCCAAAGACACGGCGGTGCGCAAGGCACAGGTCACGGTGCTGGGTAACAACTTCACTATCACCACCAACCGCTATGTGTTCAACCTGTTGCAGACAGAAGCGGTCTCTGAGCGGGTGCTGCCGGCAGTGCTGCGCGTAGGGCTATATGATGATGCCGGAGAGGCGGTATCAGCGGTGGAGCTGGTTTCCCTGGACAGCGACTCGCAGAATCTTGACCAGCGCCAACGCAAAGTGATTCTGACGCTATTGAACCGTCCGTTCTCTTCCAGTGAGCGCTATTTCTTTAAGCTGCTAGACGCCGAAACTGACGTTGAGCAGTTCCGAATTGATGTCCGTATCAACCTGGCGATTAGCAATGACTTTGACTTCTGATAGCGGCAATCTTGACCTGGATCTTGATGCTCTCCTGAACCGATTTTTTACCGGCAAAGTGGTGCGCAAGGATCTGACCAAGCGTTTGAAGGAAGGCATCAACGTGCCGGTGTACGTGCTTGAGTATCTGCTCGGCATGTACTGCGCCTCGGACAACGAGGAGGTCATTGCCGATGGCTTGGAAACCGTTAAGCGTATCCTCGCAGAAAACTACGTTCGCCCCGACGAGGCCGAAAAGGTTAAGTCGAAGATCCGCGAGCGCGGTAGTTTCAAAATCATCGACAAGGTTTCAGTCAGCCTGAACGAGCGTCGCGACATCTACCAAGCGCTATTCATGAACCTGGGTGTCAAAGATGCCGAGATCCCCAGTCGCTTTATCAAGGACTTCGAGAAGCTCCTCGCTGGTGGCATCTGGTGCATCGTGACCATGAATTATCACTTCGAGGAGGGTGGTAAAGGCTCGCCCTTCACTGTGCATGACCTCAAGCCCATCCAGATGCCAAACATGGACATGGACGCGTTGCTGGAAGCGCGCAAGGCGTTCAGTGAAAGCGAATGGATTGATGTGTTGCTGCGCTCAACCGGCATGGAACCAGCTCATTTCAATGAGCGCACGAAGTGGCATCTGCTCACTCGGATGATTGCCTTCGTCGAGAACAACTATAACTGCTGCGAGCTTGGCCCACGGGGGACAGGTAAGAGCCACATTTATAAGGAGGTCAGCCCAAACAGCATCCTAGTTTCCGGTGGCCAGACTACCGTTGCCAACCTCTTCTACAACATGTCGCGCAGGCAAGTCGGGTTGGTCGGGATGTGGGATGTGGTTGCCTTCGATGAGGTGGCAGGCATCTCGTTCAAGGACAAGGACGGCGTCCAGATCATGAAGGACTACATGGCCTCGGGCTCCTTCGCCCGTGGGCGTGATTCCATCTCAGCATCTGCGAGCATGATGTTTGTCGGCAACATCAACCAACCGGTGGACACCTTGGTTAAGACCAGTCACCTACTGGCACCGTTTCCAAGCGCGATGATCGACTCTGCGTTTTTCGACCGTTTCCATGCCTACATTCCAGGCTGGGAGGTTCCGAAGATGCGCCCTGAATTTTTCACCAATCGCTACGGGCTGATTACCGATTACTTGGCCGAGTTTATGCGCGAGATGCGCAAACGTAACTTTGCTGATGCCATCGACCGTTTCTTCAAGCTGGGCAACAACCTCAATCAGCGTGACACCATTGCTGTGCGCCGGACGGTCTCTGGCTTACTCAAGCTGCTACATCCGAGCGCTGACTACGACCGCGAAGCTGTACGCCGCTGCCTTGAGTATGCTTTGGAGACCCGGCGGCGGGTGAAGGAGCAGCTGAAGAAAATCGGTGGGATGGAATTCTTTGATGTCCACTTCTCGTACATCGACGCCGACACCTTGGAGGAAACATTCATCAGCGTGCCGGAGCAGGGCGGGGGCGGGCTGATTCCCGAAGGGCAAGGTAAGCCAGGAGCAATGCACTTGGTGTCGACTGGAGCCAATGGGCACCTGGGGCTTTACCGACTAGAAACCCAGATCACGGCTGGTAGCGGCAAACTGAATATGTCCGGCCTCGGAACCAGCTCTTCAGCTAAAGAGGCGCTGAAGGTTGCGTTCGATTACTTCAAAGCCAATATCAATCGCGTGAGCGCGGCATCCAAAGTAGGTGATCACGACTACCACCTGCATGCGGTTGAGCTTCATAACACCGGAGCCCCAAAGGCATTGACCCTCGCGGGCTTTGTTGCCTACTGCTCAGCGTTGATGCAGCGCCCACTACAAGCGCAGATGGTGGTGCTGGGGGACATGAGCCTGGGTGGCAACGTGGTACCAGTAGAGAACCTTGCCGAATGCATGCAGGTGGCTTTCGATGCCGGCGCAAAACGCATCCTGCTGCCCATGGCCAGCGTGACGGACATCCCTACAGTGCCAGGTGAGCTATTTGCCAAGTTTCAAACCAGTTTCTACAGCGATCCGGTAGATGCTGCGTTCAAGGCACTGGGTGTAAGTTGAGTGACTACTACTAGTCAGCGCGCAGAGGGCCGCGAAGGCCTGTAATGACAACACCGCTAAATCGCTCGCCGCCGCTTCTCCGCGCCATGGCCCGTAACCCTGTTAGGTTCTTGCCTGGCGTATGCAACTCAAGGTTGTCCGGGGTATCGAAGAGCCCGTCACATAGAACTCCTGCCTGTCTAATGCAACCAGCGCGATGCTGATTCACCGATAGGTGAAGGGGTTGAGCTGAGTGAACTCAGTATCCAAATAGAGCCGCATCAAGCGCGTTCCTTGGCTGTTCGAAGCGGCTAATCAGGGCGTGATGTGTCTTGGCCTATCGGGTTTCATCATAGGTATTCAGCTGAAGTCATCTAGTATACTGAACATACTTAAATGATATTCATTCTTATTTGTTGACGGTTGCACGACAGCTCGATACTATGAATTTGTTCTCGCGATTCCCCACATTAGTGGGGGTGTTACTGCACTGCCGCTTAGGCAGCTTAGAGAAAAGCAAAGCCCGTAAGAGCTGAGCGAAATGATGCAATTCCCCACGTTAGTGGGGGTGTTGTTCTCTGCCGTTTAGGCAGTTTAGAGAAAAGCAAAGCCCGTAAGAGCTGAGCGAAATGATGTAATTACCCACGTTAGTGGGGATGTTGTTCTCTGCCGTTTAGGCAGCTTAGAGAACCCGCCGCGTCAGGATAGTTGTCGTGTGAGTTGATTCGATGAGTCTTGGTCGGTGGGCGGAAGTGAGAGCCGTGTGGCGCGTTATTCGATAGAGCATCGGGAGTGGGTGGTGCGGCAGATGATGCC
>NZ_JAAQXA010000046.1:0-6610 GCF_012985775.1 Pseudomonas sp. WS 5011
GCCTGAAAAGTGTCCGGATGGCCGTGAAATCGGTGTCCGGATGCTCGTGGAATGAGTGTCCGGATCAGCGTGGAATCACTGTCCGGATGTGCGTGGAATGGGTGTCCGAGTCAGCGTGGAATCCGCAGGCAGTTCACTGTGAGCCGCCCGAACCAGGTGTGGTGCGGTGATGTTACCTACATCTGGGCAGGCAACCGCTGGATCTACCTGGCTGCGGTGATGGATCTGTATGCGCGTCGCATCGTCGGCTGGGCGCTTTCCAATCGACCGGACTCGCAACTCACGACACGCGCCTTGCGCGTTGCCTTTGAGTCGCGTGGCAGCCCACAGCAGCTGATGTTTCACTCCGACCAAGGCTGTCATTACACCAGCATCGAATTTCGCCAAATGCTGTGGCGCTACCGGATCAAGCAGAGCATGAGTCGTCGTGGCAACTGCTGGGATAACGCACCGATGGAGCGTTTTTTCAGAAGCTTGAAAACGGTGTGGATGCCGGAGCACGGCCATACCAGCCAAGGGCATGCTGAGGCGGACGGGCTGCGCTATCTGACGGGTTACTACAACCATCAGCGACCACACAGCTACAACGGATACAAAACGCCAGTTGATGCCGAATCAGTGGCCCGATAAACCTAAACCAGTGCCCAGATTTTGTTCACCACAACAAAACGGACCTGGCCAGATCAACCGCTATTCGCTTCAGACTCGACTGTCCTGTGCGAATTTCTTTGACTTGACCAGGTCATATCGTAGTGACGTTCAGCAGAGAACGGTCAGAATAGGTTAAGCAGTTCATCGTTGACGTCCGTCACTTGCGTGGTGCGCATACCTGAAATGATGATGGTTTGCCTCAGCCTTAATTTGGCTGCTGTTTGATTGGAAACAGGTGGCAATCTCTAATGTGGGTGTGTCATCAAAGCTTCCGGTGAAATCCCGATACAGATTAATAATTGCGACATGCGTACCCACTTCACATCGGAGTTAATAATGAAATCGAAGTCCGCCATCCTTGCTCTCTGTATCTTTACCTCGACAGAGGCTTTTGCTCAAGCGTATGAAGTGCCACCTTCAGATTCATCACTCGGGTCGGCACCTGTGATTTCTGATGCGGCTATGGAGCAGTGCGTAAAGCTCTACAATGAAACCAAATGGTTCGCAGATTCCGTTTCGTCTTCCAGCGTCAATTCTTACGATCAGGCATCTGTGGACGCCCACAACGCCAAGGTCCAGAAGCACTCCGAAATGGTTAATTCCTTCAACATGAACTGCGCAGGCAAGCAATCCAGATCGGCATACGAGGCCGCGCAAAAACTTAACCAAGGGGCTGCTCAATGAAGCGAATTACATTACTGGTTTTGTTGACTGCGTTGCTTCCTTCTGCAGGGTGGGCCGACTCAAGCAAGTGTTACTCGATTAAGGACTCAGACATGAAAAATGACTGCCTTGCCTCGACGAATAATGACAAAAGCAAGTGTTATTCGATCAGAGACGCAGACACCAAAAATAGTTGCTTGGCTCGCGTCGGGAAGGAGAAAAGTAAGTGTTACAGCATCAAAGATAAAGACGACAAACAGAGTTGCCTAGCTGACTTCTAAGCAGCCTCTCACACTCCATAAGCCCCTTGATTGCGCGATTTCGGTCGCGCCAGCCGGCTGCCTCCTGAATCGTCGCTATAATTCATTCAGGCCAAAAGTAACTGTTCATGTGGGGCGGTAATCGTGTTTTGAATTTGGGGAACTCGTGCTGCGGTCTTCAGCAGAATGTGCCAAAATCGGTGGCAGGTGACGAATAAAACAGAGTCGCCGTAATAAATCATATATTTAATTAAAGGCGCCGCAATGAACAATGTACCTACTGGGTCTAAAACCGGTGTTTTCTCGTCGTTAATTTTCGGGTCACGCTGGTTGCAGCTGCCTTTGTATTTGGGTCTCATCATTGCTCAGTGCGCCTATGTGTTCCTGTTTTTGAAGGAGCTGACGCATTTGGTGATGGACATTAATCAGCTCACTGAGCAAGCCATTATGCTGATTGTGTTGGGCTTGATTGATGTAGTGATGATTTCGAATCTGCTGATGATGGTAATCGTAGGCGGTTATGAAACCTTCGTGTCGCGTTTGCGCTTGGAGGGGCACCCGGATCAACCGGAGTGGTTAAGCCACGTTAATGCCACAGTGCTCAAAGTAAAGTTGGCGATGGCGATCATCGGCATATCGTCAATCCACCTGTTAAAAACCTTCATTGCAGCGGGCAACCTAGGTATACCTGATGCAAAGTTCACTACTGATGGTGTTATGTGGCAAACGATTATTCACATGGCCTTTATCGCTTCAGCAATTGGTATTGCTTACACCGACGTGTTGATGATGCGTGTTGCATCAACGAATAAAAATGGGCATTAATTTTTAGGTGCGGGACGAATTCGTCTTGATCGCGGGAAGCAAACCTTGCGACTGATGTCGTAGGTCTTAAAGACAAAGAATTCTATTATCCTGGGCATTTCAGCAGGCTGGCCTCAACGCAAGACGGCTTCAACGGCCGGGCATCCGTAGGTGCTCAATGCCGGCGCAGGATAGGTAGAGGTTTGCTAGGGCCACGAAGTCAGCAGATCAAGCCAAGGTCAAATGGCTGGTGGCTTGATTGACTTTGCTGAGGCGAGAGTTGCTGCATCAGATCGATTCAACTTCAGCGGATTTGATTTCCGCTTCCATCTTCTTAACATTTTCAGCAAAACCTAGATCAAGGATGATGTAATATCCTCTTGACAGCATACTGTTTTTAAAAACATTCCGTGAATGAGATCAGTGAAGTGTCGAGTCATCAACTGATGATGCATAGCAAAAAGCCCTATATCATGACAAAGGACAGCAAGGATGAATGAGTTTATGAATAAACTATTAGGCAGTAAGCGCGGACTTTTTGTTGTGGCAGGAGCTTTAGGCGGACTTTTAAGTGGTGTTTTGTTCGTACTGCTTTCGCTTGATGAAAACGAATTTACGAGTTGGGTGTTATCTGGTGCGTTGGATGCCGCATTAATTAGTGCGCTTATAATTTGCGGGCAAGTTTTCTATCAAACAAAGAAAATGGCTGAATTTGAAAAGTTAAAGTCAGCTATGAGAGTAGGGTCTTTGATAGGCGCTGGAGGAGGACTTGTCGCCTTGGTTGCGATAAATGTATTGAATCAAGGTGAGTTAGGCCGAATCATGGGCTGGGCAATTAGTGGTGGCGCAGCCGGGTTTGTCGTATCCAGGCAAGTACCCAACATGAATAAGATGCATGCCATAGGTGCTGGTGCTGTTGGTGGTGCTGTAGGCTGTATTGCGATGGCTTTTGATTTTGGTTACGTCGTCGGTGTTGGTATAACTGGTGCGGCTATTGGGTTTGTTGTGGCTTTAGCCGATGAAATGTTAAGAAGGAGCTGGATTGAAGTTTCCGAATATTCGGAAATAATCAAAACAAGCGGTATTAATATGGCTAAGGTTAATAATACATATACGTTAACTTTGGGCGGTGAATCAGTCCGGCTTGGCTATTCATCTGACATGGACATTCAATTAAAGCCAGAAGGAATTCCATTGGGAAAAGATGTAGCAGTATTAACCATGGAAAATAATAAGTGCTTCATTACATACTTGAAAACCGGCGTTAAGACTGAACTCCTACAAGAACAGCCCCTCACAATTAACAATTGTGAGCTTAAGTTTAATTCCAAGTAAACATAGCTCTAGCTGAGTTCGAGTGCAGTACCTTTGCTTTCTGGGAAGGTACTGCTCTATCGGACGCCATGCCTGGATCGGTTCACGTGAGGATTCCACATTGAATCGGATTCTATTAACCATAGAGCTGATTATCCTTTGCGGGCCGGCTTCGTGGTGCCAGCTCTGACATTCCCAAAAGTGAAATCATGAATGCATTGCGCAAGTTTGGTGAAGACATGGGCAAGTCAGTGCAGGGCGAGCACGCTCTGCTCCTGATCAGCGTATGCTCGAGCACAGCGATTACACCAGCTTTTACGCTAAGAGCCAGATCAAGAACTTGAACGTATACGCGAGAGCAAATGAATACACTATCTCAAGGTCAGCGAATCCCCGTTGTCTCCGTAGCACCCAGCAAGAAGATTACGGTCTCTGTCGAAATCTCAGCATCCGCGACCATCGATCTTGCCTGCTTCGGTCTTGATGTGGGCGGCAAGCTGTCTGATGACCGCTACATGATCTTCTTCAACCAGGATGCTTCGCCATGCAACGCAGTTCGCCTGGCAACGCCAACCTCATTCCAGCTCGACCTAGACCAGATCCCTGCAGCCATCGACAAGCTCGTGTTCACCGCCGCCATCGACGGCGCCGGTGCTCTGAGCAGTATCCAGGCGAGCTCGTTCAAGTTCCTAGAGGCCGGCAATGAAGTGGCCCGGTGTGAGTTCTCAGGCGCGACATTTAAAGCTGAAAGGGCTGTCATGCTGACTGAGATTTACCGCAAGAGTGGTGAGTGGCGGATAAATTGCGTTCTTCAGGGCTTCAACGAAGGCCTTGATGCACTGGTGCGGCACTTTGGCGGGGAAGTGGCAGAGCCTGCTCCTACGCCAGCCGCTGCACCAGCACGCATATCGCTAGAGAAAAAGGTGGCCGACAAGGCACCAGGGCTCGTCAATCTGGCGAAGAAAGCACAGATTTCGCTCGAGAAGGCCAGGCTCACAGATGTTGTAGCTCGTGTTGCGCTTGTTCTTGATGCGTCCGGCAGCATGAACGGCCAGTACCGCGGCGGCCACGTTCAGGAAGTGGTGAACCGTCTCTTGCCGATGGCCATTCACTTTGACGACGACGGCGAGATTGACTGCTGGGCGTTCGCCGCCAAACCTCTTCGCCTCAGCGCCGTTTCAGCAAGCAATTACAAGGACTTCATCAATACAGATCACCATGGCTGGAAGGATTGGGACGTAGGGTCTCGTATCAATGATGAGCCCAAAGCCATGCAGCTTTTAATCGACCATTACGAAGCCACGAACAGCAAGGTACCGGTCTACGTGCTCTTTATCTCTGATGGTGGGGTACACGAGAATCGCAAAATTACTGACCTGATGAAGCGCGCTGCTGCATTGCCTATTTTCTGGCAGTTCGTAGGCCTTGGTGGTAGCGGTTACGGCATTCTGGAAAAGCTCGATGACATGCCTGGCCGGATCGTTGATAACTGTAATTTCTTTGCACTCGACAAGCTGAGTCAGATCAGCGAAGAACAACTGTACGAGAAACTGATGGAAGAGTTCCCTGACTGGCTGAAAGCTGCTAAGTCGAAGGGCATCATCTGATAGCTTAGAAGGCGGGTGGTTCGGTGGCTTGGTGACCTACCGCAGCCACTTCAACTGCTCAAACACGGCCTGATGCGCCACGCTTGCTGAGACAAAATCATGGCGCAGGTGCTTGTCGCGGTGCCTGTCGGTGTCTTCATTTTTCGAATCTATCGGTAATACGGAAGCCAATCAAAGTCGTGATACTGATACAAGCGATTAAGCCTCCTTAAACCAGAAGAAGAATTCTCATCTGGCCCGTATCAACCTCCACGCTGCGCGATCTTGTAATGAATGCTAAACGCGGTACAGTCCCTTGGCAGGACTGTACGTGCGAGTGCGGTGCGGCTGGATATCTAGATCCGATAACTATTCTGCAGGCACATCGGAAACTTGAATCTTCGGCCGCCCGTGGAGTTGTTGGCAGAATTCAGAATTATAGATCCCCACTAAATATTCATCTTGCTCTGCTCGATTCATATCTTTTAGAGACCAGTCTTTTTTAATCATGGCGTGGTATTGAGCAAACAACTCTACATCGGGAGCAATGTCTTTCTCCAAACTTATCCGATTAAACTTATCGCTGATGATATCAATCGACTCTAACTGCCCAACAAGCTTTGAGGCCATGCTGCACTCCAATACTCGCTTGGTCAGCTCTTCATTATCGTCCGAAGGGTTATTAAGCGTGAACACTGAGTAGTAAGGCGGTTTAGCAAGAGGCTTGGATGATGTCTTGGCAGGCGAGGCACCATCATTTTTGAGATCCTGCAATACAGAGCCACTCCACTTGTACAGGCGCGTTGTATTTTGGGACGGGCAGCAATCAGGATCATCAGGGCCGCGCGAGAGCTCGACATAGCTCAGAACCCCATTGCCTTCGTCAGCCAAATCAGTGGCGGAGTTTATGATATCTAGGCGTGCCTTAGCTTCCCACGTGTCACCATTACGGATAAATGGCACTAGATACTGGTTGCTGTAATTGCCACCATCGGTTGGCTCTAGCGTGTACATGACAACGGCATCAGTGCTGCCGTTTCCGTCGATATCCACCTGCAGGTAACTGCGAGCTTCGCCGTATTCACTGGCGGTATCCTGCAGTGCATGCTCACCAATCGCCGCGTCAGCCGCTACCTTTAGCCCATTAACCGCCACATCTTGCGAGGCTGATTCCGCTTGAGTGGGTTCTTTCTTTATAAGCTCAACCTGCGGATTCCACGCCATCCGGCCACCCAGTCCGCTCTCATCTGGCCAGGCATTCCAGGGCCATCTGGCCACCTGTTCCACGGCCATCCGGCCGGGCAGTCGGAGCGCAGCGACGCAGGGGTGGCA
>NZ_JAAQXA010000047.1:0-6594 GCF_012985775.1 Pseudomonas sp. WS 5011
ATGCCACCCCTGCGTCGCTGCGCTCCGACTGCCCGGCCGGATGGCCGTGGAACAGGTGGCCAGATGGCCCTGGAATGCCTGGCCAGATGAGAGCGGACTGGGTGGCCGGATGGCGTGGAATCCGCAGAATAACAACAAGAACAAAGCAAACAGAATAACAATCAGGTTAAGTAACGATGAATTCCAGACGTTGAGCGCAAAGCTCGATCTCTCCGGGTACAGAAAGGTCAGTGCCTTTGTCCGTGACTACCTGATTACCTGCGAGCCGAAGGTCAAACAGGTAGTGAGGATGGATGTAATCGAAGTACAAAGGGAGCTGATGAACCTAGCCTCGATGATCAACGCCGCCAAGAGCCGCGACGAGCTAATGGATCAAGTTAAGAAAGTCTCGAGCGTAAGCCTGGGAGGTGCCAGATGATTGGCAAGATCTTCCCCAAGAGCTCAGGAAGCTTTAAAAATCGGCTGCGTTACATCTTTGGCTGCAGTAAGCACGACCATGAAATCAGCCTCATCAAAACCATGGACAGCAACTGTATGTCCCGTGACCCACTACCAGGCATCCTTTCAGGTAGTGAGGACGCGTTGAAGGCGCTGATCCAAGAGTTCGATCAAATCGAGGCGTTCAGAAAACTATCACTCGACTCCGACAAGCCCATCAAGCCTGTTTACCACGCAATTCTCTCACTACGTCCCGGCGAAACCCTTGCGGACGAGCAATGGCAGATTGCGATCCGGAAGTATCTGGCTGACCTGGGGTTTGGTGAGACCACGAAGTACGTGGCTGTCATGCACCGCGACAAGGATCACGAACACGTCCATATAGTCGCTAACAGGATCAGATTCGAAGAAAGCTTACCGATGGTAAAGGACAGCAACGAACGCTTAGTCAGCCTCAACAGCGTCAGCGAGATTGAAGACATGCTGGGCTTGGTAAAAGCACCTCAACCATCGAAGACCTGGGGCACGAACATCACCCATGCTGAGCTACAGGCTTCAATCAGGGCCGATGAGATGCCGCTCAAGTACCGGTTGATTGCGAAGATTGCAGGGGCAATCGAAGCAACTCGCGATACTGATGGCGACATGTTCGATTTCGTGAGGTTACTCAGGAGGCAACAGGTATACCTGCACCTCACTCTAAGCGACAAAGGACAGCCCCAAGGAGTGGCTTACGAGCTCAACGGAAAGGTCATCAGCGGCAGGAAGTTAAAAAGATCACGATTGACTTGGCAAAAACTAATAAAACAAGAAGGTATTCATTATGACCCAGAAACTATTTCTGACCTTCAGATTGAAATTGCAAGAAGAGATCAGGAAGAGCGCAATCGATTCCTCCGCGTTTACTACTATGAATTCATCCGTAAGAACCAAAAGCTCTACATCAGGTTTACGGCAGAGCAAATCAAAGTCATCCGGATGATCGAGGAGATACTAAAGTTGTTGAGCGTTATTTTCGGTGGAGAATTTACCGCTAGACGCTGTGAACCGGTGAGATTTTTTATTGACTACGACATAAGTAAATCACTGGACTTCCAGCGACAAACAGAGCTAACGTTGTGAACAATTCGAGGGAACAAAATCCTCCCGTTAAATGGAAAATAACAATGAATAACCAGCACTTTCAAGAAGCCAGTTTTATTCCTATTTTCAACGGTGTGAGAGTGGATGGTGATGCTTTCTTCGTTGACGATAATAACCTTGACCTGGAAAAGCGGCTTAGCACCACCATAAGCGAGGCGTACTTTCATCAAGGTAAGTTATGGGTCATGTCGGATTTTCTTGGCCCTTTTATTATCGGCACCCTCTACGACGACAACCCTTCCACGCATCTGAAGGGGCTTTCGCACGTGCTGGCCGCCGCCTTCATAGACGAGCGATATTCATGCGAGTGAACTGGATGGTGCCTGTACGCGGACTGGCTCAACTGGCTGTAAGAATGGCAAGGCTGGTATGGATGCCAATCGAGATCGCAATAGCAATACCCCTTGTCCCCCTGATGTACCTGCTGGTGCTAATAGCTACAGGCTTCGAAGTCACATGCCGAAAAGTGAGGAGACTGTTTGTGGTTGCCGATCTTGCGTTGACCGACACGATGTTCGATGAGTTTGGTCATGTTTGGGCTAACGTCGAGGGCGAGGACAGCTTTGTCATTAACAAGTACACCAGCCTACGACTTGTCGATGAAGGCCTTGTCATCGAACTGGTGCATGATAAGAGCCGATATCTTGCCCCACATGTCGAGCATGACCACGCTCCTAAAGCTCTAGCTAAAGTTCTTGCAGATATTATTCTTATGCAAGATATCGCCAATATCAAACCAGTGAAATATTAGCTCTAAATGCAAATAAGCCAGCGTTGCTCGAATACGGCTAAGCTAGCCGCTGCGCGAACTATCAACATTTAAGCAATCTAACAACCCCCTTCGTGCAATTAACTAATACAACTTACATATTTATCTGCATTCAATATACTTGAGCCATACAAGTAAGGAATGCATATATGAGCAAGTTGCTTGCAGTTATCTTTGTAACAATAGCGCTTTTGCTTTCGAGCGTAACTGCAATTTCGGTCGCTCTAGCAATTTACGATCTTATTGAAGACCCTCGACTTGCCCTACTCTTTGCATCCGCCGCCGTTCTGTTAGATATCTTCAAATATCTCGCATGGCCTGTAGCAGTTCGAGTGTTAACTGGCCCTCGCTCTCTCCTGATGATGTGCTGTGCAGTGGTGCTTTCGGCAGTCAGCGCCTGGGCCACATATGACCGTCTGCTTTCCTCAATCAGTCATAGTCGCGTGACGCACGATGTTCTGAACACAGACCGTGCCGCCGTACTAAATCAGCAGGCTCTAAAAAATTCGTCATTAATAGAATCGCTAGATATCCAAGTCGAAGAAGCCGCATCGCAGGCAAACCTTCTCCGCGCACGTGGAATGGTGTCTAAGGCGCTGGAGCTCGAGGAATCGGTAGCAGCTCGTGTAGCCCAGCAACGTGCTGAAGCCATGGATGCAATCAACACAGCATCCTTGGAGCTCACCCGAATTAAGTCTACGCAGGTAAAGGCTGCAGGCGTCACCCCAGCGCTCATCCAAATCTTGTGCCTGAGCTTTGCGCTCTGCCTGGAGATCGTGCCAGCCCTAGCCCTGTCCAGCGTCCGCTGCAACAGGGTTGTCGACAACCAAGAAGTCGAAACAACTACAAAAACCGCGACAACCACAATGACTGAAGAAACTGCTGAAAACCCAATTGACGGCAACTCAGAAATCTTGAAGAACCTTGTGGGAACTGCGAAATCGACAACACCTGGAACGCCCCTAAAGCTCAAGGAGTTCGCAAAGAAAAGTCACATCGGAAATCTTCGTGCCGGACGAATTTTTCGTGAAGCTGAAAAACTTGGTCATATAAGAAAAACTTCAATTGGTTACGTTTCCGTGTGAGTAGAAACTCTTGCAATCAAATTTTCTCGCAATAAGAATTAAGGCTTTAGCTAAGGAACGAAAATGATAAAATTTAAAACCACTGCCGCTATATTTATTATAGGCGTGCTTGCCTCAAAGTTTATTGCAGGCGCTTATGAGCCCCCAATATTTAATCGTTTCGCAGGCGAAATAAGAGAGGTTAGTAACTTCGTAGGGCCTAAAACCGGCATTGGAATCCAATTCGAGATTTTTAACCAATTCTACGCGGGAAATGAAATCAGATTTGTTGAGTTCGATTTTCTAGGTAACTCGGAATCGCTTAAAAAATTTGGCGCACCAAAAAGTAGAGTTTCTTGCAGTATAGATAAAATACATCTGATGAAGGGATTTGGTAAATCAATGTATTTTGATCTTTCAGGCGATCATTACATGTGCACAGGATTGAAAATAAATGCTCAGGAGGGTGATGGCCGTATCGCAGTTCAATTCCAAGGTAATGGGAAGGTCTTGTATACCGAAGCTGGACGAAAAAACTCTCGCGGTTTTATCGTCGGTCTGATGCAAGGTATAAGATATTCGAGTTGGACTCGTAGCGCTGGAGGCGTGTAATGAAAAAACATGCAGAAGCAATCTGGACTCTTTTCGCGCTCATTGTTTTCCCGACTGCGTTTCTCGTCTCCCCACTTATTAGTCACCTGGGTTTTAGTGATGTGCTCGACTTTGCTTATGGCTTCATAAGCGGCCATACCTGGGAATGGATTGGCATGATCCTATATATACCAGTAGGTATTGTGGCTTACCTCATGCCGAACGATATTGGGTATTTTGTATCGGCCTTTCTATTTATTTTCATGCAGGCTGGAGTATTCGTCATCTACCTGTTTTTTGCCACTACGCAGCCACCAGAGTTTCTTGTCCCACCACGATCTAAACAAAAACTACAGTCTGAATAAAATATGGCCCATAGCCATCTTATAATTAACATGATGCCTTTGAACAATGAAGATTTCAGAAATGACTACAGCGTATCGTGATGGCTACATCTGTCGTCAAAGCGCGGCAGTTCTCCGCGCGGCAGGCTACAAAATGCCCGAGCGAGCCGCTCTTGACTATCTTTTCGAGATCGACGAAGTCCCGAGCTACCGTTTTGACGTGTTGCAATGCGTGTTCAATTGCATCTCGTACACGCTCGAACACAAGCGCAACGACACAGCAATCAAGGAGGCTTACGAGAACATGCTTATCGACTGTGATGCAAAGCATGTAGACCGTCTGACTGATGAACTTTTCAAGATTGCCGAGGATGCAAAGCAGGATTTACTCACCCCTGTAATCGGGGGAGTGATCATGTCTGAAAAAGATGACTTTGACGATAAAGCCTGTTGCTCTGAGTCGACTCACTATCAAAAACCTATAGCCATTGGGCCGATGGAGATCGGCATTGATCTAAGCAGCCTTGTTTTGTTCGGGAAAAAAATCGATTTCAACCCCAATAACGAATTTCACCATGTTGTTAGTGAAGCCGGTTACGACCTATATCTTCGAGTGATAGAAATTGCTACGGCAGAGCAAGTCGACAATATCGCAAAATGCGTTCCGATTGCACAGATTGCTTTGAACGTTAAGAACCGCGCACTAGAGCTATTTGCTGACAAGAACTTTATGAACGGATTGAAGCTTGAGGATGACCTCGGGCTATGAGAGTTGATGCTGAATCATTCGAAGCATCGCTAGCCCCGAGTTCGATTATAAAATTGCTTAGAACCTACAAAGAGAAGTCTCAGCAAGACATGGAGATCGAAGCAACGGGTCGCACATGCGCTGCATCTGGCTATCCCGTTGAGGAACACACGCAGGCGCTCAGGGGCACGAGATACTCGAAGCAGCCAATGCAGCGCGAAACCAGGTCGATAACCAGGATCAGCAAGCCGTCTTCTGATCAGACGGCAATATCTATTAATTCCGACTATCCACTCGATCTGACACCAAGGAGCCGGTCAGGCCTAGCCGCCCTTGACTTGCAAATCCCCCTCAGCCTGAGGCGCAACAAGCAATTCGAATGGCTCCACGCCCAGCGTGTGGGCGAGCTTGTAGATGTTGAGCAGAGCTAGGTTTCGTCGACCTCGTTCCACCCCGCCAAGGTAGCTCCTGGCCAATCCGCTTTCATGGGCGAGCCGCTCCTGAGACCAGCCATTGGCTTGCCGAAGCTCTACCAACCGACGCCCAAACAATACGAGCGGGTCTGTCGTCATTAGTCACCCCCTTTCCAGATGGGGATGCTAGTGAGCCACGGCACTATAAGGCCACGCCCTATAAGTACCCTCTCTATGAGTGACAATTTTTACGGCCCAAGTTAAATTGTCACTCATAGTGGTCACCATCGCTTCGGCCTGAGACCACTACAGCAATGGGGTTACGGCTCAGGTTTGGGCTTTCAGCCCAATCAGCCGTAACTCATAAACCAAACACATGACGAGATGGAGTAAAGATGAAGGCCGTAATTGCCGTGGTAGTTGGTTTGGCAATAAGTGGTTGTTCTGCTTTAGGCATAGCGCCGGAGGCGCCGATGCAGGGAACTTGGCGAGGCAATATGGGGTGCGAGAGCAATGGGTTGGAAAGCCAGGACATAACGTTCCGCTTCCTCAACGGTAGCTACAACGGATCCTTTTATGGCACAGCCGAAAACAACATCGTCGAAGGTGGCCGTCGTGGCTGGCTGCGCTACACGGTCGAAGGCTCGTCATTCTTGGGCCAGGTCACCATAAAACCGAAAAAAGTCCTTGAGCTGAAGGGTAACTACTACCCGTTGGTATTCACTGCGGCTAAATCTGGCCCGGACAAAATGAACACCAAGTTTTGCGGTAAGGACATCGTCTTCACCCGTGTCTCAGCGAATGCCCCCCTTAAGAAGACCCAGAACTAGGTCAGCTGTTTGCACCTAGTTTCTCTCACGCTCGCGCACCTGTGTTCACGGCTGTGCTTCTAGAAATAACTCGAACGGATACGACGATGCGCCTAAATGCACTCCCTTTTACTCTTGCCTTACTTGCTGTGTTGGCGCTGATGGAAAATTGACCCACCCTGCCGATTGAAATTTGACCCAGGGCGGATTGCTGATTTTGTTACCAGCAACTGTGGATAAGTCTACCAGCGCAGCTGCTGTTGCCCCCACTCCTT
>NZ_JAAQXA010000048.1:0-6426 GCF_012985775.1 Pseudomonas sp. WS 5011
TCTTTGCGGGTCTGTTTGCGCTTGCCGGCGTACTCGGCGTCGGCGAAGGTCATCTGCTTCATCGGAAAACTCGGCGGGTGGAGTCCGGGGATTTTGCCAAAATCAGGAAGTCTTTTTCAGAGTTTCCTTAGGTTCGTCTCGTTAAGCTCAAAGTACATGCATTTTGCTTGGCACGAGCTTTGATCGCCCCCCATGTTCGACCCTCTCACCATCGACCACCAACTAGCACAGATTTTCTTGACCAGCGCGCGCTGCGCCTGCTTTAGGCAGGCTGCACGCAGCCTAAACTTACATATCGTGCCGATGCGCAAAAAACTCAGGAAGCTGGAGGCAACTGTAGGTACCCCGCTATTCCTTTATAAAGGACGCGAGCTCAGCCTGAGCGCAACAGGACGTGAATTACAACAACTACTGATCCAGAAATTCG
Source organism: Pseudomonas sp. WS 5011 (assembly GCF_012985775.1). NCBI lineage: Bacteria > Pseudomonadati > Pseudomonadota > Gammaproteobacteria > Pseudomonadales > Pseudomonadaceae > Pseudomonas > Pseudomonas sp. WS 5011. The sequence continues at coordinate 428 of NZ_JAAQXA010000048.1, forward strand.
GTGACCTGCATCCAGAGGACGTCAGTGTCCAGCGAGCTCTGGTACGTCTTGCGGTGCCGACGGCACTGCTCACCGACCTGCTGGCCCGTGATTTGATCTCCTGGCTGCGTAATGACGCGGCCGTGAGACTAGAAATCATCCCACAGGAGGGCGAGCCCGAGAGGCTGGCAGAGGTCATGATTTGGATCACCGATCCCGGCACGCCAAGACCGACTCCAAGCTTTGCAATGACAACACCATTGATGCTTGCACGAATTCCCTATCGTGCCCATATGGCCAAACGTTATGCGGGTAAACGCCTACCGAGTTCTGTAGCCGACCTCAAGGATTTCATGCTGGTTCAGCTCGCGGGAAACACAACGGTTGACAGTTTCGAACCATGGAATCAGCTGATCCGTCAGCGCCAAAGCGCGGTCATTCAAGTGCATTCACAAGAGTGGGTCGTTGACTTGCTGCGTAACTCCTCCTGCATTGGCCTGCTACCTGGCTACATCTCCCATGTAGACCGTAACCTGCTGCCCCTTGACGAGTTATTCGAGACTGCCTTGGAACGGGTGGTCTGGATTTCAACGTCCCCGCTGGCAGCAGAGCAATCAGAAGTGCAGACACTGGTATCGCTCATCTACAAAGCCTTTGAAGATCGCCACAACTGGTTCACTCAGTAGCCCTGAGTAGTCCACAAGCAGCTAATTCACCAAATAGTCATCTCGCTGAAACAAACAAAAGTTTCCACTCCTGCATTGAAACCCTCGCCCTGTAAGGCTTTCATTCGCCCTCTCGATCATTGAAATAAAAATGTCATCGAAAGTATGTGCAAGTGTAATACGCCTACCCGAGCCTGCCCCACGTCTACCACACATGTTTTCGACGAGGATAATTACATGCTCATTGCTACCCCCAACTCTCAATGGCTTAACCGAGTCACGTGCGGGCTCCTGCTGAGCGCTGGAGGACTCGGTCTCAGTCAACCAGCGGCAGCTGATTTTTTGGCAGATAGCAAAGCTGGTCTGGAAGCGCGCAACTTCTATTTCAATCGTGATTTCCGCCAAGACTCAGCTAGCCAGTCAAAGCAGGAGGAATGGGCCCAGGGCTTCCTGCTGCGCTACGAATCCGGCTTCACTGAAGGGACAGTCGGCGTGGGTATCGACGCCATCGGCATGCTGGGTCTCAAGCTGGACTCCAGCGCTGATCGTTCAGGCACGGGCCTTCTAAAACGCAACAAAGAAGCACCTCGTGCAGCGCAGGATGAATATGGTGAGATGGGCTTAACCGCGAAGCTGCGCGCTTCAAACAGCGTGCTGAAACTGGGCACGCTGCAACCTCGACTGCCAACCGTCCAAGCAAACGATTCGCGCCTGCTGCCACAGACCTTTCAAGGCGGGCACCTGAATTCGCTGGAGATTGCCGGCCTGACCTTCGATGCCGGCCAGCTCAAACAAGTAAGCCAGCGCGACTCATCCGATAGCGAAGACCTCAGCATTACCAGCGGCGCAGCCCGCGCTATCAGCGGCGGCGGAACCCAGAATAGCGATGAATTCAACTTCGCCGGAGCAACCTACAAGTGGAACAGCAACCTAGCCACCGGCTACAACTACGGCAATCTAGACGGTTTCTACAAGCAGCATATTTTCACGGTCCTGCACACCTTGCCGCTAGGTGACAAGCAATCGCTGAAAACTGATCTGCGCTACGCTCGCTCCACCGACGAGGGCAACAGCAACGTCGACAACAAGGCATTCGGGGCGATGTTCACCTATGCATTTAGCGGTCACGCACTCGGTGTTGGTTACCAGAGCATGAGCGGAGACACCGGCTACGCCTACATCAACGGCACCGATCCGTTCCTGGTCAACTATGTGCAAATCGGTGACTTCGCCAACAAAGACGAAACCTCATGGCAGGCCCGCTATGACTTCAACTTTGCCAGCGTTGGCATCCCTGGCTTGACGTTCATGACCCGTTACCTGACCGGCGACAATATTGATCTAGGCGCAGGCGGTGCCGATGGTAAGGAGTGGGAGCGCAATACTGACATCGCCTATGTCTTTCAGGACGGTGCGCTGAAAAACCTGGGCGTTAAATGGCGCAACGCCACACTACGTTCAACCAACTTCGGCAACGACGTTGATGAGAACCGCCTGATCGTGAGCTACACCCTTCCACTGCTGTAATTAGCAATAATCCGTGCGTTGCACTGTTTGTGCAGCGCACGCATTTAGCGAAATGCACAGACGGCGACTATGGGGAGCCGCCAAGAGTGCATTACTACCGCTAACGATCGCCTCACCAAAGCTGACTTTCCAATGACCCACTCACTGATACCTGGGTAGAAATTGTTATCTTCGGTAGCCGACGCCTGTAATTGCTCTGACGAGTGCCAAACATAACTGACGTATCAAAACCTTTACTCTCAAAGAGTTTAGATCCATTACAGGAATGTAATTCTCGCTTCACGTTTGTGACAGGGTCTTGCGTTTATATTTTAATCACCACCTTGAAGGAGTGATTAAACATGAAAAACCTCAAAGTCATTGCTGCACTTTCCGCTATGGTTGTTTCCTCTGCAGCTCTGGCAGAAGGCGGCGCTGATCGTGTCTATGGTCGGATGATTCAGGCCAATGAGCAGGCCATGCAAGAGTATGCTGCCGCTAACGGAAAGAATCCGCCTGAAGTTATTCATTACCGCTACGGCATGAAACTCGATATCGCCAGGGTCGTGGCCACTACCCCGACGGACTCTAGCTGCGGTGTGATGCCGGCCCAGATGACCTACGAGGACTCCAATGGCGATCTGAATATTCTTGAATACCGGGCAGCCGGGACAGGTTGCCGTAATCAAAACTAGATAAATGACATCGCGCTGACTGAAATGTAATTTCCAAGTCACCCTGACGTTATTTGGCATGTGGAAATATGACCAATGCGTGCCTGGCTATGCCCGGCGCGCTTGGCACATATATGCGACCACACAATGACAACTGCCAATAACATCAGGAGCATTTATGAATAACAGAACCCTGTTAGGACTTTCTCTGCTCACTCTGAGCGTCAGTACCGGGCAAGCTGCAATGGCCGCCGGCGAGAAAGGCGAGGGATTTATCGAAGGCAGCAGCCTGACCATTCTCAATCGAAACCTCTACTTCAACCGCGATTTCCGTAAAGGCCAGTCCAGCAGCTCGGGTAATGGCTATTCGGAAGAGTGGGCGCATGGCGTGATAGGCCGATTCGAGTCTGGTTTCACGGAGGGCACCATAGGTTTTGGTGTCGATGCCTTTGCCATGCTGGGGCTCAAGCTTGACACCGGCGACGGCCGTTCTGGTGCCGGGGGCTCAGTCGACGTGATGCCTTACAACAGCCTCGGGCAGGCTGAGGACAACTACTCCAAACTGGGGGCGCGGTGAAAACTCGGTTCATGGATACCGAGATCAAGGTAGGCGACGTCTTTCCCGTCAGCCCGGTCGTCCAATACGGTGATGCACGGCTTTTACCGGAGAGTTTCCGAGGTGTCACCGTGGTCAACAGCAGCGTGGAAGGACTGTCGCTTCAGGGCGGTCGCCTCCACTCGATGAGCCAACCCAATACCAGCAGCATGCGCGACGGCTTCGCTACCTTCTACGCGGGCGAAGTGGACTCGCCATGGATCGCCTATTTCGGTGGTGATTACACGCTTAATGACAACGTCGGCTTTAGTCTCTACACCAGCCGCCTCAAGGATGCCTGGAATCAATATTACGCGGGCACCACGCTGAGCTACCCGCTTGCGGACGATGTCGCCTTGATCGGCGGGCTGAACTACTACAAGGCGGTCGATGAAGGGAGGCAGCTCCTCGGGAGCTTCGATAACAACATCTGGAGCGGCAAGGTCGGCATCCAATTCGGCGCTCATACAGTGCTGGTGGGTCTCCAGCGCAACAATGGCGATGATGACTTCGACTACTTGCGCCAATCGGACTCCATCTACCTCGACAACTCCATCCAGTACAGCGACTTCAACTCGCCGAAGGAGAAGTCATGGCAAGTGCGCTATGACCTGGATATGGAGCCTTTCGGTGTGCCTGGATTGAGCTTCATGACTCGATATGCCCAGGGCTGGGATGCCGACTACAGCAACGCCAACGAAGTCTATATGCGCCGTGATGACAACGGCGATCCGTTGACCAACCAGAAGCGCTGGGAGCGGGACATCGAGGCCAAGTACGTTGTGCAGTCTGGGTCGTTGAAGGACATGTCCTTTCGCATTCGACAAGCCACGACTCGCGCCACCGACTTCGAGTCGGATTTGGATGAGTTCCGCCTGATTGTCGAGTACCCGCTGGAAGTTCTCTAACCCTGGCAAGCGAGCGGGTTGATTGCCCGCTCGCTCCTTGGTCCTGCTGTCCCCTCGTAGTGCTCCTTTGGTTTGGAGACAGCCCTTGGCGCCCTAGGGCGCCTTTTTTACTTAGGTTAAAGGACGTATGAAAATGAGTCGGCCACTACACACAAGCGGCCGTGCTGGCAGGCAGTACTACTGGGCGGGATATTCTGCAACGACCTGATCAGAACCCGTCTTGGTCAAGCCAATGACCTGGTAGGCATGCTGTACGCCATCGACTTCCATGCCGGGGGAGCCCGCCGGCATCCCGGGAACAGCGATGCCCAGCAGATCATCGCGCTTGGTGAGTTCGATGACCTGAGCCGCCGGCACATGACCTTCGACGAACTTGCCGTCAATCACCGCGGTGTGGCAAGACGCTAACCGTGGCGCGACGCCCAGTCTTTGCTTCACTGCTGTCATGTTGCTTTCAACATGGTCGACGACTTTGAAGCCATTCGCTTCGAGGTGTGAAATCCACTTCTTGCAACATCCGCAATTGGCATCACGATGGACATCAATCGTCAGGGCATCAGCTGCTTGAACCGCAGACGTGACGGAGAGAGCGGCCAGTAAGGCCAGATATTTAGCTTTCATGTACGTGCTCTTTGCCATCGGCGTGGGTGTGGGTCTTGGGCGAGGCGTTCGGAGCCTGCTCGGCGTGATGATCACCTCCGTTGGACGACGCCTCATCCCCAGCATGGTGGTCATCGCCACTCATATCCGAATGGTGACCTGCCTTAGGTGCGGAGCCACCCTCGCTATCCGTAGCCGCGGCATCGTGATGACCAGGCTCTCCAGCATCACCTGATCCATGATGGTCATCGCCACCGCCACTATTGTCATGATGGCCAGGCTTGTTGTCGCCGTGCTGTCCTTCATGGTTATGCATTTGCGTTTCCCCACCACCATGCTGATGGCCGCCACTGGATGCGACGAGTGCTTGGTATTGCTTGGCATCCATCGTCGGCAATTGGTCAAGGAAGGCAACCATGCCCCAGATGTACTCATCGCCCATGCTCTTGCCCCACGCAGGCATACCCGTTGCCTTGATGCCATGCTTGATCACCCAGAACGCTGCTGACGGATTGCCATCGACACCGATCTTGGCGAGGTTGGGAGGCGCAGGGTAAAGCGATTGGCTTAGCTCGGTCTCCGCCACACCTGGCGCCAAATGACAGCCGATACACATGGAGTTGTAGTTGCCCGCACCGGCGCGAATAAGAGCTTGATCATCCAGGTTGGGAACCTCGATGTCCTGCGAACGGACTTCGATAGAGCGGTCGCGGGCCATCGTGAGAAACGCATGCACTGCAGGAAAATGGGGATCATCGGCCCCCACGTTGACCACGCCAAAGTAGGCGCCGGCCAGGACAGCTGTGCTACCGACCACGCCGGCCGCCACCAAAGTTTTAATTGTTCTTTTCATGTCAGGTTCTCAAAACCACATCCGGATACCGGCGACAAAACGCGCCTCGTCTACATCACCGCCCTCGTCGCGCACCATGTCTGCCGTGTTGCTGCGGATTTCGGTGAACGTGACCGCTCATTTCGCTAACAACGTGACCGGTGCCTCCACCCGATTGCGCGGGGTTTAAATTCTAACCGCATCGGTCACGATGCGGCTTCTTCCTCCGTGTTTTTCCGC